>MEQZ01000142.1:9352-12367 GCA_001770425.1 Betaproteobacteria bacterium RIFCSPLOWO2_02_FULL_65_20 | reverse complement strand
ACTACCGCATCGCGAAGGTGCTGTCCTGCGGCGGCTTCTCCATCGTGTATCTGGCCTACGACGAGAACGACCAGCCGGTGGCGATCAAGGAGTACCTGCCCAGCCAGCTGGCGCTGCGCAAGCAGGGCGATGCGCTGCCCTCCATCGCCGAAGACAACCTGCAGACCTTCCGCTACGGCCTGAAATGTTTCTTCGAGGAAGGGCACTCGCTTGCGCGCCTGTCGCACGCAAACGTGGTGCGCGTGCTCAATTTCTTCCGCGCCAACGAGACCGTCTACCTGGTCATGCGCTACGAGCGCGGCCGCACGCTGCAGGAACACATTCATGCCCGGCGGGGCGCGATCAAGGAGAATTTCATCCGCCGCGTGTTCACGCGGCTGCTCAACGGACTGCGAGAAGTGCACTCGCACAAGCTGCTGCACCTGGACATCAAGCCGGCCAACATCTACGTGCGCAACGACGGCACGCCCGTGCTGATCGACTTCGGCGCCGCGCGCCAGACATTGACCGAAGGCGGCTTCAAGCTGAACCCGATGTACACGCCGGGATTCGCGCCGCCGGAGCAGTACAGGAACCGGGAACGCTTCGGACCCTGGAGCGACATCTACTCGATCGGCGCGAGCATGTTTGCGTGCCTCGCGGGCGCTGCGCCGCAGGCGGCCGACCAGCGCGTCGAACGGGACCGCTATGTTTCGACCACGCGGCTCTGGCAAGGGAGGTATTCGCGCCAGCTCCTGGAGACCATAGACTGGTGTCTCGAGCTCGACCACCTGAAACGCCCGCAGAGCGTGCTCGCGCTTCAGAAGGTGCTGCTGCGGGAGAAGGAACCGGAGGTGCATCACCGGTCGCTGTATGCCAGCATGCGGCGCTCGATCTACAAGTTTGCGGGTCTGTAACCGGCGCGATGAAGTTCTCCATCTACCAGGAAAGCCGCAAGGGCGGGCGGCGCAACAACCAGGACCGCACCGGCTACAGCTACAGCCGCGACGCGTTGCTGATGGTCGTTGCCGACGGCATGGGCGGGCACCTCCACGGCGAGGTCGCTTCCCATATCGCCGTGCAGTTCCTCGCCGAGGCGTTCCAGCGCGAGGTCCAGACCAAGCTCGAGGACCCGTTCATGTTCCTGCTGAAGAACATCGGCGGCGCGCACCATGCCATCGTCGACTACGCCGAGGCGCGCGGGCTGCTGGAGACGCCGAGAACGACTTGCGTCGTCTGCGTGGTGCAGGACTCGATCGCGTACTGGGCACACGTCGGCGACTCGCGCCTGTACCATGTCCGGGACGGGCGCATCGTCGCGCAGACCAAGGATCATTCGCGGGTGCAGTGGTTGGTCGACCAGGGCCGCATCCGCGAGGAGGCGATCGCCGCGCACCCGGAGCGGAACAAGATCTTCAACTGCCTCGGGGCGATTACCCCGCCGCAAGTGGAGCTTTCGCGCAAGACCGTCCTGCAGCCCGGCGACATCCTGCTGCTGTGTACCGACGGGCTTTGGGGGCCGCTGTCGGGGCGCATGATCGGCGCCGCGCTGGCGCGCGAGGACATCATGCGCGCGATTCCCGAACTGCTCGATGCCGCCGAGCTGCGCGCCGGCCGCGAGTGCGACAACCTTTCGACGGTTGCGATGAACTGGGCCGACAGCCGTTCCGGCGCTGCGCACCAGGTTTCCACGCTCACGCTGGAGCCTGCCTCGTTCGCGACGCAGATCGAAGGTTTCGGCAATGCGGGCACCGAGCTCGCCGAGCTTTCCGACGCGGAGATCGAGAGCTCGATCGCCGAAATCCGCAACGCCATCCGGAGGCAGGCAGCAAAATGACGCGTCCCGGCAGGCGAGGCGCCGACCAGTTGCGTTCGGTGCGCATCCAGCGGGACTACACCCGCCACGCGGAGGGCTCGGTGCTGATCGAGTTCGGCGACACCCGTGTCCTGTGCACCGCGAGCGTCGAGGACAAGGTACCGGGATTCCTGAGGGGCCGCGGGCAGGGCTGGGTCACCGCCGAATACGGCATGCTGCCGCGCTCGACCAACACGCGCACCGATCGCGAGGCGGCGCGCGGCAAGCAGAGCGGCCGCACGCAGGAGATCCAGCGGCTGATCGGGCGCTCGCTGCGCGCGGTGACCGACATGGAGAAGCTCGGCGAGCGCACCGTTCAGATCGACTGCGACGTCATCCAGGCCGACGGCGGCACGCGGACCGCCGGCATCACCGGCGCGTTCGTCGCGCTTCATGACGCGATCTCGGTGTTGATGCGGCGCGGCCTCGTCGCCGAATCCCCTTTGCGCGATTTCGTTGCCGCGGTGTCGGTGGGCATCGTCGAGGGCGCGCCGGTGCTCGACCTGGACTACGCCGAGGATTCCGCCTGCGATACCGACATGAACGTGGTCATGACCGGCTCGGGCGGCTTCGTCGAAGTCCAGGGCACCGCCGAAGGCGCGCCTTTCTCCCAGGCGCAGATGGATGCGCTGATGGTGCTTGCGCAGCGCGGGATTCGGGAGCTGATCGCGAAACAGAAGGAGGCGCTGGGGATTTCCTGAGCCTGCAAGGCCTGGAATTGGCTACATCGGCGTAATCTGCCGTCTATCTTCTGCCTATTTTGCGCCGTCGCAACTGCGCGACGGCGCAAAATAGGGAGATTGAGATAAACCCCAATTCATGAAACAGCTCGTGGTCGCCTCCTCCAACCCCGGCAAGCTGCGCGAGATCGCCGAACTGCTCGCGCCGCTGGGCATCGAGATCGTACCCCAGGCGCAGCTGGGCATTGCCGAAGCGCAAGAGCCGCATCTCACCTTCGTCGAGAACGCGCTCGCCAAGGCGCGCCACGCGAGCCGCCACGCGAAGCTTCCGGCGCTCGCAGACGATTCGGGCATCTGTGTCGCCGCGCTCGGCGGGGAGCCGGGCGTGCATTCGGCGCGCTTCGCCGGCGAGGTTCCGGGCTCGGGCCGCCAGGAGCAGGACGAGCGCAACAACCGAAAACTGATCTCCCTGCTGAAGGGCCAGGCCGACCGCCGTGCCCA
>MEQZ01000142.1:8583-9334 GCA_001770425.1 Betaproteobacteria bacterium RIFCSPLOWO2_02_FULL_65_20 | reverse complement strand
GCTGGTTCGCCACGCCGACGATCCCGAGCCGGTCATCGCCGAAGGGCGCTGGCTGGGCGAGGTGATCGATGCGCCGCGCGGCGCGAACGGTTTCGGCTACGACCCGTATTTCCACCTGCCCGAGCTGGGCAGGACCGCGGCCGAACTCGATGCGGAGCAGAAGAACGCGCTCAGCCACCGGGGCAAGGCGCTGCGCCGGCTGATCGCCCAACTGACGGTCAAGGAGGACGGGTGAGCGTGGCCGCCGCCGCGCTGAAAAATCTGTCGGCAGGCGGTGTGCGCCTGTCGCAACTGCCGCCGCTCGCGCTGTATGTCCACATCCCCTGGTGCGTGCGCAAGTGCCCCTATTGCGATTTCAACTCGCATGAGGCGAAGGACGATGTGCCCGAGGATGCCTACGTCGAGGCGCTGGTGCGCGACCTGGAACAGGCGCTGCCGGCGATCTGGGGCCGCCGCGTCACCAGCATCTTTTTCGGCGGCGGCACCCCGAGCCTGTTTTCGGCGCGCGCGATCGATGCGCTGCTGTCGGCTTTTCGCGCGCGGCTGGCGTTCGCGCCCGAATGCGAAATCACGCTGGAGGCGAACCCGGGCACCTTCGAAGCGGAGAAATTCCGCGATTTCCGGTCCGCCGGCGTGAACCGGCTTTCGGTCGGCATCCAGAGCTTCGATGCCGGGCAGTTGAAGGCGCTCGGGCGCATCCACGACGATGCCGAGGCGAGGCGCGCCGTCGACATCGCGCTCGAACGGTTCG
>MEQZ01000142.1:7304-8512 GCA_001770425.1 Betaproteobacteria bacterium RIFCSPLOWO2_02_FULL_65_20 | reverse complement strand
GCCGAACACGCTGTTCCACCGCCATCCGCCTAGCGTGCCCGACGACGATGCCGCGGCAGCCATGCAGGAGATGATCGAGAGCCGGCTCGCCGACGCGGGCTACGTCCATTACGAGACCTCGGCCTACGCGAGGCCGGGGCGCGAGTGCCGCCACAACCTCAACTACTGGCGGTTCGGGGATTACCTGGGCATCGGGGCGGGGGCGCATTCGAAGCTGTCGTTCCCGGACCGCATCGTGCGGCAGATGCGCACCAAGCAGCCGACGGAATACCTGAAGCGGGTCAGCGATTCGACGCCGGTGCGGGACGAGCACGAGGTCTCGAGGGGCGACGTGGTGTTCGAATTCATGATGAACGCCCTGCGCCTCACCGAAGGGTTTCCGGTGGCATTGTTCGCCGAGCGCACCGGTCTGCCGATCACCGCCGCGGAGAAACCGCTGGCGCAGGCCGAGGCGCGGGGGCTGATCGAGCGCGATCACGAGCGCATTCGGCCGACCGAACTCGGGCGGCGCTTCCTGAACGATCTGCTGCAGATGTTTCTGGCCGGGGATAAATGAAGGCGAACCTGAAGAAAGTGAAAGCCCTGGCCCGATTCGGTAAATGGCCTGGCGCGTCTCGAGAGGCGCTACACGGTGACCACGTTGTCCAATGGCAATATGGCGCTGCTCGTGAACATGGCCAAACACGGCGGCCGGGCTGCGAACCGCGTTCGTGCAGCGGCCGAAGGAATTCGGCGATCCGGCGAAGAAGGACCTCACGCCCGAGAAGCGTTTCGACCTCAACGTGAAGGACTTCGGAGATCTCGCTGCGAAGCTCGGCTGCCGCTAGGCGCTATCCGCCAGGTCCGGGCGGGTATCCGTGCTGCATGATTGATCGCCAGCTGTGTGGCGAAGCGTGGGGTAAGACAGTTTGTAGCGGGCTAGTCTGACCGTCCGTTGTTCGAGCCTTTCCGGACCCTGAGATGAAATTGGTATGTCAGTCCGAGTTCGACCCTGAGGAGACAGTCACCACTCCAACAGAAATTATGCGGAAAGGGCGAAATTGCTACCGCCTTCCCTGTTCTGTTGGCGGCTGCTATTCGGCCGCTCGCTGGTTTCTCATCGGACCGGATTTTGATCCTCGTCTGGTCACGTTTGTAAGGACTTTATCGAAGATCATATTTAATTGGCGGAAGTTTCTAAATTGTGACATTCATGGATTGCTTCGATG
>MEQZ01000142.1:6098-7261 GCA_001770425.1 Betaproteobacteria bacterium RIFCSPLOWO2_02_FULL_65_20 | reverse complement strand
CCTGAGAGGCAAACGACGATTAGGTAAGGCAACTTTGCTCGCTACCGCCCTGTCATATTGCTTTGTCGGCCCGCGCAAGCACCAACCAGTCATTTGCCGAGGCCGTGGATATTGGAGCGCAACACGATGGAACAGTCCCTCTGGGAATCTACTTGGAATAGCGATATGGCATTTGGTATTCCGGAACTGGACGACGAACACCGCAGTCTGGTTGCCAGGATAAATGACCTAAACCACGCCATTGCGATGGGGTTAGAGCCCGACAAGCTCGAACTGCTTCTCACCCAAATATTTGAGGAGGCTTTGGTCCACTTCACCCATGAGGAATCTGTATTGGCTCAGGCGAAGTATCCCTTGTTAAAAGGGCATGCGCTGTTGCATGAGCGACTCAAGGCCGAACTCGAGAACGTTGCGCGCCAGTGTCACTGCCTCGAGGATCTCAATCTATGGGCTGAATACGGTCTCCTCGTCCGACAGCTTTTCTGCGATCATTTATTGGACGAGGTCAAGCGGTATTCGGAATTTCACCGGGTCTGATTCGTATCGGTGACTGCTTAAGGGAACATTGAATGGCAGGAAGTGGCCGAATTGTGACCTATCGAGCGATTGTCTCCTCGGGCAAGTAAGTCAATGTTGGGCTTCCCTTCACGGCTGGTTGGAAAAGGACACTGCCAGCGCCTAGAATGGGCGCTCAATCGCGCCAGCCGATTTTGGCCAGCGAGCCGCCGCTTTCCAACAAACCCAGGAGAACGCTATGAAAGGCGACAAGAAAATCGTCGACATCCTCAACAACCTGCTGGCTGGTGAGCTAACCGCTGTCGACCAATACCTTATCCACGGCGAAATGTACGCCGACATGGGCTTTGCCCGACTGGCCGAAAAAGCGCTGCACGCTGCCGAACTACCTGCAGGCCCATATGGAGCCGGGTGGGGACTGATCTATAGTTCCCGCAGCTACCTGGAAAACCTAACTTGGCGGGAAGCCAGGGGAGTCCTTGTCCTCTGCGACGAGGCAACGGCCGATCACATCAATCATTGAATGCGGGATACCCGTCCGATCCCGCCCGATCCGCTACCCCTTTCGGAATACGAGATCCCAGACCTGGTGGCCGAGGCGCAGGCCGCGGGCCTCGAACTTGGTCTGCGGCCGCGTGTCGGGGCGC
>MEQZ01000142.1:770-6061 GCA_001770425.1 Betaproteobacteria bacterium RIFCSPLOWO2_02_FULL_65_20 | reverse complement strand
GCGCTCGGCAAAGTCTGCGGCCGTATTTTCGAGCGCAGGCTCGGCGCGCAGCACCTCCAGCATCTGCAGCGCGTAGTCTTTCCAGTCGGTCGCCAAGTGCAGGGTGGCGCCCTGCTTCATCCGCGAGGCGAGCAGCGCGAGCAGCGGCGCCTGGATGAGCCGGCGCTTGTGGTGGCGTTTCTTGGGCCAGGGATCGGGGAAGAAGACGTGCACGCCATCCAGCGACTGCGGCGCAATCATGTGCTGCAGGACCTCGACGGCATCGTGCTGGATGAGACGAACGTTGGAGAGGTCCAGTTCGGCAATCCGCTTCAGCAGTGCGCCGACACCGGGGGTGTGGACCTCGATCCCCAGGTAGTCGCATTCGGGATGCGCCAGTGCGATGGCAGCCGTGGTCTCGCCCATGCCGAAGCCTATCTCGAGGATTTTCGGGGCGCTGCGGCCGTACAGGCGGTCCAGGTCGAGCGGTGAGTCCTGGAACGGGACGCCGAACCGGGGCTGCAGTTCATCGACCGCGCGGCGCTGCGCATCGGAGACACGCCCCTGGCGCAGCACGAAGCTGCGGATGGCGCGGTGCTGCCCGTCCCGCTTTTCCAAGGAGGCTGACGCTCAGGCAGTCTTGCCGGGCTTTGGCGGGATCAAGCCTGCGGTCGGCGAGCTCGGCGTGGCCGAATACAGCTTCCTCGGCATGCGTCCGGCGAGCCAGGCTTCGCGCCCGGCCTCGACGGCTTTTCGCATCGCCTGTGCCATCAAAACGGGGTTCTGCGCCTTCGCGATGGCGGTATTCATAAGTACGCCGTGGCAGCCCAGCTCCATCGCGATGGCGGCGTCGGAGGCCGTGCCCACGCCCGCATCGACGAACACCGGCACGCGCGCCTCGGCGAGGATGAGCTGCAGATTCCAGGGGTTGAGGATGCCCATCCCCGAGCCGATGAGGGAAGCAAGCGGCATCACCGCGCAGCAGCCGATTTCCTCCAGCCGCTTGGCGATGATGGGGTCGTCGCTGGTGTAGACCATGACCTTGAACCCGTCGCGCACCAGCGTCTCGGCGGCGCTGAGCGTCTCCATGACGTTCGGGAACAGGGTGTTCGGGTCGCCCAGCACCTCGAGCTTCACCAGATCGTGGCCATCGAGCAGCTCGCGCGCGAGCCGCAGCGTGCGCACCGCTTCGTCGGCCGTATAGCATCCGGCCGTATTGGGCAGATAGGTGTACCTGGACGGCGGCACCGCATCGAGCAGCGAAGGCTCGTTCGCGTTCTGTCCGATGTTGGTGCGCCGGATCGCCACCGTCACGATTTCGGCCCCGCTCGCCTCGACGGCACGGCGGGTCTCGTCGAAATCCCTGTACTTGCCGGTGCCGATCAGCAGGCGCGAGGAATAGGTCCGTCCGGCGATGACCAGGGGATCCGCGGCGGCGGCCGCATGCGCTGTTGCGCCAATCACCGGTGCGTTCATGCTCAACCCCCTCCCACCGCCACCACGATCTCCAGCGCGTCGCCGTCGGCCAGGCGGGTGTCGGCGTAGCGGCTGCGCGGGACGATTTCGCCGTTCTTCTCGACGGCGACCCGCTTGCCGGCGAGTTCCAACTCATCGAGCAGGCGCTCGAGGTTCGCCCCGGGCTCGATCTGGCGCACTTGTCCGTTGACGCAGAGTTGAATCACTTGCAAAAGAATCCGGAAATTGTCGCGGCAATTTTAGCACGCGGCTCCCCCCGCACGGTCCTCGGCAAGGGCGGCCTCCCATGCAAGGATGGCCTGCTTGCGCGTCCCGCCCCAGCGGTAGCCGGTGACCTCACCGGCCGAGCGCAGCACCCGGTGGCAGGGTATGAGCAAGGCAATCGGGTTGCGACCGGTCGCGCTGCCCACCGCCCGTGCCGCCCCCTGATGCCCGATCGCACGGGCGAGCGCGGAATAGGTGGTCACCGATCCCTGCGGCAGGGCGAGCAGGGCCTCCCACACCTTGATCTGGAAGTTGGTGCCGCGCAGGTGCAGCCGCGTCGGGCCGCCGCCATGCGGCAGGCCGGTGAAGGCCCGGCTGGCGAGCGCGCCGGTCCGATCCGGATCGCGAATCCAGCGCGCCTTCGGCCATTCGCCGGCGACCAGGTCGAGTTCGGCGCTGCGGCCGGCCGGTGCGACGAATCGAAGCGCACAGATGCCGCGCGGTGTCGAAGCGAGCAGGCACTCCCCGAAGGGGCTGGCGTGGAAACCGTAGCGTATGTCCAGCCCCTCGCCGCCGCGGCGGACCTCCCCCGGGGTGACCGCCTCGCATTCCACCAGCAGTTCATGCAGCCGTCCCGGGCCGGAAAGGCCCGAGGCGAGCGCCGCCTCGAGCACGTTGGCAGACTCCCGCAGCCGCCGTTTGGCATCCTCCTTGGTGAGAAACTGCAGGAATCGCTTGGGCGATATCCCGGCCCAGCGGCTGAACAGCCGCTGGAAGTGGAATAGGGACAGGTGCACGCTGGCCGCGACCTCGGTCAGTTCGGGCTGGCGGTGCCGGTTCGCTTGGACGAAGCGGATCGCGCACTCGATGCGCGCGTAGTCGCGGGATTGCCGCGTCAGCCTGTCAGAAGCGCTCGCCTGGGAAGTCATGCGCCGAGTCTAGTGCCGGATGCCGCGCCAGGCCACCCGTTTCTTGCGCTTGCCTGGCGTCGGCCGGCCGGATGCAGAGGGGGGCAAATTCGGTTGGCCCGCCGGGCAAACCGTCGTAGAATCAGCGCCGCGTGCGGGGTTGGTTCAACGTGCGTGTCTTCCCTGGACCCGTGTACACGGAGCACTGCATGAAGTTTCGCTTTCCCGTCGTCGTTATCGACGAGGACTTCCGATCCGAGAACGTGAGCGGTTCGGGCATACGCGCGCTCGCCAAGGCCATGGAGGACGAAGGCATGGAGGTGCTCGGCGCCACCAGCTATGGCGACTTGTCGCAATTCGCGCAGCAGCAAAGCCGTGCCTCCGCGTTCATCCTGTCGATCGACGACGAGGAATTCACTCCCGGCCCCGAACTCGACCCGGCGATCGTGAACCTGCGCGCCTTCATCAAGGAGATCCGGTTCAAGAACGCGGAGATCCCGATCTACCTGTACGGCGAAACCCGCACCTCGCACCACATTCCGAACGACATCCTGCGCGAGCTGCACGGCTTCATCCACATGTTCGAGGAAACGCCGGAGTTTCTGGCGCGCCACATCATTCGCGAAGCCAAGTCCTATCTGGACTCGCTCGCGCCGCCGTTTTTCCGCGCACTGGTGCATTACGCGCAGGACGGCTCGTACTCGTGGCACTGCCCGGGGCATTCCGGCGGCGTGGCATTCCTGAAATCGCCCATCGGCCAGATGTTCCACCAGTTCTTCGGCGAGAACATGCTGCGCGCCGACGTCTGCAACGCGGTGGAAGAACTCGGCCAGCTGCTCGACCACACCGGGCCGGTGGCGGCATCGGAGCGCAACGCCGCGCGCATCTTCAATGCCGACCACTGCTTCTTCGTCACCAACGGCACCAGCACCAGCAACAAGATCGTGTGGCACGCCAGCGTGGCTCCCGACGATATCGTGGTGGTGGATCGCAATTGCCATGTGTCCATCCTGCACGCGATCACGATGACCGGCGCCATTCCGGTGTTTCTCACGCCGAAGCGCAATCACCTGGGTATCATCGGGCCGATCCCGCTGGAGGAGTTCCGGCCGGAGAACATACAGAAGAAGATCGAGGCGAACCCGTTCGCGAGGAACGCGAAGAACAAGAAACCGCGCATCCTGACCATTACCCAGAGCACCTACGACGGCGTGGTCTACAACGTGGAAATGCTCAAGGAAACGCTCAATTCGTCGATCGACATACTGCATTTCGACGAGGCGTGGCTGCCGCACGCTGCGTTCCACGATTACTACAAGAACATGCATGCGATCGGCCGCGACCGGCCGCGGCCCAGGGACGCGATGATTTTCGCGACGCACTCCACGCACAAGCTGCTGGCCGGTATTTCGCAGGCTTCGCAGATCCTGGTGCAGGAAAGCGAATCCAACAAGCTCGACCGCCACATTTTCAACGAAGCCTACCTGATGCACACCTCGACCTCGCCGCAGTACGCGATCATCGCCTCCTGCGACGTTGCCGCGGCGATGATGGAGCCGCCCGGCGGCACCGCGCTGGTGGAGGAGTCCATCGCCGAGGCGCTGGACTTCCGCCGGGCCATGCGCAAGGTGGATAACGAATGGGGCAAGGACTGGTGGTTCAAGGTCTGGGGCCCGGCAAAGCTTTCAGAGGACGGGATCGGCTCGCGCGAGCAGTGGATGCTCAACACGAACGAGAAGTGGCACGGTTTCGGCGAACTCGCTCCGGGCTTCAACATGCTCGACCCGATCAAGGCGACCGTCGTCACGCCGGGGCTGGACGTGTCCGGCAAGTTCGCGAAGACGGGCATTCCCGCCGCGATCGTCACCAAGTTCCTCGCCGAGCACGGCGTCATCGTCGAGAAGACAGGGCTGTACTCGTTCTTCATCATGTTTACCATCGGCATCACCAAGGGGCGGTGGAACACGCTGGTGACCGCGCTGCAGCAGTTCAAGGACGACTACGACAGGAACCAGCCGATGTGGCGCATCCTGCCGGAGTTCTGCGCCAAGCACCCGCGCTACGAGCGCGTGGGTCTGCGCGACCTGTGCCAGCAGATCCACGACATGTACAAGGCGAACGACGTCGCGCGCGTGACCACCGAGATGTATCTCTCGGACATGGCGCCGGCGATGAAGCCCTCGGACGCGTATGCGAAAATGGCGCATCGCGAGATCGACCGGGTCGAGATCGACGACCTGGAGGGGCGCATCGCCAGCGTGCTGCTGACGCCGTACCCGCCGGGGATTCCGCTGCTGATACCGGGCGAGCGCTTCAACCGGACGATCGTGCAGTACCTGCAGTTTGCGCGCACGTTCAACGAGAAGTTTCCCGGCTTCGAAACCGATATCCACGGGCTGGTAAAGGATGTGGTCGACGGGCGGGCGCACTATCACGTGGACTGCGTTCGGCCCGACTGAAGATTGGACCGCCCGCCTGGCCGGAGGGCAGCGGGGTTCATGATAAGATCGGCGGCGCCATGAGTGGCACAGGAACGATTCGCGTCGCGTAACCGGGGGGCGTGCGTGCAAACCTTTCTCTACTTCGCTCGGAATTGCCTGGGCCAGGGAATCGCCCGGGTTTCGGCCTCGCTCTTGCTGGCGGTGACGCTGGCCGCGCTCGCAGGCTGTCATGGCGGAGACGATCCGAACCCTCCGGAAGAACAAGGCGGAACAACGACCGGCA
>MEQZ01000142.1:243-672 GCA_001770425.1 Betaproteobacteria bacterium RIFCSPLOWO2_02_FULL_65_20 | reverse complement strand
AAGACGCTGCCGGCGCGGTGATTCCCAACGCAATCGTGACCTTCAGCACCGATGCGACTCTGGCAACCATCAGCCCGGCCGCGACAGCCCTGACCAATGCCGCCGGGGTCGCAACGATCACGCTGAGTCCCGCAACCATCGTCACTGCGGGCGCCACTGATGTAAAGGCGACCGCCCAGGTGGGAACCGTCGCGGTAACCGGCTCCATAGGCTTCGCCGTCGGTGTTGCCGCCGTCACCATTACCGCGCCTGTGCTCGGCGTCGGCGCCGCGCCGCTCTCGGCGTTCGGCACCACCAGCGTTGCCGTTACCGTATCGTTCGGCGGGGTACCCGTCGCGACGCCACAGAATGTCACTTTTGCTTCCGCTTGCGCCGGCATCGGCAAGGCCGCATTGAGCGCCGGCGTGGCGACCGTCGAGGGCGGGGTGG
>MEQZ01000142.1:0-131 GCA_001770425.1 Betaproteobacteria bacterium RIFCSPLOWO2_02_FULL_65_20 | reverse complement strand
CTCGATTCAGTTCGTTTCCGCGACGCCCAGCATTATTTCCTTGAAAGGGATCGGCGGCACGGAAGCTTCGCAAGTGCGTTTCAAGGTGTTGGACACTGGCGGGAACCCGCTCAGCGGCAAGGCTGTCACTT
>MEQZ01000141.1:11660-11796 GCA_001770425.1 Betaproteobacteria bacterium RIFCSPLOWO2_02_FULL_65_20 | reverse complement strand
CGGCGCGATCACCTTGATCGGCGGCTTGTGCTGGCGCGCGTAGCGCACCTGCATGGGGCTGGTGTGGGTGCGCAGCAGCAGTTGCAGCCCGGCGGCGTCCTTGTCCTCGATGTAGAAGGTGTCCTGCATCGAGCGC
>MEQZ01000141.1:0-11576 GCA_001770425.1 Betaproteobacteria bacterium RIFCSPLOWO2_02_FULL_65_20 | reverse complement strand
ATGGAGCGGAAAATCGCCTCGACTCGCTCCCAGGTGCGGATGACGGGGTGGATGCTGCCGCGGCCGCGGCCGCGCCCGGGGAGCGTGACGTCGAGCGCTTCCTCGGCCAGGCGCGCATCGAGTGCGGCGAGGGCGATCGCCTCGCGCCGCTCGGTGAGCGCGGCTTCGATGCGCTCCTTGGCGGCGTTGATCAGCGCGCCTGCTTCCCGGCGCGCTTCGGGCGGGAGTTTACCCAGCCCCTTCAGCATTTCGGTCAGGCGCCCCGCGCGTCCGAGATAGCCGGCCTTGACGCGCTCCAACTCGGCCGCATCACCGGTGCCGGCAAACTGGGCAATCGCGTCGCCGACGATTCGCTCGAGGTCGTTCATAGCGATCCTCCCCCCTGGATGCGCAGGGAAGTTCTCACGCCACTAAACCCCGAGCGTCGCTTTGACCTGGTTGGCGATTTTCGCGAAAGCGGCCTTGTCGGCGACCGCCAGATGCGCGAGCACCTTGCGGTCGACTTCGATCGAGGCCTTCTTCAGCCCGTTCATGAACGTGCTGTAGGTCAGCCCCATCTCGCGCGCTGCGGCGTTGATGCGTATGACCCAGAGCGCGCGGAACTGGCGCTTCTTCTGGCGGCGGTCGCGGTAGGCATACTGCCCTGCCTTCATCACCGCTTCTTTGGCGATGCGGAATACGTTTCCGCGGCGGCCGCGAAAACCCTTGGCCTGCGCAATGACTTTCTTGTGGCGCGCGTGCGCCGTTACGCCACGTTTGACTCTTGGCATGATCGTGCTCCTTCGAGTATCGATGGCGCCCCAACAACGGGCGCTGCATCGTCAGCTATTCGGTAGGGTGGGTTTGGGCGACGGGTCGATGGGATCTGACCATCACGCGTAGGGCAGCATCGACTTCACCGCGGCCCGGTTGCTCGCGTCCACCTGCGTGGTGCCACGCAAAGCGCGCTTGCGGCCGCTCGATTTCTTGGTGAGGATGTGCCGCAGGAACGCCTTGGCGCGCTTGATGCCGCCGCCTCCCTGGACGCGAAAGCGCTTTTTGGCGCCGCTCTTGGTCTTCATTTTGGGCATGAGAGCCTCCAATTTAATGCCGACGCCGGGTGGCTCCGCAAGGAGCGCTTCGTGACCGCGGCACGACTTGTTTTCACAGCCCGCTCCCGTCTACAGGGGGGCCTCACCACACTTTCCAGCCCGCCTTCGGACCTGAAGGCAAGCCTTACTGCAATCGCTCGTGCGCACGGCGCACGCTGTGGTTAAACGCTAACTGGACCCTACCGCAGGACTCGGCACTGCCTCATCCGGCTTCGTCTCCGTCGCGTCCGGCTTCTTCGCCGCGGGCTTTTTCGCCGCCGCGTCCGACTTCTTCTTCACCGGTGGCACGACCGCCTTCCTCGGTGACAGCACCATGATCAACTGGCGCCCTTCCATCTTCGGCCACTGCTCCACGACCGCGATGGCCTCCAGATCGCTCTTCACCCGCTCGATCAGGCGCACGCCGAACTCCTGATGCGCCATTTCGCGGCCGCGGTAGCGCAGTGTTACTTTTGCCTTGTCGCCGTCTTCGAGAAACTTGGTCAGGTTGCGCAGCTTGATCTTGTAATCACCTTCGTCGGTGCCGGGCCGGAATTTCACTTCCTTGACCTGGATCTGCTTCTGCTTGAGCTTGGTCTCGTGCAGCTTCTTGGCTTCGCGATACTTGAACTTGCCGAAGTCCATGAGTTTGCACACGGGCGGCGTGGCAAGCGGCGCGATTTCCACCAGATCCACCTCGGCTTCCTCGGCCATCTTCTGCGCGTCGCGCACGGGAACAATGCCGAGCTGCTCGCCTTCCTGGCCGATCAAGCGCACTTCAGGCGCGTTGATCTCTGTGTTGATGCGTTGCTGTCTCTCTGTGGCGATGTTGGATATCCTCGTAAAGATCGATAATCAGGTCGCTGCGCCCACGTATGCGTGCTCCTCGGTGCTCAGACGGCCGATGAAGTCTTCCACCGACATCTGCCCGAGGTCTGCACCACCGCGCGCGCGGGCGGCCACCTTACCCGCCGCCTTTTCCTTTTCACCCACAACCAGCAGATAAGGCAGCTTCTGCATGCTATGTTCGCGAATTTTATAGGTTATCTTCTCATTTCTCAAGTCGGATTCGGCCCGGACGCCGGCTTTGCGCAGCTTTTTGGCCACCTGCGCGGCATATTCGGCCTGGCCTTCGGAGATATTGAGCACCATCGCCTGAACCGGCGCCAGCCACACCGGCATGGCCCCCGAGTAGTGTTCGAGCAGGATGCCGATGAAGCGCTCCATCGATCCGAGGATCGCCCGGTGCAGCATCACGGGGACCTTGCGCGTATTGTCCTCGGCGACGAACTCGGCGCCGAGGCGCCCGGGCATCGAGAAGTCCACCTGTATGGTCCCGCACTGCCAGACCCGGCCGATCGAGTCCTTGAGCGAGAACTCGACTTTCGGGCCGTAGAAGGCGCCTTCGCCCTTCACTTCCTCCCAGGCCAGGCCCTTGCCGTCCAGCGCATCGGCCAGCGCCCGCTCGGCGACGTCCCAGGTCTGGTCCGATCCCACGCGCTTGGGCGGCCGCGTGGACAGCTTGTATATGATGTCGCCGAATCCGAAGTCGCGGTAGACCCGCTGCAGCAGGTCGATGAAATTCGCCACTTCCGGCTGGATCTGCGCCTCGGTGCAGAAGATGTGGCCGTCATCCTGGGTGAAACTGCGGATGCGCATGATGCCGTGCAGGGCGCCCGAGGGCTCGTTCCTGTGGCAGGACCCGAATTCGCCCAAACGCAGCGGCAGGTCGCGGTAGCTGCGCATGCCCTTGTTGAAGATCTGCACATGCCCGGGACAATTCATCGGCTTGATCGCATAGTCCCGGCTCTCCGACGACGTGGTGAACATCTGTTCCTTGAAGTTCTCCCAGTGGCCGGATTTTTCCCACAGGCTGCGGTCGAGAATCTGCGGGCAGCGCACCTCCTGATAGCCGTGGTCGCGGTAGATCCGGCGCATGTACTGCTCGATGCACTGCCAGAGGGTCCAGCCCTTGGGGTGCCAGAACACCATGCCCGGCGCCTCCTCCTGCACGTGGAACAAGCCTAACTGCGTGCCCAGGCGACGGTGGTCGCGCTTTTCCGCCTCCTCGAGCATGTGCAGGTACGCGTCCTGGTCCTCCTTCTTCGCCCATGCCGTGCCATAGATCCGCTGCAGCATCTCGTTCTTGGAGTCCCCGCGCCAGTAGGCGCCGGCCACGCGCATGAGCTTGTAGACCTTCAGCCGGCCGGTGGATGGCACGTGCGGTCCGCGGCACAGGTCGGTGAATTCGCCCTGCGTATAGAGCGACACCGCATCGCCTGCGGGAATACCCTCGATGATTTCGGCCTTGTAGCACTCGCCGATGCCCTTGAAATAGGCCACCGCCTCATCGCGCGCCAGCACCTTTCTGGTCACCGGATGATCGCGTTTGGCGATTTCCTGCATGCGTTTCTCGATCGCCGCGAGGTCTTCGGGCGTGAACGGCCGCTTGAAGGCAAAGTCGTAGTAGAAGCCGTTTTCGATGACCGGACCGATGGTCACCTGGGCCTCGGGGAACAGTGCCTTGACCGCGTGCGCGAGCAGGTGCGCCGTCGAATGGCGCAGGATTTCGATGCCCTCGGGGTCGCGCTCGGTGACGATGGCCAGAGCGGCGTCGCCCTCGATGCGGTGGGAACTATCCACCAGCCTGCCGTCGAGTTTGCCCGCCAGCGCGGCGCGCGCGAGGCCCGGACCGATTGAGGCAGCGACCTCGCCGACGGTCACGGGGACATCGAAGGTCTTTTGCGACCCGTCAGGTAATCGAACGACTGGCATAGGTCAAGAAAAGAAGCCAGCAACCGGGGGGAACAGCCTCCCCTGTCCGCTGGCCTCGGGGTCTGTGTGGTAGGCGCGATTGGACTCGAACCAACGACCCCCACCATGTCAAGGTGATGCTCTAACCAGCTGAGCTACGCGCCTGTAAGGGGCGCAATTCTACCGCAACCGACCGGTCCGCACAAATTTGCATAGGCGCTTCTGCCGGCAAAGGATTGCCGACCTGCAGCTTACCCGTTGCGCAGGGCGGCATTCCCATGCCGCCAGCGGCGCTCGTTGATTCGCTATCCGCTCCAGGCCTTGGACCGCGAGTCGTAGCCGTAGGGACTGGTCTTGAACCCGACGTTCTGGCAGCCGAGCGTGTATTCGGTTCCAGAGAGCGCATACGCAAACGGCTCGCCGGCGGGGCACTTGGGCAGCGCCGCGATGAACTTCGGCGCCAGCTTGTCGAGCGCATCCGGGTAGGCGCCCCCGGCCTGCCTGTGCTTGGAGAGCGCCTGGATGATTTGCATGCCGCGCGATTCGGTCATGGTCATGTATTTCTGGCCTTCGCCGTACATGTCCAGCGCCACGTATCCCACGCCGAGCAGCACGGCAACGACGATCAGCACCACCATCTGTGCAGCCCCCGACTGCCTTGTTCTTGTCATCCGCATAGGTACCCCCTCAAAGAATCCCGGACACACTGTACCAAAAACCGAGCCTTCTAGCGCAGCCCCAGCATTTCGGCGGCATGCCTGCGCGTGGTGGCCGTCACCTCTACCCCGCCCAGCATGCGTGCAATCTCCTCTATGCGGGTAGGCCCGTCGAGCGGATGCACCAGGCTTTTCACGCTGCCGCCTTCGAACGCCTTCTCGACCGACCATTGCTGCGCCGCCTGCGCGGCCACCTGCGGCAGGTGGGTGACGCACAGCACCTGGCGGCCCCCGCCGAGCGCGCGCAGCTTCCTGCCGACCACTTCGGCCACCGCCCCGCCTATACCCGCGTCGACTTCATCGAAAATGAGCGTAGGCACCGCGGCCGCCTTGCTGGTGATCACCTGGATGGCGAGGCTGATGCGCGACAACTCGCCGCCGGACACCACCTTGGCCAGGGGCCGGGGCTCGGCGCCCGCATTGGCGGCGACCAGAAACTCCACTTCCTCGTTCCCCGCCGCGCTTGCTTCGGGCAGCGCGCGCAGCGCAATCTCGAATCGACCGCCGGTCATCGCGAGTTCCTTCATGGCCGCGCTCACCTCCTTCGAGAGCCGGGCCGCTGCCTTCCTGCGGTCGGTGCCGAGTTTGCGGGCGCGATCCTGGTAGCGCGCGAGCGCCGTCTGCTCCTCCTTGGCCAGCGCCTGCAGATCGGAGGCGATCTCCAGCACCTGCAGTCGCGAGCGCAGGTCGGCGAGCTGTTCGGGCAGGGCTTCCGGTTTCACGCGGTACTTGCGGGCGGTGCCGTGAATCGACTCCAGCCGCTGCTCCACGCCGCGCAGCCGCCGGGGATCGAGTTCGACCCGGCCCGCATAGTGGCGCAGCGCATGCACCGCCTCGCCCGCCTGCGCCTCGGCGGACTCGAGCATCGCCAGCACATCAGCCAGCGCGGCATCGTAGGCGACCAGCGGCCGCAGCCGGGACAACGCGCCGGACAGGCCGCCCAGCACCGCGGCATCGGACTCCGACAGCGCATCGAGCGCGCCCTGCACGCCTTCGACCAGGCTCGCCGCGTGCGCCAGCCGGCTGTGCTCGGCCTGCACGCTTTCCCACTCGCCGGGCGCCAGCGCAAGCTTGGCCAACTCGTCCACCTGCCAGGTGAGCTGCTCGCGTTCGGTGTTGCGAACCGCCGCGTTGGTCTCGTGCTCGATCCGCGCCCTTGCCAGATGCTGCCAGCTCCGGTATGCCTCCGCGACCTCCCGCGCCAGCGCCGCCAGCCCGGCGTGGGCGTCGAGCACCTGCCGCTGCATGGCCGGATGCAGCAGCGACTGGTGCGCGTGCTGGCCATGGATGTCCACCAGCCGGTCGCCGATTTCGCGCACCTGGTTGAGCATGGCGGCGCGCCCGTTGATGAAGGCGCGGGAGCGTCCCCCGCGGTCGACCACGCGGCGCAACAGCAGTCTGCCCGGGTCACCCTCGAAAGCCTGCTCGGCGAGCCAGCGCTGCACGTCCTCCAGCGCATCGACCGCAAACTCCGCCGTGACATCGGCGCGCTCGCCTCCGGCGCGAACCTGCTCGGCGTCGGCGCGCTCTCCCAGCGCCAGCGCCAGCGCGTCGATGAGTATCGACTTGCCCGCCCCGGTCTCGCCGGTGAGCGCCGTGAACCCCGGACTGAAGACGAGTTCCAGGGAATCGACGATCGCGAAATCGCGTATCGAGAGTTGAACCAGCATGGGAGCCCTACCTGCCTGGCCGACTAAACCGCGATCGCCGAACGGATCGACTGCCTTTCCCGATCTCCCGTTTTCGGGCAGTGGCGAAGTTGCCACTGCCCGAAAACGGGAGACCTGAAAAAACCAAATTTCGTCGCCAAGCGTGTCAACACTGGAGTCATAAGCGGCTAATACATCTCGCTCCAGTGCAGCTTCTCGCGCAGCATCGCGTAGTAGCTGTACCCCGGCGGGTGCACGAACGTGATGGTGTGTTCGGCCCGCCGGATGGTGACGCAGTCCCCCTCGTGCAGGTCGCATTGCGGCCGGCCGTCGAAATGCAGCCGCGCATCGACGGCGCGCTTGAGCGTGATCTCGATGCAGGAGCTGTCGCTCACCGTGATCGGCCGGTTGGACAGCGTATGCGGGCAGATCGGCACCAGCGCGAATCCGGGCACCTTGGGTTGCAGGATGGGGCCGTTGGATGACAGCGAATACGCCGTGGAGCCGGTCGGCGTCGCAACGATGAGGCCGTCGGAGCGCAGGTCGTAGACGAACTCGCCGTCGATGTGGACCAGGAACTCGATCAGCCGGCCGACGGCGCCCTTGTTCACCACCACGTCGTTGAGCCCGCGCGTGGATACCAGGCGCTCGCCGGCACGCATCACCTCGGCATCGAGCATGGTGCGTTCCTCGAGCGAGAACCGGCCCGCCAGGAGTTGGCGCATCGATTCGATCATGTTGCCCAGCGCGATGTCGGTCATGAAACCCAGGCGCCCCTGGTTGATCCCGACCAGCGGCACGCGGTAGGCGACCAGGTGGCGCGCCGCCGAGAGCATGCTGCCGTCGCCGCCGAGCACCACCGCGAGGTCCGCCTGGGCGCCGATTTGCGCGTAGTCGGCAATGGGAAACTGGGCCAGCCCGCAGTTGCCGGCGGTTTCCGACTCGACCATGACGCTGCACCCCTGCCCGACGAGAAATTCGGCCAGCGACATCAGCGTTTCGGCGCTTTGGCGCGCGTTGTAGAGCCCGATCAGGGCGACGGATTTGAAAGCAGGCAGGGAAGCGGGCATAAGCGCCATTAAATCAGAAAGGTGCCGATGTGACAAAAGGCGTGGCGTCCGGCCCGCCGTACCGGCGTTGCGCAACGGTACCGTTGTGCGCTCCTGCCATTTCGGTAGAATGCACAAGCCATGCTCGATCGCCGTTCACAGATTCTTCTCAAGACGCTCGTGGAGCGCTACGTCACCGAAGGCGAGCCGGTCGGCTCGCGGGCGCTGTCGCGCTATTCCGGGCTCGATCTGTCACCGGCAACGGTGCGCAACATCATGGCCGATCTGGAGGAACTCGGGTTCATCGCCAGTCCCCATACCTCGTCCGGCCGCGTGCCGACGCCCCGCGGCTACCGCTTCTTCGTCGACACGCTGCTCAAGATCAAGCCGCTCGACCAGGTCCAGATCAGCCAGCTCGAGGGAAACCTGCATCCGGAGCATCCGCAGAAGCTGATCAGCTCGGCATCGCAGCTGCTGTCCGAACTGACGCACTTTGCGGGCGTGGTGGTGGCGCAGCGCCGACCGAGCGCGGCATTCCGGCACATCGAATTCCTGGCCCTGTCGGAAAAGCGCGTGCTGCTGATCCTGGTCACCCCGCAGGGGGACGTGCAGAACCGGATCCTGTTCACCGATAAGGCTTTCTCGCCCTCCGAACTGACGACGGTCGCGAACTTCCTCAACCAGAACTACGCCGGCCTCGCTTTCGACGACATCCGCCGGCGGGTCCAGGACGAGCTCAAGCGCTTGCGAGAGGACATGATGGGGCTGATGACGGCGGCGCTCGATGCGAGCGACAAGGCGCTCTCGGAGAGCGCGGAGAGCTACGTCATCAGCGGCGAGAGAAACCTGCTCGACTCCCAGGACCTGTCCTCCAACATGTCCAAGCTGCGCGAACTCTTCGATCTGTTCGAGAAGAAGACCGTGCTCATGCAGATTCTCGATGTGAGCACGCATGCCCATGGCGTGCAGATTTTCATCGGCGGCGAATCCGGGATCATGCAGCTGGACGAGTGCAGCGTGGTCACCGCGCCCTACGAGGTGGACGGCCAGGTGGTGGGCACAGTGGGCGTGATCGGACCCACGCGCATGGCCTACGAGCGCGTCATCCCGATCGTCGACATCACCGCAAAGCTGCTCTCCAGCGCGCTCTCCCAGCACTAGTCGTTTCGCGATCCCCATATTGACAGCCCCGGCGAAGAATTTGGCCTTCTATAGGTCTCCCGATTTCGGGAAGTTGCAACTTCAACTTCGCAACTTCCCGAAATCGGGAGATGGTGAAAACCTAAACAAACCGGGCTGCTTTCTTCCGGCACTGCCGGCTTAGCCCCCGATCACGATCCCCGCGCCCGATGCCCCGTTTCTCACCGGAACCCCCGTTCACGCATGGCTCGCCCGCCAGGACCGCCATCCTGCTGGTGAACCTGGGGACGCCCGAAGCCCCGACCGCCGCGGCGGTGCGCCGCTACCTGAAGCAGTTCCTCGGCGATCCGCGCGTGGTGGAGATCCCGCGCGCCGTTTGGCTGCCGATCCTGCACGGCATCATCCTGAACACGCGGCCCAGGCAGTCGGCGCAGAAATACGCGCGCATCTGGTCCGGCGAAGGCTCGCCGCTCATGGTGCATACCGTGCGTCAGGCGCGCCTGCTCGCCGGTTACCTGGGCGAGCGCGTGCGCTCGCCGATGACCGTGGACTACGCGATGCGCTACGGCGAACCCTCGATCGGCGGCGCGCTCGAGCGCCTCAAGGGCGCCGGCTGCGACCGGATTCTGGTGCTTCCGCTGTATCCGCAATACGCCGCAAGCACCACGGCGAGCGCCTTCGACGAGGTGGCGCGCTTCATCCAGGGCACCCGCAACGTGCCGGAGATCCGCATGGTGCGGCACTTTCACGATCATCCGGGCTATGTCGCCGCGCTCACCGCCCAGGTGCGCGAGCACTGGGGTGCGAACGGCCGCACGGACAGATTGCTGGTGAGCTTCCACGGGCTGCCGCGGTATACGCTTGACCGCGGCGATCCCTATCACTGCGAATGCCAGAAGACCGCGCGCCTGCTCGCGGAGGCCCTGCGAGTTCCCGACAGCCATTGGCAACTCAGCTTCCAGTCCCGTTTCGGCCGCACCGAATGGCTCCAACCCTACACGCTGCCCACACTCCAGGATCTCGCCCGGCAGGGCGTACGGCGCGTGGATGTGGTCTGCCCGGGATTCGTCGCCGACTGCCTGGAGACGCTCGAGGAAATCGGCATCGAGGGCAAGGAGGCGTTCCTTGCCGCCGGCGGCAAGGAATTCCATTTCATCCCCTGCCTGAACGAGCGTGACGACTGGATCCATGCGCTGGCCGACATTGCGCTGGAACATCTGTCCGGTTGGGTAAGCGCCGAGCGGGACGAGGGCGCCGCGGCCCTCGAACTCAGCCGGCAGCGCGCACTGGCGCTGGGCGCCCGGTCCTGATCCGGCCGGCCCGCCTTTCTCCATCTCCCGATTTCGGGAAGATGCGAAGTCGCAACTTTCCCGAAATCGGGAGAGTTATGTAAAACCAAAATCTTCGCCGATGCTCTGGACGCCCGGGTCGTGGGAAGTTCACCCGCGGCCTCTTGAAAAACCAAAGACCGCCCCAATAACAGACACTTGCGCCAAATACGCGACATGTGACGGAGCCTGAGCGATGACAGAGGAACAGCAGCGCCCTAGCGCTGAGAATCAGGGGCAGCAAGGACAAGCGCCTGGAACCCAGCCCGAAGAGGCGTCCGGCCCGGCTGCCGCCGGTACCGAATCCATTCCGAGCCTGGAGGAAGTGCTGCGCCAGGCCGAACTCAAGGCCCAGGAGCACCACGACGCGTGGCTTCGCGCAAAGGCCGAAGCGGACAACATCCACAAGCGCGCCCAGGTCGACATCGCCAACGCCCACAAATACGCCACCGAAAACTTTGCCTCGGACCTGCTGCCGGTCAAGGACAGCCTCGAAGCGACGCTGGCCGCCGACAATGCCACCCTGGAGGCCTTGAAGAGCGGGGTCGAGCTGACCCTGAAGCAGCTCTCGGCCGTATTCGAGAAAGCCGGCCTGAAGGAAATCAATCCGGCGGGGGAAAAATTCGACCCGCACCGGCACCAGGCGATCAGCATGCTGCCCTCGGACAAGGAGCCCAACACTGTCATCAACGTGCTCCAGAAGGGTTACCTGCTGCACGACCGGGTGGTCCGCCCCGCTCTGGTGACCGTCGCCAGCGCCAAGGACGCTTGAACGCTTGACCGCTTGAGAATTGCCGCTGCGGCCCCATATCCCGGATAGGGTTAATCGCCAATCGAATCAGAAGGAAAGACCATGGGAAAGATAATCGGAATCGACCTCGGCACGACCAACTCCTGCGTGGCCATCATGGAGGGCGGCAAGGCCAAGGTGATCGTCAACTCCGAGGGCTCGCGCACCACGCCATCGACCGTCGCCTACATGGAGGACGGGGAGATCCTGGTCGGCGCGCCCGCAAAGCGCCAGGCCGTGACCAACGCCAAAAACACGCTCTACGCGGTCAAGCGCCTGATCGGCCGCCGCTTCGAGGAAAAAGAGGTCCAGAAGGACATCGACCTCATGCCGTTCAAGATCCTCAAGGCCGAAAACGGCGACGCCTGGGTGGAGGTGCGCGGCAAGAGAATCGCGCCTCAGGAGATTTCCGCGCAGGTGCTGCGCAAGATGAAAAAGACCGCCGAGGACTATCTCGGCGAGGAAGTCACCGAAGCGGTGATCACGGTTCCGGCGTACTTCAACGATTCGCAGCGCCAGTCGACCAAGGATGCAGGCCGCATCGCCGGCCTGGACGTCAAGCGCATCATCAACGAGCCCACCGCCTCCGCGCTCGCTTTTGGCATGGACAAGAAGGAAGGCGACCGCAAGATCGCGGTCTATGACCTGGGAGGCGGCACCTTCGATATCTCCATCATCGAAATCGCCGAAGTCGAGAACGAACACCAGTTCGAAGTGCTGTCCACCAACGGCGACACGTTTCTCGGCGGCGAGGACTTCGACCAGCGCGTGATCGATTATCTCTGCGACGAATTCAAGAAGGAACAGGGCATCGACCTGCGGAACGACGTGCTGGCACTGCAGCGCCTCAAGGACGCGGCGGAGAAGGCCAAGATCGAACTGTCCTCGGGCCAGCAGACCGAGATCAATCTGCCCTACATCACGGCCGATGCCTCGGGCCCGAAACATCTGGCGATCAAGGTCACCCGCGCCAAGTTCGAAAGCCTGGTGGAAGACCTGATCGCGAGGACGATCGAGCCGTGCCGCGTCGCGCTCAAGGACGCCGGCTGCAAGATGTCCGACATCGAAGACGTGATCCTG
>MEQZ01000140.1 GCA_001770425.1 Betaproteobacteria bacterium RIFCSPLOWO2_02_FULL_65_20 | reverse complement strand
ACCGGCGTCCACGGCTTTGCAGGCCGCTGCATAACCACTCTGCCACCCCGCCGGGTGCCGCGACCACCTGTCTGACGACGGCAGCCAAACCGATGGAGAAACAGCGACGCGCCACGCAATGAGCTTCGCTGTTCCTTGGAATCTGGAGCGGGAAACGAGTCTCGAACTCGCGACCTCAACCTTGGCAAGGTTGCGCTCTACCAACTGAGCTATTCCCGCGGAAGTAATCGCGAATTTTAGCGGTATGGGGGGCTGGGGTCAACCGTGGCGGGCTGCGCTCGGTCGGGCGAGGTTCATGTAATGGACCATCGATATCAGCGTCAACGCGGCGGCCAGATAGATCAACCAGGTGCCGACCACGTAAGGGTCGAACAACGGAATGCGGTCGTGGTAGAGCAGCATCGGGATCGCGACCATCTGCGAGATGGTCTTGATCTTGCCGAGAAGACTCACCGCGACGCTCTTCGCGTCGCCGACCTTCGCCATCCATTCACGCAGCGCCGAAATCGCGATCTCGCGCCCGATGATGATGACGGCGATCACTGCGTCGACGCGGTGGAATTGGACCAGCACGATCAGCGCCGCCGCGACCATGAGCTTGTCGGCGACCGGGTCGAGAAAGGCGCCGAAGGCAGACATCTGATTCAGCCGCCGCGCCAGATAGCCGTCCAGCACGTCCGTGATCGCCGCGGCCGTAAACACCACGCAGGCGATCAGGTTCCGCTCGTGTATCGACAGCCAGCCGGCCGGCAGATAGAACACGCCCACCACGACCGGAATCATGAGAATCCGGAACCAGGTGAGGATATTGGGCCAGTTAAGCTGCATGCAACTCCTGGTATATCTTTGCGGCCAGTTTGCGGCTGATGCCTTCCACCTGCGTGAGATCCTCGATGCTCGCCCCCATCACGCCTTTCAGTCCGCCGAACCGCGCGAGCAATCCGCGGCGCCGCTTGGCGCCGATGCCGCCGATTCCCTCCAGCGTCGAGGTGACCCGTGTCTTCCCGCGGCGCGCACGGTGACCGGCGATCGCGAATCGATGGGCCTCGTCCCGGATGGCCTGGATCAGGTGCAGTCCTGCGTGATCAGGGGCCAGGCGCACCGGATCCGGCTTGCCGGCGATCCATAGCTCCTCCAACCCGGCCCTGCGCTCCGGTCCCTTGGATACGCCGACCAGCGCCACGTCGCTCAAGCCCAGTTCCGCAAGCGCATCGGCCGCCGTGCGGACCTGCCCTTTGCCGCCGTCGATCAGGATGAGATCGGGCATGACGCCCTCGCCTCCGGCCACCTTGCCGTAGCGGCGAGACAGCGCCTGCCTGAGCGCGGCGTAATCGTCACCCGGGGTCACGTCTGCAATGTTGTAGCGGCGGTATTCAGCACGACGCATATCGTGCCGATCGTACACCACGCAGGAGGCCACCGCTGCCTCTCCCTGCGTGTGGCTGACGTCGAAGCATTCGATACGCTGCGCCGTGTCGGGAAGAGCCAACCCCTCGCGCATGGCGACCAGCCGCGCCTCCTGCGTGCTCTGCTCGGACAGACGCTGCTTGAGCGCCTGCGCCGCGTTCTTCTGCGCCATTTCGAGCCACGCCCGGCGATCGCCCACTGGCCGCGTGGCGACGTGGATCCTGTGCCTCGCGTAGCCGCAGAGGAAGATTTCGGCTTCTCTCGCGTCCACCTCCTCTTGGGTCACGATCAGGGCCGGGACCGGCCGCTCCAGATAGTGCTGCGCGATGAACGCCTGCAGTACATCGCCCGGCTCGCGCTCCTGGGCGTTGTGCGGGAAAAAGCTGCGATCGCCCAAGTGCCGCCCGCCGCGCACCATGACCAGATTCACGCACGCCAGACCGCGCTCGCAGGAAAGCCCTATCACATCGGCATCCTGATCCGTTCCCGTGTCCGCATATTGCCGCTGCGCCATCTTGGAAAGCGACTGGATCTGGTCGCGGTAAATCGCCGCCTCCTCGAAGCAAAGGCGGTCGGCCGCCTCCTGCATGCGTGCCGCCAGTCGCTTGAGCACGTCGCCGCTGCGCCCGTCGAGGAACAACCGCGCGTTTCTCACGTCCTCGGCATAGTCCGCCGGCTCGATGAGACCCACGCAAGGTCCGGAGCAGCGCCGGATCTGGTGCAGCAGACAGGGACGGGAACGATTCGAGAACACCGTGTCCTCGCAGGTGCGCAGGCGAAACACCCGTTGCAGCAGTTGTATGCTCTCCCGCACCGCCCCGGCATGGGGAAACGGCCCGAAATACCGGCTGGTGCGGTCCATCGCGCCGCGGTGAAAGCCCAGACGCGGAAACTCGCCGCCGCCGATCGTCAGATAGGGATAGGACTTGTCGTCCCGGAACAGGATGTTGTACCTGGGGCCGAGAGACTTGATGAGGTTGTTTTCGAGGATCAGCGCCTCGCCTTCGGAGCGCGTCACGGTGACCGCCATGCCCGCCACCTGGGACACCATCATGGCGATGCGCGGGCTCTGGAGCGTCTTCTGGAAATAGGAACCGACGCGCTTCTTCAGGTCGAGCGCCTTGCCCACGTAGAGAACGTCCCCGGCCGCATTGAGCATCCGGTACACGCCGGGAAGATTCGGCAGACCGGCGATAAACCCGCGGCCGTCGAATGCGGCTTCGGATTCTTGATCGCGGGCTGCCGCTCTGGCTCGCGCAGCCGGCCTGGTCTGGTGGTCGGGTCTCATCGGCAGGAGAGAAGATACGCCTGGATGTCGCTGAAGACCGCCTCGAACATCGCGGCCGAGAGTCGTTTGGTTTGGGTATTGTAGCGGCTGCAGTGATAGCTGCTGTAAAGGCGCGCGCCCTTCCTCGCCGACGTCCCGCGAGGCAAATCGTACGCCGCACGGTGACTGAACGGATACTCACGCGCCCGCAGACCCAGCGCCATGAGCAGCGCGCGATGCGCTACCCCGCCAAGCGCCAGTACCGCCCGCGGTTGCACTGCAGCGAATTCCGCGGCAAGAAATCCGTTGCAGCGACGCACCTCCGCCGGCTCGGGCTTGTTCTGCGGCGGCAGGCATTTTACGGCGTTGGTCACCCGGCATCCGGTCAGCCTGAGGCCGTCGCCGGGACTATCGGACCCTTCATGACTGGCAAAACCGAACTTGTACAGAGTGCGGTAAAGCAGGATGCCGGCGTAATCGCCGGTAAACGGCCGGCCCGTCCGGTTCGCGCCGTGCATCCCCGGCGCGAGCCCCACCACCAGCAGGCCGGCGCGCTCATCGCCGAAGGGCGGCACCGGGCGGGCGTGATAGTCCGGATGCACCGCGCGCACCTGCGCCAGAAACCGCGCCAGACGCGGGCAGGCAGTGCAACCGAGGTCGAAAGTGCGGGGCAAGGCGATACGCTTCATGCAACAGTCAGAATCACTTACCGCCGTTGACAGATATGGCGAAGAACTTGCTTTTCAATACGTCTCCCGATTTCGGGAAGTTGCGAAGTTGCAACTTCCCGAAATCGGGAGAACCAGCGCACGGTGGGTGCAACTTCAGCCCAGCGCTTCCCGCAGCGCCCTGACCGCGGCGGCATATTGCCGATCCGCACCCGCAACCCCTGCACGCCGCCCGCGCATGCGCCCGGCGCGAGCCTCGGGCAGCGTCCCCGCCCGCAGACCTTCGAGCAGTTGCGACGCCCGGTCCGGCGCGTTGCACACCAGCACCATGTCGCATCCGGCTGCGAGCGCCGATTCGCCGCGGGCGACAATGTCCCCGGCGACGCTCGCTCCCTCCATCGACAGGTCGTCGCTGAAGATCATGCCCTCGAATCCCAGTTTCCCGCGCAGGATGCGCTTGAGCCAGATTTCCGAAAATCCGGCCGGCTTGGAATCGACCCTCGGATAGATCACGTGCGCGGGCATCACGCCGGCGAGGCCGAGCGGAATCAGCCGGCGATAGGGAACCAGGTCCGCCGCCTCGATATCGGCCAGGTCCCGATCGTCAACCGGCACCGCGACATGCGAATCGGCGCGCACGTGGCCGTGCCCCGGAAAATGCTTGCCGACGCCCGCCATGCCCGCCCCGTCCATCCCGCGCAGCAGCGCCCCCGCCAGTTCGGCGATCAGGGCCGGGCTGGCGGCGAATGCGCGGTCCCCGATCACGCTGCTCGCGCCGAAATCCACGTCCAGCACGGGGGCGAAACTGAAATCGATGCCGTGCGACAGCAGTTCCATCGCGAGGACGCAGCCGGCCGCCTGCGCGGTCTCGCACGCCATCGGCGTATTCCGGTCTGCGAGATCACCGATGCGCCGCATCGCAGGGATGAGAGTGAAACCCTCTTTGAACCGCTGCACCCGGCCGCCTTCGTGATCGACGGCGATCAGCAGTTCCGGATGGCGCAGCGCGCGGATTTCGGACGTCAGCCTGCGCAACTGGGCCGGCGATTCGAAATTGCGCGCAAACAGGACCACGCCGCCGACCAGCGGATGCCCGAGCAGTTCGCGCTCGGCGGCATCCAGCGACAGGCCTTGCACGTCGGCCATGACCGGTCCCAGGGCCAGGTCCGGGCGCATCAGCCGCCCTCCAGCACGACGAACGCGCTGGCCATGCCCACCTCGTCGCTGAGACTCAGGTGCGCGGCCGTGACGCCTCTGGCACGCAGCAAGGCTTCCAGCGGTGCCGAAAACTGCAGCATCGGCCTGCCCGAGTGTCCATTCTCGACGCTCACGTTCTGCCAGTTCACCGGAAAATGGATGCCGGTACCCATGGCCTTCGAGAACGCCTCCTTGGCGGCAAAGCGCTTGGCCAGATAGGCCGCCGGCTTGCGATGCCGCCGGAACCGGTCGAACTCCGAATCGACGAGGATCTTCCGCGCGAAGCGCTCCCCATGGCGGTCCAGCGCGCGCTGCACGCGCCCGATTTCGCACAGATCAGTGCCGATCCCGATGATCATGGCGCAGCTCCCCGCGCCTCCAGCATCAGCTGCTTCATTTCCCGCACCGCCGCCTGCCAGCCGGTGAACACCGCGTGGGCGACGATCGCGTGGCCGATGTTGAGTTCCGCTATGCCCGCGATGCCCGCGATCGCCTGCACGTTGTCGTAGTTGAGCCCGTGACCCGCGTTGACTTTGAGCCCGAGCGAGCCGGCGTACTCGACGGCGCCGAGGATGCGCTGGAATTCCGCGGCGCGCACCGCACCCTGCGAGTCGGCGTAGTGGCCGGTGTGGATCTCGATCACGCGCGCACCGGTCTGTTTCGCGGCGTCGATCTGCTTGCGGTCGGCATCGATGAACAGCGACACGCGCACGCCCGCGGCATCGAGCCACGCGCAGGCGTCCTTGATGCGCCCGAGCTGCGCGACGACATCCAGTCCGCCTTCGGTCGTGAGTTCCTGGCGCCGCTCCGGAACCAGGCATATGTCATGCGGACGGACCTTGATGGCGATACCTATCATCTCCCCGCTCACCGCCGCCTCCAGGTTCATGCGCGTGCGCAGCTTCTCCCGGATCGCCATGACGTCGCGCTCCTGGATATGCCGCCGGTCCTCCCGCAAGTGCAGGGTGATGGCGTCCGCACCCGCATCCTCGGCGAGCAGCGCCGCCCTGACCGGATCCGGATAGGCCGTCCCGCGCACCTGGCGCAGCGTGGCCACATGGTCGATATTCACCCCGAGTTCGATCACAGTTCCATCAGCTCCCTGAAGATCCGGCGGCTCTTGAGCGGCTGATGCTCCAGCCGGTGGTTGATCAGCCAGCGCATCAGCAGCTTTGCCTGCTGCTGGGTCACCGCGTCGCTGAAGTCATCGCGCGCGATGTCGAGCAGCGTCTGCCCCGCCAGCCTGAGGTCCGACTGCGCAGCCGCGCCGACCTCGACCGGTCCGCGCTCGGGGTCGTAAGTATAGGTCTTTGCCGGGTCGACGCCGCGACCGCTTGCCTGGTCCCGCTCCAGCACCAGCGCGTACCCGATCTCCCGCAGCAACGCCTTCTCGAAGGCGCGCAGGATCGGCCCGGTCGCCGCCCCCGAGGCAAGTCCCCGCAACGCCTCGCCGTAGCGATCGAACAGCGCCTCGTGCGGGTCTTCGCGAGGCATGAGCCGCAGCAGCAATTCGTTGAGATAGAACCCGCACAGCAGCGCCTCGCCCTGCAGCAGCGGCTGCCCCCCGATCCACTCCGCACGGGTCAGCGTGCGGACTTCTCCCTTGCCGTACCAGCCCAGCTGCACGGGCTGGAACGAAAGCAGGACCCCGCGCATCGCCGAGCGCGGCCTGCGGGCCCCGCGCGCCACCAGCCTCACACGGCCCGCCCCCCGCGCGAACACATCCAGCAGCAGACTGGTTTCGCGATACGGATAGGTGTGGAGGACGTAGGCCTCCTGATTGTCCCGCGGCCGCCGCTCACTCATACCCAAGATTCTTCAGCGAGCGCGTGTCGTCGGTCCAGCCGCCGCGCACCTTCACCCAGACCTCCAGATGAACCTTGCCGCCGAACAGCCGCTGCATGTCCATGCGGGCTTCGGTGGCCATGCGCTTGAGCTTCTCCCCGCCGGCGCCGATCACGATGGGCTTATGTCCCTCCTTGTCGACCACGATAGCGGCATGGATGCGGCGCAGGCGCGGATCGGCCTCGAATTTTTCGATGACCACGCTGCTGCCGTACGGGATCTCGTCTCCCATCAGCCGGAACAGCTTCTCGCGGATCAACTCCGCTGCCAGAAACCGTTCGTCGCGGTCGGTGATTTCGTCCTCTCCAAACATCGGCGCCTGCTCGGGCAGGTATTTTCTGACCGTGCGCAGCAGTTCCTTCAGGCCTCGCCGGCGCTCGGCGCTCACCGGAACGATCTCGGCGAAGGGCGCCTGTCTGACGGTTTCCTGCAGGAACGGCAGCAGCCGCTCGCGCGGCGTGCGGTCGATCTTGTTGACCACCAGCAGCAGCGGCACGCTTGCCGGAACGAGCTTGAGGAGCCGGCGGTCCGCCTCCAGAAAGCGCCCTGCCTCCACAAGCAGAAGCGCGCAGTCGACTTCGCCGATGGCCTGCCCGACGCCGCGATTCATGAACTGGTTGAGCGCGTTTCGGTGCTCCATCTGGTAGCCGGGCGTGTCGACGAACACGAACTGCGCCTGCGGTGTGCTCAGGATGCCGCGGATGCGGTGCCGCGTCGTCTGCGGCTTTCTCGAAGTGATGCTGACGCGCGCGCCCACCAGCGCGTTGAGCAGCGTCGACTTGCCGACGTTGGGCCTGCCGATGATGGCGATCGAGCCGCAGCGGAATGCGCCTTCCCGCTCTTCGTCGCTCCCTCGGTCTGGCTTCTCGCTCCGGTCAATCATCTACTGACTTCCGCATAGGCACGCTCCGCGGCCTCCTGCTCTGCCACGCGCCTGCTGTTACCGCTGCCCGTGGTGCGGACCGACAGTTCCGGAATGACGCACTCCACCTCGAACTGCTGGCTGTGCGCGGCTCCGCTGGTCGATACGACGACGTATTTCGGCAGCGCGATATGCCGCGCCTGGAGGAACTCCTGGAGCATCGTCTTGGGATCCTTGCCGCTCGCATTGGGATCGACTTCGCTCAGCGCACCGGCGTACAGGCGCAGAATCGTCTCCTGGGCCGCGCCGAAGCCGCCGTCGAGGAACACCGCCCCGAACAGGGCCTCCAGCGCGTCAGCAAGGATGGAGGGTCGCGTATGGCCGCCGCTTTTCAGTTCGCCTTCGCCAAGGCGCAGGCACTCGCCGAGCGCAAGCGCCTGCGCGATCTGATGCAGCGTCTCCTGACGCACCAGGTTGGCGCGCAACCGCGACAGGTCGCCTTCCCTTGCGTTGCCGAAACGGCTGCAGAGCTCGGCTGCGACGACGCAGTTGAGTACGCTGTCCCCGAGGAACTCGAGGCGCTCGTTGTGGGGCGTGCCGTGGCTGCGGTGCGTGAGCGCCTGCGTGAGCAACGCCGGCTGCGCAAAACGGTAGCCGATCGCCTGCTGCAGCCGCCCCCAGTCCATGCCCTACCGCGCGGGCACGGGGATCACTGGTTGCTGGCCCCGGCAAACTCGATCAGCAGGCTGACGTTGCCGACCAGCCCGATCTTCTTCGTGTAGGCGAACGAAACCACCACGTCGCCGCCCTCCTTGGAGACTTCCAGGTCCGCGCCGCCGATGACATCGATGTCGTCGATCTGCGCGCGCCGGTCGAATCCCTTGCGCACGTCCGCCACGGTCCCGGTGCGCCCTTCGAGAGCGACTGCGGCGACCGCCTTCTTCACCTTGGCGTACTCCAAGTACGCGGGCCCGATCTTCATTCCGCCAATCGCCCCGAATACGACGAGTACGGCGACCACCAGAAAGGTGACCATGCTCAAGCCACGCTGATTGCGGTACACAGCACGCTGTCTGCGGCACATAGCGGCACCCCCCAAATCAGAAACTGAAACGGAAATCCCGTTGCGGCCTTTCACCTGAAACCGCCGAACCGGCTCGGCTCGCCGAAGTTGAACCAGATAAAGAACGCCCTGCCCACGATGTTCTCCTCTGGGACGAACCCCCATACCCTGCTGTCGGCCGAGTTGTCGCGGTTGTCGCCCATCATGAAGTAATGGCCGGGCGGCACCGTACACTCGAAACCGGCACTATTGTAGTGGCAATTCTCGCGGAACGGGAACGACTTGGCGTAGGGGACCGCCGCCGGCGCGTCCTCCTCGATGAGGATCGAGTGCTCGACTTCCCCCGTCCTCTCCAGGTAGCGCTTGGAGTAGTGGATCCGCTCCGGATTCAGATAGTCCGGCAGCTCCCGCCGCGGCGCCGCCGCGCCGTTGATGAACAGCCGCTTGTCGATCCAGCCGACCCGGTCCCCGGGCACGCCAATCACGCGCTTGATGTAATCCAAGGAGGGATCGTCAGGATAGCGGAACACCATCACGTCGCCTCGCTTCGGCGCGTCCATGTCCAGTATCTTCCTGTTGATGATCGGGATGCGCACGCCGTAGGTGTACTTGTTCACCAGGATGAAATCCCCGATCAGCAGCGTGGGCACCATCGACCCCGACGGAATCTTGAACGGCTCGACCAGGAACGAGCGCAGAAAGAAGACGATCAGGATCACCGGGAAGAAGCTCTTCCCGTACTCGACCCACCAGGGCTCCTTCTCGCCCTCGCCGCGCCGCCCGGCGAGCCACAGGCGGTCGGCGAGCGCCACGGCGCCGGTCACCACCAGCAGCGTGAACAGCAGCAGCGCGAAGTTCATGGCCGCAAGCCTTCCTTCCGAAAGCGTGCCCATCCCTGGCCATGGACTGCGCCATTCGCCCTGCTCGCATCCCCGCGATGCGGGGTCCCTGCTCGTTGGCTCATGTCGCTATTTGCTCTCCACCTGCAGGATCGCGAGAAACGCCTCCTGCGGAATTTCCACCGTCCCCACCTGTTTCATGCGCTTCTTGCCCGCCTTCTGCTTCTCGAGCAGCTTTCTCTTGCGCGTGATGTCCCCGCCGTAGCACTTGGCGAGCACGTTCTTGCGCAGCGCCTTCACCGACTCGCGCGCGACGATGTGCGACCCGATCGCAGCCTGCACCGCGACATCGAACATCTGCCTGGGAATCAGCGCGCGCATCCTCGACACCAGATCGCGTCCCCGGTACAGGCTGTTGTCGCGGTGGACCATGAGCGAAAGCGCATCCACGCGCTCGCCGTTGATGAGTATGTCGAGCTTCACCATGTCGGCGGCGCGGTACTCCTTGAACTCATAATCGAGCGAGGCGTATCCGCGCGAGGCGGATTTCAGTTTGTCGAAGAAATCCATCACCACCTCGTTCAGCGGCATTTCGTAGGTGAGCATCACCTGCCGCCCGACGTACTGCATGTTCTTCTGCATGCCGCGCTTCTGGTTGCACAGGGTCATCACCGCCCCGAGATGCTCCTGCGGCACGAAGATCGTGGTCGTGATCACCGGCTCACGTATCTCGTCGATCTTCGACGGATCGGGCATCTTGGCGGGGTTTTCGACCTTCAGCAAAGCCCCGTCGCGCAACTGCACCTCGTAGACCACCGTGGGCGCGGTGGTGATGAGGTTCATGTCGTACTCGCGCTCCAGGCGCTCCTGGACGATGTCCATGTGCAGCAGGCCCAGAAAACCGCAGCGGAAACCGAAACCCAGCGCCTGCGACACCTCCGGCTCGAAGTGCAGGGAGGCGTCATTGAGCTTGAGCTTGGTAAGCGCCTCGCGCAACGCCTCGTACTGATTGGACTCCACCGGGTACAGTCCCGCGAACACCTGCGGTTTGATTTCCTTGTATCCCGGGAGCGACTGGACCGCCGGCCGGTCGGCGTGTGTCAGGGTGTCTCCGACCTTGGCCTCGTGCAACTCCTTGATGCCGGCGATGACGAAACCCACCTCTCCGGCCCCGAGCTGCTCGCGGGCGAGCGCCTTGGGCGTGAATACGCCGAGCTGCTCGCACAGGTGCGATGCGCCGGTGGACATCAGCAGCACCCTGTCCTTGACGCGCAGCGTGCCATCGAACACGCGCACCAGCATCACCACGCCCGTGTAGTTGTCGAACCACGAGTCGATCACCAGCGCCTTGAGCGGCGCCGCCGGATCCCCCGCCGGAGGCGGTATGCGCTGCACCACGGCTTCGAGTATGTCCTCGACGCCCTCGCCGGTCTTGGCGCTCACCCGGATGGCATCCTGAGCCGGTATGCCGATCACATCCTCGATTTCCCGGATCGACTGCTCGGGGTTGGCCGAGGGCAGGTCGATCTTGTTCAGCACCGGCACCACGCACACGCCCTGCTCGATGGCGGTGTAGCAATTGGCTACGGTCTGCGCCTCGACGCCCTGCGAAGCGTCGACCACGAGCAGCGCGCCCTCGCATGCCGAAAGCGAACGCGACACCTCGTAGGAGAAGTCGACGTGCCCGGGGGTGTCGATGAGATTGAGCTGGTAGATCTGGCCGTCGCGCGCCCGGTACTGCAGCGCAGCCGTTTGCGCCTTGATGGTTATGCCCCGCTCGCGCTCCAGATCCATGGAGTCGAGCACCTGCTCGGACATCTCCCGGTCCGACAGGCCGCCGCAGCGCTGGATGAAGCGGTCGGCAAGCGTCGACTTGCCGTGGTCGATGTGGGCGATGATCGAGAAGTTGCGGATGTGCAGCAAGGAAGCGGATCCAGTGGAGCGAGGGGCGTGCCGTCTCGACAATTTCCCATTCAGGGCAGAGCAAAAAACCCGGCGTATGAAAAAAGGGTGCGCCGGGGCACCCTTTCTATTCGTCCAACACCCTGAATTTTAGCCGATATCGCGCAAATACGCACGCAGCACGGAAGTATCCAGCCGCCAACGGGCAAGTTCGCGCTCGCCGTGCATCAGAACCGGTACCAGTTCGTTGTATCGACGCTCCAGTTCCGGCTCCGCATCCACGTCTATCGCATCGAGTTCGAACCCCAGTTCGCCGCGCAGCGCCTCGAGTGCGGCCCTCATGTCCTCGCAAAGATGGCAGTACTGCCGGGTGTAAAGGACCAATCTCGGACGCTGCCCGGTCCGATCACCCACGCCCCGACTCGCCGCGCACGGTGACGAACACGTTGTTCTCGCCGCGGCGCACGTGCAGCGTAAGCGTGACGTTCCGGTCAGTCTGCGACACCAGCTTGTTGAACTGCTCGGCCGTCTTGACCTCGCTGGTCTGCCCTTTGGCGGTCACCGCGGTAATGAGGTCGCCGGACCGGACGTCCGCGCGCACGTTCTGGCGCACATCCTCAACCAGGACGCCGTGCTCGACTTTCATCTCCCGCTTCTGTTCGGCGGTGAGGTTGCTTACCACGAAGCCCAGCCGGTTGGCCGCCTGCTCCGTCGGGCGGCTGCGGCCGCCTTGCCGGCTTGCAACGCGGTCCTCGGGCATCTCGCCCACGGTGACGGCGATCTCGCGGCTGGCGCCCTTGCGCCAGATCTCCATGCTCACCCGGCTGCCGGGCTTGGTGTTGCCGACCAGCCGCGGCAGATCACCCGAACTCGCCACCGGCTTCCCGTCGAGCTTCAGAATGATGTCACCGGTTTGGACGCCGGCCTTGTCCGCCGGGCCGCCCTTCTCGACGGCGTTGACCAGCGCGCCCGAGGGCTTGGAAAGACCGAATGACTCGGCGAGCTCTTTCGATACCTCCTGGATCACCACGCCGATACGGCCGCGGCTGACGCGTCCCGCCTGGCGCAACTGCGCCTGGACATCCATCGCGACGTCGATCGGTATCGCAAACGACAGCCCCATGAACCCGCCGGTACGACTGTAGATCTGAGAGTTGATGCCCACCACCTCGCCTTTCATGTTGAACAGCGGCCCGCCCGAATTGCCCGGATTGATCGCGGCGTCGGTCTGGATGAACGGCACGAAGTTCTCCTGCGGCAGGCTCCGGCCTTTGGCACTGACGATGCCGGCTGTCACGCTGCTCTCAAAGCCGAACGGCGAGCCTATCGCCACCACCCACTCGCCGACCTTCAGCCGGCTGGGATCACCCAGACGCACCACCGGCAGCCCGCTCGCCTCGATCTTGAGCAGCGCGATGTCGGTGCGCTTGTCGGCGCCGATTACCCGCGCCTTGTACTCGCGCTTGTCGGTGAGCTTGACCGTGATTTCGTCGGCCTTGTCGATGACATGCGCATTGGTGAGGACATAACCGTCGCCGCTGATGATGAACCCCGATCCGAGCGAGCGGCTTTGGAATTCGCGCGGCCCGGGGCCGGGCTGGCGCGGGATGAAGCGGCGGAAGAATTCGAACATCGGATCGTCCTCGTCGATGTTCGGGAACTGCGGACTGCTGCGTTGGGCGACCTGCGTCTGCGTGGTGCTGACGTTCACCACTGCGGGTCCCTGCTTTTCTGCCAGCTCCGTGAAGTCCGGGAGATCCCGGCCCTGTGCATTCGCGCCGCCGTGGGCACCCAGCGCAACCAGTGCGAACAGCAGTGTCAGTATTGCTCTTGCCATCTTGGCGTCCTCATAGAAAGTCGTTTCGTGACAGGGGGTTGGCGCCGACGGCCGTGGAAAGCCCGCGCCGGGAAGAACTGGAATCCGCTAGGGTTTTCGATACTCCACCGTGTTGGCGATCAGTTTCACGCTCTGGGCCGGAGCTTCCCCGACCACGGTAACCCAGTGGTTCTCCAAGCGGCGCGCAAACACGTTGATCGCACCCTGACGCGAGAGCCCGGGCTGGCGCGCCGCGTTGCCCGCGGCCACAGGCTCGATGAATACCGACACCGCAGCCAGGCCGTCTGAGAACACGATGTGGCCGACTCCCGAGGCCCCATTCAGCGTGCGTGTCATTTCGGTCACTTTCCGGAAGCCCGGCGGCGGTGAGCGGACTGCCCATCCCGCATGCGTCAGATCCGCCGGAACCGCGTCCGAATCCTCAACGTGCCAGTCCTTGGCATCGGCAGCGAAACGCGACTTCAGCATTTCACGATCGATGTGGCCGCCGATCTTGAGCTGCGTGAAGGCGAACGTTTCCAGCATCTTATGCCTGTCGTTGAAGGTCTTCGCCTTGAGCAGCATGCCGGTGGCGAGATCCGCGCAAAGTGTCTGCCCGTAGCGCAGAGTGTCCTTGGGCTCCAGTACGATCACCTGGCAGTCGTAGCCCGCGACGCGCTCAACCCCCGCCTTGCGCACCGTGTAGCTTTCCGCCAGGTCCTTGAGCTGATCCGGAAGTATGAGGGGGAACGGATGACGGGCGCCCTGTTTGTCGATCTTGACGGTCATGATCGAAGGCAGATAGCACACGACCTGGTTGCGGCTGCGGATAATCTCGCGCGGCATCCCGTCCATGATTTCCAGCTTCTCGACCGGTCCCGACGCGTCCACCATTCGCGTGATCCGCGAGCTCTCCACCTGGTCGTCGTGCTGATAGACGAATGTGCCCGTGTAGGAAAGCCTTTGCGTCGCCGAATAGATGCGCTGCAGCCACTGCACGGCAGCAGGATCGGTTTGTGCCAATGCCGTCGAAAGCTGCAGCAGCGACGACGCCAGCAGCGCGAGGCGCAGCAGCTTCACTTGTCGCGCCCCCCGCGTTCATCGGCTACCGTGCGCACGTAAGACGCAACGCCCTGCATGGCCCCCGCGGGCGAGAAGCTCTGGTGCGCAAGCAGATAGCTATCCACGCCCACCGCCGCTGGCGTGACCGCAGGCACGGACGCGGCGGTCGGTGCGCGCGGTGGTACGGTCGCGGCAACCTGCTGCGGCTCGCTCTTCAGTCCCGGCAGCGCCAGCCAGGCCACCAGCGCGACACCCGCCACACCCGCCGCGGCGGAAAACGCGAGCCGCGGGATCCTGCCTCTGGTTGCGAGTCGTCGAGGGGCAAGCACGGTGGGTTCTGCGGCCAATCGCTCCGACACCCTTGCGGCCAGCGCCGGTTCGACGTGTCCGCGCAGGGCATCGCCGATCAGATGGTAGGTGTCCCAACTGCGCCGCAGTTGGGCGTCGCTCCTGAGGAGAACCAGATTCCGCGCGAGGTCCGATTCATCCGCTTCGCCGTCCATCAGCATGGAAATTCGCTCGCTCATCATCACCACCTCTTGTCACCCTGCGTGTCGAGCAGCGGACGCAGCCGTTCCGCGATCGCCTCGCGCGCCCGGAAGATCCTTGAACGCACCGTCCCGATCGGGCAATCCATCGCCGCAGCGATCTCCTCGTAGCTCAGCCCCTCGATCTCGCGCAGCTGGATTGCCGCGCGCAGTTCGTCGGGAAGCTGTTCCATCGCGTCGTTCACCGTGTTCGCGATCTGCTTGCTCATCAACAAGCTCTCGGGCGTATTCATATCCCGCAACTTGTCGCCGCCATCGAACTCTTCGGCCTCTTGCGCATCGAAATCGGTAACCGTCGGTGCCCGCCGTCCCAACGCCACGAGATAATTCTTCGCGGTATTGATGCCGATGCGGTACAGCCACGTGTAAAACGCGCTGTCGCCCCGAAAGGACGGCAGGGCCCGATACGCCTTCACAAAGGCCTCCTGCGCCACGTCCTCCACCTCGGCCTGGTCCTTGACAAACCGGGACAGCAGACGCGACAGCTTGCGCTGGTACTTGGACACCAGAAGCTCGAAAGCGTGCTTGTCGCCCCGCTGCGCGCGCTCAACCAGTTGCCGGTCCAGCTCCCGGTCAGTCATCAGCCGCCATCCCTGTCCAAGCCCGTGCTTTTCCTGGAAAAGCTATCCACAGGCGACGGCGAGTATAACCCGGGCTTGCACCCAGTCCTGCCTTACAGACACAGCCATGCGCGAATAGTTCACTCGCCACCAGGGGTAATTTTGCCGGGCCGCCAGCGCAGCCATACCCGCAGCCGCCGCCTATCGTCCCGGCTTGCAGCGTCCGGCGCTATAACGATCCATTTGCGTCGCCAGCCGGAACCGGCCAGCGGCACCATGATCAGCCACGCGGACACGTATCCTCCGCTGGCAACCGATGTCTGGTGCCAGCGCCCGCGCCTGTCCCTCCATGCCGCAGCTTCGCCGTCGCGCAACTCGAGTTCGCATGGCGAATCCGCCCAGCGCTGCAATGCCTCGCCGGCGGTCCGGACCGCCGACAGCACCACCCCCGCCGCGGCCAACACCAGCGCCAGACCGTCCAGGCTGACCGCCAGGGCGAGGAGCCCGAGCAAGTGGCCGATGAGCAGCAGGAAAGCGAGCACCGGCGAGGGCCTGAGGCGAACCGATAGCGGCGCCGAGTTCAAACTCGAATTCAGATCCGGGTGAAAATCAGCGTTCCGTTGGTCCCGCCGAAGCCGAATGAGTTGGACAGCGCCGCGCGTACCGGCATTTGGCGCGCTGCATTGGGGACGTAGTCCAGATCGCAGGCGGGATCCTGATTAATCAGATTCGCCGTCGGCGGGGCGACCTGATCGCGCACGGCAAGCGCGCAGAACACGGCCTCCACGCCCCCGGCCGCACCCAGCAGATGCCCGGTCATCGACTTGGTCGAACTCATGGCGAGTTTCCTCGCATGGTCGCCGAAGCAGCGCTTGACCGCAATGGTCTCGGCGACGTCGCCCAGGGGCGTCGAGGTGCCGTGAGCATTGATGTAGTCGATCTGGTCCAGGTTGAGCCTGGCATTGCGCAGTGCGATAGCCATGCAGCGCGCCGCGCCCTCGCCGTCCTCGGCTGGCGCGGTCATGTGGTGGGCATCGGCGCTCATGCCAAAGCCCGCAAGCTCGGCGTAGATTTTCGCGCCGCGCCGCCTGGCGTGCTCGAATTCCTCCAGCACCAGCGCACCGGCACCTTCGCCGAGCACAAAGCCGTCGCGGTCCCGGTCCCAGGGCCGGCTGGCCGTCGCCGGGTCGTCGTTGCGTGTGGACAGCGCCCGGGCCGAGGCGAATCCGCCGATCGCCAGCGGCGTCAGGGTGGCCTCGGCGCCTCCTGCGACCATCACGTCTGCATCGCCGTACTCGATCAGACGCCCGGAATCTCCGATACAGTGGGTGGCAGTCGTGCACGCGGTGACCATGGCCAAATTCGGGCCCTTGAGTCCGAACCTGATCGACAGGTGGCCCGAAATCATGTTGATGATCACACCCGGAATGAAGAACGGCGAGATCTTGCGCGGCCCGCCTTTCAGGTAGTCATCGTGCGTTTCCTCGATGACCGGCAGGCCGCCGATCCCGGAACCGATGTTGACGCCGATGCGCTCCGCGTTTTCGGGCGTCACCTCCAGCCCGGAGTCACGCAGCGCCTGGATTCCCGCCGCCATCCCGAAGTGGATGAAGGTATCCATACGGCGCGCTTCCTTCGCCGACATGTACTGTGTGACATCGAAGCCCTTGACCTCGCCGGCGATCTGCGCGGCAAAGGCGGCGGGATCGAAGCGGGTGATGCGGGAAATCCCGGGCTTGGCGGCAAGAACGCTGGCCCAGGCCTCGACAACCGTGTTTCCGACCGGGCTTATGATCCCGAGGCCGGTGATGACGACTCGACGGCGGGACAACGCTGCACCCCTGTGCGTAGTTTGTAGGCGGAAGGTCAGCCTTTCTTGGCGTGGGCGGCGATGTAATCGATTGCCTGCTGCACGGTCGTGATTTTCTCGGCTTCCTCGTCCGGGATCTCCATCTCGAACTCCTCCTCGAGGGCCATCACCAGCTCGACCGTGTCGAGCGAGTCGGCGCCGAGGTCATCGACGAAGGAAGACTCGTTCTTGGTCTCGGCCTCGTTGACGCCCAGTTGCTCGGCAACGATCTTCTTGACCCGCTGTTCTATGTTTTCCATGTCTCGCTCCTTCTCCCTTGCTTGGAAACCCACAACTTCAGAGGCGCGCATTGTATCAGATCGCACGTACCACGAATAAACAGGCGCTAATTCATGTACATGCCGCCATTTACGTGCACCGTCGTACCGGTGATGTAGCCGGCGCTCGGCGAGGCGAGAAACACCACCGCGGACGCGACGTCCTCCGGCTCCCCCAACCGCCCGAGCGGAATCTGCGCAAGCAGCGCGGCGCGCTGCGCCTCGGGCAGCGCGCGGGTCATATCGGTGTCGATGAACCCCGGCGCAACACAGTTGACGGTGATGTTGCGGCTGCCGATCTCGCGCGCAAGCGCCCGGGTCATCCCGGCGATGCCGGCTTTGGCGGCGGCATAGTTGATCTGCCCTGCGTTGCCGCTGGCACCCACCACCGAGGTGATGTTGATGATACGGCCGGTGCGCGCCTTCATCATGCCGCGCAGCACCGCCTTGGACAGCCTGAAGACGGACTTCAGATTGGTGTCGATGACCATATCCCACTCCGACTCCTTCATGCGCAGCGCCAGGTTGTCCTGCGTAATGCCCGCGTTGTTAACCAGGACCGAAATACTGCCGTATAACTTCTCGATTTCGGCGATCAGTGCCTCGACCTGCGCGCCGTCCCTGACATCGAGCACCATGCCGCTGCCAAGTGTGCCTGCAGCAACCAGGTATGCCGATATGGCCGCTGCCCCGTCCTTCGTAGTCGCGGTGCCCACCACCGTGGCGCCCGCCGATGCCAGCGCCATCGCAATCGATCTTCCGATTCCGCGCGAGGCGCCGGTCACGAGCGCGATCTGGTTCTCAAGCATGATCAGCCCCTCCCGCATGTCCGCCTGCATGTGTGCCGAATGTTCGCAGCGCCTGGTCCATGCCCGCGCGGTCCGCGAGCGCCAGCCCCTGCAGGTCGCCGCAGATGCGCTTGGTCAGCGGCGCCAGCACCCTTCCCGGCCCGCATTCCAGCACGTGGGTCACGCCCCGCGCGGCCATCACCTGTATGCATTCCATCCAGCGCACGGGATGGTCGGCCTGTCCCACCAGCGCATCCTTGATCGCCTGGCCGTCGCCGTGGCTCTTGACGTCAAAGTTGTGGACCACGGATATCCGCGGTGCGCTGAAGGCGAGCTTCGCAAGCGCCGCGCGCAGCTTTCCCGCCGCGGGGGCCATCAGCGATGAATGAAACGGCGCGGAGACCGGCAGCGCAACCGCTCGCTTGGCGCCGCGGGCCTTGCATGCCTCCATTGCGCGCTGCACGGCCGCCGCATGCCCCGCGATCACCACCTGCCCGGGTGCGTTGAAGTTCACCGCCTCGACCACGGCGCCCTGCGCCGCCTCGGCGCAGGCGCCGCGTATCGCCTCCTCGTCCAGGCCCAGAATCGCGGCCATCGCACCCGTGCCCTGCGGAACCGCTTCCTGCATCGCCTGCGCGCGCAGGCGCACCAGCGGCAGGCAGTCGGCAAACGCAATGACGCCGGCGACGATCAACGCCGTGTATTCGCCCAGGCTATGCCCGGCGACCATCTGCGGCTCGGCACCGCCCAGTTCCTTCCACGCCTGATAGGCCGCGTACGCCGCGGTAACCATGACCGGTTGCGTGTTGACGGTGCGATTGAGCTCTTCCGCGGGACCCTCGGCCATGAGCCTGCCGATATCCTGCTTGAGCACCTCGGAGGCTTCCGCGATCGCCGATCTCACCGAGGCGAGATCGCCGTAGCCGCTCATCATCCCGACCGCCTGCGAGCCCTGCCCGGGAAACACCATGGAAAATTTGTCCATCGCCTACATCTCCACCAATACGGCACCCCAGGTGAAGCCGCCGCCTACGCCTTCGAGCATTACCCGCTGCCCGGGCCTGATGCGCCCGTCGCGCAGCGCCAGGTCGAGCGCAAGCGGGACCGAGGCCGCCGAGGTATTTGCGTGACGGTCGACGGTGATCACCAGCTTCGAGGCATCGATCCCCAGCTTGTTCGCGGTCGCCTGGATTATGCGCGCGTTGGCCTGGTGCGGAATCAGCCAGTCGATGTCCCGCGTCGTCAGCCCGCACTGCGCCAGGGTCTCCCGCGCCACCTCGTCCAGCACTTTCACGGCGAGCTTGAACACCGCCTTCCCATCCATGCGCAGGAACGGCGAGCCGGTGACCTTGCCCCCGCATACATTGCCCGGCACCGAGAGGATGCCGGCATGGGAACCGTCAGCGTGCAGCGCACTCGCCATCACGCCCGGGCGTGAGTCGGCGCGCAACACCGCTGCGCCCGCCCCGTCGCCGAACAACACCGCCGTGCCGCGGTCGTTCCAGTCGAGGATGCGCGAGAAGACTTCGGCACCCACCACCAGGGCGCACTTGTGCTGGCCCGAGCGGATGAACTTGTCGGCCACTGCCAGCCCGTACACGAAGCCGCTGCAAACGGCCTGGATATCGAACGCCGGGCAGCCCTTGATACCGAGTTTGGCCTGCAGCAGGCAGGCCGTGCTGGGAAAGACGTAATCGGGGGTCGAGGTCGCCACGATGATCAGATCCACGTCCGAGGGCGCAAGGCCCGCTGCGGACAACGCTTCGCGGCTCGCAGGCAGCGCGAGATCACTGGAAGTCTGAGACGCCTCGGCAATGTGTCGCTGGCGTATTCCGGTGCGCGTGCGGATCCACTCGTCGGAGGTATCCATCTGCGCCGCCAACTCTGCGTTGGTGACGATCTTCGGCGGCAGACAACTGCCCGTACCGACGATTCTGGAATAGATCATGCCACCGCCGCCGTTCCCAAGCGCTGCATCAGTCGCTGCAGCACATCGTTCTGTACCTCCTCCATGCCGCGCAGGATGGCGCGCTCGAACGCGAAGGCATCGGCCGAGCCGTGGCTTTTCACGACGATGCCGCGCAGCCCGATCAGCGTCGCCCCGTTGTAGCGACGGTGATCGAAGCGTCGTTTGAACGAGGAGAGTACCGGCATGGCGACCAGTGCAGCGAGCCGGCTGAACCAGTTGCGCGTGAATTCCTCGCGCAGCGAGGAGCCCAGCATCTGCGCCAGCCCCTCGGAGGCCTTGAGCGCGATATTGCCCACGAAGCCGTCACAGACGACGACATCGGTCTTGCCCTTGTAGATGTCGTCGCCCTCGACATTGCCCTGGAAATTGAGGCCGCTGGCTCGCAGCATTTCCGCCGCCTGCTTGACGACCTCGTTGCCCTTGATCGCCTCCTCGCCGATGTTGAGCAGGCCGACGCTCGGCCGCTCCTTGTGCTCGACCGCGGAGACCAGGGTTGCGCCCATGATGGCGAACTGCAGCAGATGTTCCGGGCCGCAGTCGACATTGGCGCCGAGGTCCAGCATGTAGGTGTTGCCCTTCATGCTCGGCAGAACCGAAAGAATCGCCGGACGATCGATTCCGGGCAGGGTCTTGAGCACGAAACGCGAGATGGCCATGAGGGCCCCGGTGTTGCCCGCGCTGACGCAGGCCTGCGCCTCGCCGCTCTTGACCAGATCCACTGCGATCCGCATCGAGGAATTCTTCTTGTTCTTGAGCGCGGCCGCGGGAGATTCGTCCATCAGGACCACTTCGTCCGCGTGGCGCACGCGCAATCGCGCGCGGACGCCGGCAGGAAGCCTTGCGAGTTCGGCTTCGATCGCGGGCCGTAACCCGACCAGGACGATTTCGACCTCTGGGTGCGAGTCCACGAAGCGCGCCGCCGCCGGGACGGTGACAGAGGGACCGTGGTCCCCACCCATGCAATCGATCGCTACGGTGATCGCCATGCGCCGCATGCCGCACGCAGAATGCGCACGGACTTTCCCTCGTTACGCGACGTGCCGTTGAGCCAACGGGTTATCGCGGCTACTCGCCGCGTGCCTTGGCAATCTTCTTGCCCCGGTAGAAACCACTGGGGCTGATGTGGTGACGCAAATGCACCTCGCCCGTCGTCGGTTCGACCGCTAGCGCGGGATTGCTCAGGAAGTCGTGCGCACGACGCATGCCGCGCTTGGACGGCGACTTCTTATTCTGCTGAACAGCCATGGACTTACTCCTTCAAATCGATTTAACCGGTCCATCCCAGTCACTCAAATCCGCTTCAACTTCGCCAACTGCGCGAACGGCGAAGTTCCGCCTGTCTCTGCGCCGTCGCGCATACCGTCGCACTGTTCATGCCTGGGCGCCATGGGCAGCGCCAGGAGCACCTCATCCTCAACCAACTGACAGACATCCATCGCGTTGCCGGCCAACACGCGGTCGATGTCGTCGTCGGCCGTCTCGATTTCGCGTTCGCACCGTGCCAGCAGCAACTCGCTGCGAAGCGCAAGTGGGAACGCGACGGGCCCAAGGCAGCGCTGACATTCCAGGCTGAGCGTGCCCTTTGCCCGCACCTGCAGCCAGCACCGGCCCTCGGCGTCGGTTCTGCCCCGCAATTCATAGGACAGGCCGCTGGTCTCGCACCGCATCACGGCCAACCGCGGCAGCCGCGACAAATCCAGCGTTCCCGTGAGCGTTTCGGCCCCGCGGGCGAACTGGAGGCCGTCGATCAGCCCCGGTTGCGACATAGGCCGGGCATGATATTATGTCCGCCTGCTGGTGTCAAAAGAAATTCCAAGTTGTTCAGAGCGTTATCTCAATTTTCCCGGTGCTGTTTTGCCACCTCCCCGATGCTCGCAGGCCCGGTCCGGATGCGGCGCGGCATAAGGCCATTTTCGCATCAGACATGAAGATCGTCCTTGCATCCAGCTCGCGCTATCGTCGGGAACTGCTCGAGCGGCTTCAGATACCGTTTTCTGCCGTGAACCCGCGCATCGAGGAGGCCGCCCTCGCCGGCGAGTCCCCCGAGGCGACGGCGACCCGGCTTGCGACCGCCAAGGCGCTGGCGGTCGCGGGAGACCATCCCGATGCGCTGATTATCGGGTGTGACCAGGTCGCCGTCTCCTGCGGGAAGGTCCTGGACAAGCCGGGGAACCGCGAGAGCGCAACGCGGCAGTTGCGCGAGTTGTCCGGGCGTGACGCGATTTTTTACACCGCGCTGTGCGTCCACGACACAAGAAGCGGCAGAACGGCAACCCGCGGCGTTCCCTACCGGGTCAAGTTCCGCGTTCTCGACGACGCCGCCATCGGGCGCTATCTCGAGCGCGAGCAACCCTACGACTGCGCCGGCAGCGCCAAGTCGGAAGGGCTGGGCATCGCGCTCATCGAACGCATGGAAGGCGAAGACCCCAACGCGCTCATCGGACTGCCGCTGATCGCGCTGGTCGATCTGCTGGGCGAGCACGGCGTGCGGATTCCTTGACTGTGCAGGGCGCAGTCCCAAGTCCGACATGCCGGAACCGAACAGCCTGGCTCGCTCTGGCATCCCATGATCTCCCGATTTTGGAAAGTTGCAACCCCGCAACTTCCCAAAATCGGGAGATGTATCTAGACCCAAGATCTCGACCCATGGTCTCAACGCTTGAGTATCATCAGTGACTACATTGGCCCCCGGCACCCTCTACCTGATCCCGGCCACGCTCGGCGGCGGCGACGCCGATGCCGTGCTGGCGACCGGTGTGCAGGACAGGATCCGGCGTCTGGACTATTTCATCGCCGAGAACCCGAAGACCGCGCGGGCTTTTCTCAAACTGATCGCACCGGGACGGCCGCTGCAGTCGATCGCAATCGAACGGCTGGACCACAATACCCCGGCGGCAGCGATCGATTCCCTGCTCGAACCGGTGCTCGCCGGATGCGACGCCGGCCTGATTTCAGAAGCAGGCTGTCCTGCCATTGCCGACCCCGGCGCCCTGCTCGCGCGTCGCGCCCACGAACGCGGCGTGCGCGTAGCGCCCCTGGTCGGACCGTCGTCCGTACTGCTCGCGCTGATCGCCTCCGGGCTGGAATCGCAGCGCTTCGCCTTCCACGGCTATCTGCCGGTGAAACCGCCGGCGCGCGACCAGGCGATCCGCGCCCTCGAGTCCCGCTCGCGCAAGAATCGCGAGACCCAGGTTTTCATCGAAACTCCCTACCGCAACCCGCAGCTTCTGGCCTCGCTGCTCGGCGTGTGCAGTCCGGACACGTTGTTGTGCGTTGCGACCGATCTCACGCTGCCCGGCGAATCGGTGCGCATGTCACGCATCGCTGACTGGAGAAAGAACACGCCTGACCTCAAGGACCGGCCCAGCGTGTTCCTGATCCTCGCGGAGCGTTTACGCCGTCTGCCCGGCGCGGCGAAATGACTCAGCGCAGCGAGAAATCGCGCGGCAAGACAAGCTTGGCCAGCGCGCTCGCCGTCGCCGCACCCAATCGTTTGGCGAAGCGCTCGGCGATGTTTTCCTTCTGCGTGAAGTCGACGATGTCCTCGGCCTTGATGACCTCGCGCGCCACGAAATCCAGGCTCCCGTAGCCGTCGGCCAGGCCAAGCTCGATGCTTTTCGCGCCTGTCCACATCAGGCCGGAGTAAAGCTCGGGAGTTTCCTTCAGACGCTTGCCACGGCCTTTTTTCACCACGTCGATGAACTGCTGGTGGACATCGTCGAGCAGTTGCTGCGCAAATTCCTTGTGCTTCGCATTCACCGGCGAGAACGGATCCATGAACGCCTTGTTCTCGCCCGCCGTCAGCAGGCGGCGCTCGACCCCGAGTTTTTCCATCGTGCCGGTGAAACCCCAGCCGTCCATGAGCACGCCGATCGAGCCGACGATGCTCGCCTTGTCCACGTAGATGCGGTCGGCCGCCGAGGCGATGTAGTAGCCGCCCGAGGCGCACATGTCCTCCACCACCGCGTACATCGGGATGATGGGATACAGGGCGCGAAGGCGCCGGATCTCGTCGTAGATGATGCCCGACTGCACCGGGCTGCCCCCGGGGGAATTGATGCGCAGGATCACGCCCTGCGTATTGCTGTCCTTGAAGGCGCTCTGCAGCGCCGAGGTGATGCGGTCGGCGTTCGCGTCGCCGCGGGGCTCGATGACGCCGACGATGTCCACCAGCGCCGTGTGCTTGCCGCCCTTCAGACCATCGCGGCTGATGCGCCAGTCGATGGCCAGCACGACGAAGAAGGTGATGTACGCGAAGGTGAGCAGTTTGAAAAAGATGCCCCAGCGCCGCGACCGCCGCTGCTCCCTGATCGCCTCGGTCGCCAGCTTCTCGATCACCCCGCGTTCCCAGTCACCGCCGTTTTCCGCCATTGCCTCAGCCTTTCAAATAAACGCCACCGCCCCGCTCGTCGACTTCGATCCGCGCCAGCGCCCCCGTGCAGGGTCCGCCGAGGCACACGCCGGTGTCCGGTGCGTAAAGCGCGCCATGTGTCGAGCATACCAAAAGCAGCCCTTCGGCATCAAAGAATCGACCCGGCTTCCAGTCCAGTTCCATCGGCATGTGCTCGCAGCGGTTGAGATAGGCGTGGACCTGTCCGTGGTAGCGCACGACGAACGCCGGCACCGTCTCATCGCCGCGCTTCACCTCGAAGCGCACGCCGTCGCCCGAATCGGCGAGCGCGTCACTGCGGCAGATCAGGCGTTCTCGTACAACCATCGCTGCAGTTCGGCCGTGCTGTCCACACAGGCGATGGGATCCAGCGCGAGCAGCTTTTCCCTGGGGTGCGCGCCATGCCCCACCGCCAGCGCGGCGACCCCGGCGTTGGCGGCCATCTGCAGGTCGTGCACCGTGTCCCCGATCATCAGGGTGGTCCCGACCTCGGCGGCGAGTTCCTGCATCAGTTCGTGCAGCATGTCGGGCGCGGGCTTGGACGCGCACTGATCGGCGCAGCGCGAGGCGACGAAAAAATGCGCAACCGCGGTGGTGTGGAGGGCGCGCTCGAGCCCTTTGGTGCTCTTCCCCGTTGCGATGGCCAGGCGATGCCCGCGCGCCTGCAGTCCGGCCAGCATCTCCTGCGTCCCTGGAAACAGCGGAATGTGCGGGTCGCGGAGCAAAAAGTGATGCCTGTAGCGCTCTGAGACATTTCGATATTCGCTCGGCGGAAGGCCGGGGATCACATACGAAAGCGCATCGGCGAGCCCCAGGCCGATCACATGGGCGGCGCGTTCGTCGTCGGGCACCGGCAGGTCCAGATCGCGGCAGGCGGCCTGGATGCAGGCCACGATCGCCCCGGCCGAATCCATCAGCGTGCCGTCCCAGTCGAAAACGATCAGCTCGAAACGCTTCTGCATGGTATTCAGTCTTGCCGCCTCTCCAGAGCGCGGATGAATGCATCCAGTTCCGGCGGCAACGGCGCTCGCAGCGCTACCTCTGCACCGGTTGCGGGATGCACGAAGCGAAGTTCGGCGGCGTGCAGGAACATGCGCTTGAGCCCCCGCTTTGCCAGCTCGCGGTTGAGTTCGAAGTCACCGTATTTGTCGTCTCCGGCGATCGGAAATCCCAGATGCATGAGGTGCACCCTGATCTGATGCGTGCGGCCGGTGTGGAGTTCCGCGGACAGCAGCGTGAAGCCGCTGAACGCCTGCTCGCGGCGAAATACCGTTCGTGCCTCGCGGCCCTCCCGGTCCACGCTCACCCGCCGCTCGCCGGCCTGGGTCAGGTATTTGCGCAGCGGCAGTTCGATATCGCGCGCGGAACCACCGAAGTCCCCCTTGACGAGCGCAAGATAGCGCTTTTGCACCCGCCCCTCGCGCAGGGCCGCGTGCAGCCGGGTCAGCGCCGAGCGCTTCTTCGCCAGCATCAGCAGTCCCGACGTGTCGCGATCGAGCCGATGCACGAGTTCCAGGAATCTCAGGCCGGAGCGGGCCGCGCGCATGGACTCGATGACCCCGAAGCTGATGCCGCTGCCGCCGTGGACGGCCATCCCGGAAGGCTTGTCAACCACCAGCAGCGCCTCGTCCTCGAACGCCACCGGCAGTTCGATCGGGCGGGCACGCGGCTTACCCGCAGCAGCCGTCTCGGGCAGGCGAACCGGCGGAATGCGCACCCGGTCGCCCTCGCGCAGCCGGTGTGTGGCGTCGATCCGCCGGCTGTTGACCCGCACCTCGCCGGTGCGCAGGATGCGGTAGATATGGCTTCTGGGCACGCCCTTGCACTGCCGCAGCAGAAAGTTATCCACACGCTGGTCGTCCCCCTCCGGGCCGACTACCACGTTAGATACATTGCTTAAATCCTTAATTTTCCTTATCATCTGCTCGCGGCTTGCGTTGCGGGACGGCCGGCGGTCCGGAATTCGGACCCGGCTACCTTGTCCCCCGGTTCGGCTGTTTGCCTGGGATGCTAACGACATGTTGGACGCCTCCCCGATCGGCACTCGATGACCCGAAGCCAGCAAAGGTTGGTCCATTCATGGACCGGTGATAGTACTTGATAAGCGCGCCAGAAACATCGGCAGATATTCCGGTCGGTTGCATTTTTTGCAGCGAGACCCGACAAACCAGACCATCCGCGTATCCATGACAACGGACCCGATGATGCAGTAGCAGCCTAAGACAAACAGGCTCATGGTTTGTGCTGCCCGCGCGCGCGGGAGAACAAAACAGTGAAACGCATGCTCTTCAACGCGACACAGGCCGAGGAACTCCGTGTCGCCATTGTCGATGGTCAGAAACTGATCGATCT
>MEQZ01000139.1:24181-25035 GCA_001770425.1 Betaproteobacteria bacterium RIFCSPLOWO2_02_FULL_65_20 | reverse complement strand
ACCAAGGAAGGGACGCTGGCCGGACCGCGCGTGCTCGAGCACATCGTCGATACAGTCCTGTATTTCGAGGGCGATACCCATCAGAGCTTCCGCCTCATCCGCGCCTTCAAGAACCGCTTCGGCGCGGTCAACGAACTCGGCGTCTTCGCCATGACCGACCGCGGCCTCAAGGGCGTGACCAATCCTTCCGCGATCTTCCTTTCCGGACACACCGGCGAGGCCCCGGGGTCGTGCATCCTGGTCGCGCAGGAGGGTTCGCGGCCGCTGCTGGTCGAAATCCAGGCGCTCGTCGACGAGGCCCATGCACCGAGCCCGCGCAGGCTTTCCGTAGGGCTGGAGCAGAACCGGCTTGCGATGCTTCTGGCGGTGCTTCACCGGCATGCGGGAATACCGTGCTTTGATCAGGACGTGTTCGTGAACGCGGTGGGCGGGGTGCGCATCAGCGAACCCGCCGCCGATCTTGCGGTGCTGCTGGCGGTCGTATCGTCCCTGCGCGACAAGCCGCTGCCGAAAAAGCTGGTCGTGTTCGGCGAGGTCGGGCTCGCGGGCGAGGTGCGTCCAGCCCCGCGCGGCCAGGATAGGCTGCGCGAGGCGGTGAAGCTGGGATTTACGCAGGCAATCGTTCCCAAGGCCAACGCGCCGAAACAGCCGATCGATGGAATCGAGATTATCGCGGTGGATCGCCTGGTCGATGCGGTGGGGCGGTTGCGCTAGAATCGGTTCCTGAGATCGGTTCCAGATACTGTGTCATGAATGCTGTTGTGTCCCGCGATCAGTGTTACCACCGAGGAAGGTTCTCGGGTTTTATACAAGATCGGCGATTGCGCACGGATGGGTCTTCATCCGGGCGCAAT
>MEQZ01000139.1:20354-24151 GCA_001770425.1 Betaproteobacteria bacterium RIFCSPLOWO2_02_FULL_65_20 | reverse complement strand
CCGCGCGGACGGGAAGCCGTCCGCGCAAGATCCCGCAACGACAGGGCTATTGATCCCGGCGGAGCTTTTGCGCGCTGCGCGCGCCAACCGCGTTTTCCGCGCGGATAGAGAGCATCCGCACGGAAAATGCGGTTTTGGTAAACAGCAAGAACGGTCGTGGGGTCTTATACGATCAGCGCGAACGCCGGCTTTGCGCGCCCGTATCAGGTCGAAATGATCAATCGTGCGGCCGCCAGCCCGCTGCGCACTGCCGCTTCGAGCGTGCCGGGATAGTCACTCGCCGTATAGTCGCCGGCCAGATATAGCCCCTGAACCGGGGTTGAAATTGCCGGCCGTGCGAGGCCCGGGGTGCAGGAAAAGGTCGCGCGTTTCTCCCCGATCACCCGGGTCCACCGCGGTTCGGGCAAACCGGGAAGCGCGACCTTGAGTTCTTCATGGATGCGTCCGGCGAGTTCCTGCTGCGGCAACGCTTCGTGAGCGCCCGATGCGCTTATCACCACTGCGAGCAGGCCTTTCGGGCCCGAGAGTTGCCCGCGGTCGAACACCCATTGGCTCATGGGACCCGTGAGACCCAGCATCGGTGAGGGCAGGTGCACGCCGTCCGGATAGCGAAGATAGCAGGTGTATATCGGCTCGTACTGCAGCGATTCGATCGTGCGCCTGGCCTCATCCAGACCGGGGAAGACATCGAACAGCGCGGCGGCGTGCTGGGGCGCGCAGGCGATGATCACATGAGAAAAGCGTTGCGGACTGTCGTCGAGGACAAATGCCGTTCCGTCCCGTGAAATCCTGCGCACTGCGACCCCCATTTCGACCGATCCGCCGTGGGCGCCGATGAATGCCGCGGCGGGTACGGGAAAAAGCAGGCCGAGGTCGGTACGGGGCAACAGCAGATCGCTGTTTTCTCGCGCGCCGGTCAGGCCGTCGCGCAGCACATTGGCGAACACCTGTGCGGAGGCTCTTGTCAGCGGGGTGTTGAGTGCGGATAGGCACAGCGGCTCCCAAAGATAGCGGCGCAACGCACCGCGCTGCTCGTGCGCTTCCAGCAGTTGCGCGACGCTGCAGTCGGGCTCGATACTGAAACGGGGCGCCCGCATACGCGACATGAACCGGATTGCGGCCATGCCCTGCGCGAAGTTCAGGCCGCGTGCACCCAGAAGCGCCGCCAGCAGATTCAGCGGGTAAGGCAGACGCGGCGCACGCAGGTGAAAGCCGTCGTCGAAGCGCAGCTCGAGCGGTACGCGCATGAGGAGCTTCTCCGGAGCGGCACCCACTGTGCGCATCAGCGCCAAGGTCTGGCGGTAGGCGCCGATAAGGATATGCTGGCCGTTGTCCAAGTCAGTGCCCTCTGAGCTGACCCGCCGCGCCCGCCCTCCCAGACTGCGCGATGCCTCGAAGACCGTGGCCGGAATTCCGCGGTCGGCGAGCGAAACGGCGGCGGCCAGTCCGGCCCAGCCGGCGCCCACGACAGCGACTCGGGTCAGGCGGATACCCAAGTCTTCCAGGCGATCCAGAGCTTGCGAATGGGGGTCAGCGCGGTGCGCCGGGTGAGCACCTGATAACCGTCGCGGCGGAGCTCCTCGAGTAGCGTGCGGTAGATCGCGGCCATGACCAGTCCGGGCCTCTGCGCGCGGCGGTCCTCGGCAGGAAGCGCGGCAAGCGCTTCGGCATAGCAGCTTTTCACGCGCTGCGCCTGAAATTCGATCAGGCGCGAGAAGCCCTCGGTGTGCTGCGCATCGAGTATCTGGGCCGCGGAGACGCCGAAGCGCTGCATTTCGTCGGCCGGGAGGTAGATCCGGCCCTTGCGGGCGTCCTCACCCACGTCGCGGATGATGTTGGTCAGCTGGAACGCGAGCCCCAGATTCTCGGCGTATTCGAGCGTTCTTGAATTGCGGTAGCCGAAAATGCTTGCGGCGAGCACACCCACGACGCCGGCGACCCGGTGACAGTAGGTCCGCAGGCTTTCGAAATCCGGGTAGCGGGTCTGCGCGAGATCCATCTCCATGCCGTCCATGATCGCTCCCAGCTGCTGCTGCTGGATGTTGAACGGCCCGATCGCCGGGACCAGGGCCTTGGTGACCGGGTGCTGGGCATTGCCGGCATAGAGCTGCGCGACCTCGCGGCGCCACCACTCGAGCTTCGCTCGCGCCACCTGCGGGTCGGCCGGCTCGTCGACCGCGTCGTCGACCTCGCGGCAAAACGCATAAAGCGCGGTGATCGCACGCCTTCGCTCCGGTGGAAGGAACATGAACGAGTAATAGAAGCTCGAGCCGCTCTGCGCGGCCTTCTGCTGGCAATACTCCTCGGGCGTCATGGTGCGCGCACCGTTTCGTCGGGGAACCGATCGCGGGGCGGCCGCGCTCGTAACGCCCTCGCCGCCTTCTGCTGGCAATAGTCGTCGGGACTCATCGCATTCCCAGTGCGCGGAACATCATGAGCGGCCAGTCCAGAGTCTTCAACACGGGCCGCAGGCGGTACACATCGCCGCGAACGGCATCGAGTTTCTCCAGCACGCGCAAGCCACCCTGAACGATCATGCGCAGTTCCAGGCCAATTCGCCCGGGCAGGCGCCTTGCCAAGGGTGCGCCCGATTGTAGCATCGCGCGCGCGCGCTCCGTCTGAAACCGCATCAGTTCGGGCCAGCGCCCGCCCGAGTCTGCCGCTGCGATCGAGCCCTCGGTGATGCCGAACCGGGCCATTTCGTCCTGCGGCAGATAGATGCGATTCTTGCGGAAATCGATCGCCACGTCCTGCCAGAAATTGATGAGTTGGAGCGCCGAGCAAATCGCGTCGGATTGCGACAGGTTCTGATCGCAGGCAGCGCCATAGAGATGCAGCATCAGCCTGCCCACGGGATCGGCCGAGCGCCGGCAGTATTCCATGAGTTCGGCGAAGTCCGCGTAGCGGGACTGGGTGACGTCCTGGGAAAACGCATCGAGGAGATCGAAAAACGGCTTCGTGGGCAGGTTGTACGCACGGATTACGGCATCCAGTGCGCCGAATAGAGGGGTTTGCGGGGTCTGGTTCTGCTGAATGCGGCGCAACTCTTCGCGATATTCTTCGAGCCGTGCAAGCCGTTCGGCCGGCGCGAGGTTGCCTTCGTCGGCGAAGTCGTCCGCGGTCCGGGCGAAGCGGTATACGACGCCCACGGGCTGTCGCAACCGGGCTGGCAACAGGATCGAGGCGACAGGGAAGTTTTCGTAGTGACCGACTGACATTGCCAGATTTTTCAAGCACTTTCTGGCGCTTGGGACTGACAGTATAGGCTGACAGTATAGGGGGTTTGGGTTAGAATGGCACCCGGTTTCAACGGGTCGTATTGGCCCTTTGGCCTTCCGGCGAAGGTGGCGGAATTGGTAGACGCACTGGATTTAGGTTCCAGCGCCGAAAGGCATGGGGGTTCGAGTCCCTTCCTTCGCACCAGACGCCCCGCCGCACAGCACACAGGTCGATAGGAATGCAGACGAATTTCGAAACTTTGAGTCCGCTCGAGCGCCGGCTTACCATGGCCGTCCCGGTCGAGACCATCGACCGTGAAGTCCAGGAGAGGCTGAAGAAACTGTCCCGCACGGTGCGCATGCCCGGCTTCCGGCCCGGGAAAGTGCCGCTGAAGGTCCTGGCGCAGCAGTACGGCCCGCAGGTGCGTTCGGAAGTCGTCGGTGAGGCGGTGCAGAAGACCTTCGAGGAGGCGGTGCGCGAAAAGAAGGTGCGCGTGGCCGGCTACCCGCGTATCGAGCCCAAGCAAGACGCGACCGAGGCGGGCCAGCTCGCATTCAGTGCGACGTTCGAGATTTACC
>MEQZ01000139.1:1657-20313 GCA_001770425.1 Betaproteobacteria bacterium RIFCSPLOWO2_02_FULL_65_20 | reverse complement strand
CGCCCTGTACTGAGCGTCGGTGATGCGGAGGTCGACAAGACGCTCGAGATCCTGCGCAAGCAGCGAGTGCAGTACGAGGACGTGTCGCGTGCCGCGCAGGTCGGGGATCGAGTCACGGTCGACTTTACCGGCACCATCGACGGCAGCGAATTCGCAGGCGGCAAGGCGAACGATGCGGCGCTGGTGCTCGGCGAGGGGCGCATGCTTGCCGATTTCGAGGCCGGGGTGACCGGCATAGCGCCGGGGGGCTCCAGGACCTTCCCGGTCACGTTCCCGGCCGATTACGGCGCCAAGGAAGTCGCCGGCAAGAGCGCAAGCTTCGATGTGACGGTGAAAAAGGTGGAGGGACCCAAGCTTCCGGAACTGGATGCGGAGTTTGCGCGGTCCCTGGGGGTGGCAGACGGCGACCTGGTGAAAATGCGCACCGAGGTCAAGGCCAACGTGGAGCGCGAGGTCAAGAAGCGCGTCGACGGCGAGGTCAAGCAGAAGGTCATGCAGGCTTTGCTCGATTCGACTCAGATTGAACTGCCGAAATCGCTGATCGAGATGGAGATTGCGCGCCTGCAGCAGCAGGCGCGCACCGACCTGGAAGGCCGCGGGGTCAAAATGGACCAGATTCCTCTCAATCCGGAGATGTTCGAGGCACAGGCGAAGCGGCGCGTGGCGCTCGGCCTGATCGTCGGCGAGACGGTGAAACAGCACGGCGTGGCCGCGACGCCGGCGCAGGTGAGATCGCTGGTGGACGATTTTGCCCAGACCTATGAGCAACCTTCCGAGGTGGTAAAATGGTTCTATTCGGAGCCTCAGAGGCTTGCCGAATTCGAGGGACTGGCGCTGGAAACCAACGTCGTGAGATGGGTCCTCGAGAACGCCAAGGTGGAGGATAAGGCGGTCACTTTTGATGAATTAATGGGGAAGGCGGCATGATGGGTATGAACTGGCAGTCAACCCTGCCGCAGGCTTCCCTGCAGGATCCTCAGGGCCTGGGGCTCGTCCCCATGGTGATCGAGCAAAGCGGCCGCGGCGAGCGCGCGTACGACATCTATTCGCGGCTGCTCAAGGAACGGGTCGTGTTCCTCGTCGGGCCGGTGAACGAGGGATCAGCCAACCTGATCGTCGCCCAGTTCCTGTTCCTCGAGTCTGACAATCCCGACAAGGACATCTTCTTCTACATCAACTCGCCGGGCGGCTCGGTTTCTGCGGGGCTGGCGATCTACGACACGATGCAGTTCGTCAAGCCGGATGTCTCGACGCTGTGCGTCGGGCAGGCGGCGAGCATGGGAGCGCTGCTGCTGTGCGCGGGCGCCAAGGGCAAGCGTCACTGCCTGCCGAACTCGCGCGTGATGATTCATCAGCCGATGGGCGGATTCCAGGGACAGGCGTCGGATGTCGAGATTCATGCCAGGGAGATCCTTTACCTGCGCCAGCGGCTGAACGAAATCATGGCGAAACATACCGGGCAGGATGTGGACAAGATCTCCCGCGACACCGACCGCGACAACTTCCTGTCGGCCGAGGAGTCCGTCGCATACGGTCTCGTCGACAAGGTGTTGACTGCTCGCCTGGAAGCGACCGCATAACGGCACGGGGACGCGGCAATGACAGAAAAATCGAGCGGCGAAAAACTCCTTTACTGCTCCTTCTGCGGCAAGAGCCAGCATGAGGTGCGCAAGCTCATAGCCGGCCCGTCGGTGTTCATCTGCGACGAGTGCATCGAGCTGTGCAATGACATCATCCGCGAGGAAAGCGCAACGGATAAGGGGGGCAAGCCTTCCAAGTCCGACCTGCCCACGCCGCACGAGATCTGCACCATCCTCGATGAATACGTGATCGGCCAGGCGCAGGCGAAAAAGATCCTGTCGGTCGCTGTATACAATCATTACAAGCGGCTCAAGCACATGTCGAAGAACGACGAGGTGGAACTCGCCAAGTCGAACATCCTGTTGGTGGGCCCCACCGGTTCAGGCAAGACGCTGCTCGCGCAGACCTTGGCGCGGCTGCTCAACGTACCCTTCGTAATGGCGGACGCAACCACGCTTACCGAGGCCGGCTACGTCGGCGAGGACGTCGAGAACATCATCCAGAAGCTGCTGCAGAACTGCGATTACGATGTCGACAAGGCCAAGCGCGGCATCGTCTATATCGACGAAATCGACAAGATTTCCAGGAAGTCGGACAACCCGTCGATCACGCGGGATGTGTCGGGCGAAGGCGTGCAGCAGGCGCTGCTGAAGCTGATCGAGGGCACCGTCGCGTCGGTGCCCCCGCAGGGCGGGCGCAAGCATCCGAACCAGGATTTCGTCCAGGTCGACACGACCAACATCCTGTTCATCTGCGGGGGCGCATTCGACGGGCTGGAGAAGATCATCCGCAACCGTTCCGAGAAATCGGGCATCGGCTTCGGCGCCGACGTCAGGAGCCTCAGAAACAGCAAGGATATCAGCGCGGTACTGAAGACGGTCGAACCCGAGGATCTGCTCAAGTACGGGCTGATTCCCGAGTTCGTCGGCCGCTTGCCGGTGGTGGCCACGCTGGAGGAACTGGACGAGAAGGCGCTGATCCAGATACTCACCGAACCGAAGAACGCACTGCTCAAGCAGTACCAGAAACTGTTCGCGATGGAGGGTGTGGACCTGGAGATCCGTCCGGGGGGGCTGGACGCGATCGCCCGCAAGGCGCTCGCGCGCAAGACCGGTGCCCGGGGACTGCGTTCGATTCTGGAGCAGGTTCTGCTGGATACCATGTTCGACCTGCCGACGACGGAAAACCTGTCCAAAGTCGTGGTCGACGAGGCCACCATGCTCGGCGAAGGCAAGCCGCTGCTCATCTATGCCGATCAGCCCAAAGTAGCGGGCTCAGCCTGACGCCCCGACACGTGGGGCAAAGACCCTGCACGATGCTGGGTCATCGCCCGGCTTGATTTCCAGGCGGGCGCCCCCAGTTTCTTTTTTGTAGTCATCTTATTTGGGAACACCATGGCAAGCGCTGACGAACTCTCCCCAGAAATGACCGAGTATCCGCTGCTGCCGTTGCGGGACGTGGTGGTGTTCCCGCATATGGTGATACCGCTGTTCGTAGGGCGGCCGAAATCCATCAAGGCGATGGAGATCGCGATGGAGGCGGGCAAGAGCATTCTGCTGGTCGCGCAGAAGTCCGCCGCGAAGGACGAACCGACCGCCGAGGACATGTACCAGATCGGCTGCATCTCCAACATTCTGCAGATGCTGAAACTCCCCGACGGCACGGTGAAGGTCCTCGTCGAGGGCAGCCAGCGGGCGCGGATCCGGGACATCGCCGACGCGCGGACGCACTACGTCGCGGAAGCTTCCCCGGTGGCCCAGGAGGGCGCCGATTCCACGGAGGTCGAGGCGATGCGCCGCGCGCTGATCGCGCAGTTCGACCAGTACGTGAAGCTGAACAAGAAGATCCCCCCGGAGATTCTTACTTCGCTTGCCGGGATAGAGGAGGCCGGAAGGCTGGCCGACACGATTGCCGCACACCTGCCGCTCAAGCTGGAGCAGAAGCAGCAGGTACTGGAGATGTTCGACGTCAAGGCGAGGCTGGAGCATCTGCTGTCGCAGCTCGAGGCCGAGATCGACATTCTGCAGGTGGAGAAGCGCATCCGCGGGCGCGTCAAGCGCCAGATGGAGAAGAGCCAGCGCGAGTACTACCTGAACGAGCAGGTGAAGGCGATCCAGAAGGAACTCGGAGAGGGCGAGGAGGGTGCAGACCTCGAGGAAATGGAAAAGCGCGTCAAGGCCGCTCGCATGCCCAAGGAGGCCCGCAAGAAGGCCGAGGGCGAGTTGAAGAAGCTGCGTCTGATGTCACCGATGTCGGCGGAGGCCACGGTGGTCCGCAACTACATCGAAACGCTGGTCAATCTGCCGTGGAAGAAGAAGAGCAAGATCTCACGGGACATCGCCGCCGCCGAGAAGATCCTGGACGCCGATCATTACGGCCTCGAGAAGGTCAAGGAGCGCATCGTCGAGTATCTGGCCGTGCAGAGCCGCGTGGACCAGCTCAAGGCGCCGATTCTGTGCCTCGTCGGCCCGCCCGGCGTCGGCAAGACCTCCCTCGGGCAGTCGATCGCGCGCGCGACCAACCGCAAGTTCGTGCGCATGTCCCTGGGTGGTGTGCGTGACGAGGCAGAGATCCGCGGCCACCGGCGCACCTACATCGGTTCGATGCCCGGCAAGATCCTCCAGAACATGACCAAGGTGGGGGTCAAGAATCCCCTGTTCCTGCTGGATGAGGTCGACAAGATGGGCATGGACTTCCGCGGCGATCCTTCTTCGGCGCTGCTCGAAGTTCTCGACCCGGAGCAGAACCATACCTTCACCGACCATTACGTCGAGGTCGAGTACGACCTTTCGGAGGTGATGTTCGTCGCCACGGCGAACACGCTGAACATTCCCTCGGCGCTGCTCGACCGGATGGAGGTGATCCGCCTGTCGGGCTACACCGAGGACGAGAAGATCAACATTGCACAGCGTTACCTGCTGCCCAAGCAACTGAAGAACAACGGGCTCAGGAAAGATGAAATTCTGGTCGCCGAATCGGCGATCCGGGACATCGTCCGCTACTACACCCGCGAGGCGGGCGTGAGGAGCCTGGAGCGCGAGATCTCCAAGATCTGCCGCAAAGTGGTGAAGACGCTGGTCACAAAGCGGAACCAGAAGAAAATGGTCGTCACCGCGAAGAATCTGGACAAGACCCTCGGCGTGCGCCGTTTCACCTTCGGCGTTGCCGAGAAGGAGAACCAGATCGGACAGGTCACGGGTCTTGCGTGGACCGAGGTCGGAGGAGAACTGCTCACGATCGAGGCGGTCACGATGCCTGGCAAGGGCAAGACCATCACCACCGGCAAGCTCGGCGAGGTGATGCAGGAGTCGATCCAGGCGGCTCTCACGGTCGTGCGCAACCGCTCGGCACGCCTGGGCGTGCCCGAGGACTTCTACCAGAAGAACGACATTCACATCCATCTGCCCGAGGGGGCGACGCCGAAAGACGGGCCGAGCGCGGGTGTGGGCATCTGTACTGCGATGGTATCGGTGCTGACCGGCATCCCGGTGCGTGCCGGTGTCGCGATGACCGGCGAGATCACGCTTCGCGGCGAAGTTCTCGTTATCGGCGGTCTGAAGGAAAAGCTGCTTGCTGCGCATCGCGGCGGAATCAAGACCGTTCTCATACCGGAAGAGAACGTGAAGGATCTGGTAGAGATAGCCGACAACGTGAAGAATAGGCTGGAAATCATTCCGGTGAAATGGATCGATCAGGCGCTCGAGCTTGCGCTCGAGCGTACGCCAGAGCCGCTCAAGGCGGGCGTGGAAGGAGTGCCGACGCCGCCGCCCGCACCGCCAGTGGCCGACGACAAGGCCTCAACTACCGTCATCACGCATTGATCCGAACCGACCGGGCCGGAACCGGCCGGGTTGTGTCGCCTTTGGTCATCTCCCGATTTCTGCCGTTGCGCGAGCGCAACGGCGGAAATCGGGAGACCTGTATTGATCCCGATTCTTCGACCGATGCTCTCCGATACTTGAGTCATCAGGACGGCGCGCCGCGCGACCCTTATGTCAAGCTGTCAAGCGCGCAACACCGGCGCCGATGCGCGAAGAGCATGGTGCGTCGGTTTTCCCTTGACACGATACTTTTGCCGGGGCTATAAAGTACGCACCCAGGCGAGGGGATCGGCGAGCGCATTTTCGACGCGATAGACGGAGCATCCGAAGTTCAGGCGTGGCTTGCGCCGGAGCGCGCCATCATTACCATGATCCCAATTTTTGGAGGCCAAGTGAACAAGACCGAGATTATCGACAATATCGCCAAGTCCGCGGATATTTCCAAGGCGGCCGCGGGACGCGCGCTCGACGCAACGGTCGCGGCGATCAAGACTGCGATGAAGAAGGGGGGGATGGTTACTCTGGTCGGCTTCGGGACCTTTTATGTAGGCAAGCGCGCGGCCCGCAGCGGCCGCAATCCGCGCACTGGCGCGGCGATCAAGATCAAAGCCGCCAAGGTGCCCAAGTTTCGCGCTGGAAAAGCGCTCAAAGATGCAGTAAACTAGCGCGCCTTCTTCCCACTTGCCCGGTGACAGTCCCGTAAGGCGGGTTTGACGGAAGGGGTGCTTAGCTCAGCTGGTAGAGCGTCGCCCTTACAAGGCGAATGTCGGCGGTTCGATCCCGTCAGCACCCACCAGCGAGTGGATCGGCGTTGTTGCGCATGGAGTGGTAGTTCAGTTGGTTAGAATGCTGCCCTGTCACGGCAGAGGTCGCGGGTTCGAGTCCCGTCCACTCCGCCATCTCTTGGGGAAGCGCTGCTGAATAGTCAGGCATGAGCAGAGCTTCCTCCGACTTGGGGGTACAGACTCGGGGGATGCACAGGCGGGCATCGCCCTCATGTGCAATTGCTGCCTCAGGGCGAACCCAAGGTTCGCGTTTGCGGCGCCACCTTCCCAGGCCGGGCAAGCGGGGCCGCAGCGCGCCGCGGCATGGGCGTGACGTGTATTGGGGTAAGCGACATGTTTAATTTCGTAGCCAAACACAAGCGGCTGCTCCAGTTCCTGCTGGTGTTGTTCATCGTGCCGCCGTTCGCGTTCTGGGGCATCCAGTCCTATGAGGGGTCCGTCACCACCAATCGAGTCGCGGAAGTCGACGGCCAGGCGATTTCGGAGCAGGAATTCGGCGAACAACTGAAGCAGCAGCAGGACCGGATGCGCGCGCTGCTCGGCGCGAACTTCAATGCCGCGATGTTCGACACGCCGGAGATGCGCGCGCGGATCCTCGACAGCATGATCGCCCAGCGCCTGCTGCTGAAGCAGGCGGTACGCGGCAATCTCGCAATCACGGACGAGCAGTTGCGGGAGGTGATTGCTTCGACCCCGGCGTTCCAGGAGGGCAACCGATTCGCGCGAGCGCGCTACGAGGAGACTCTCAGGCGCGAGGGCTACACACCTGCGATGTTTGAGGCGAGCCTGCGCCGGGACCTGATCCTGCAGCAATATACGAGCGCCATGGCTGACTCCGGAATCGCGTCCAAAACGGCCTCCAAGCAGATCGCGGCTTCGCGCGCCGAGCAGCGCGACGTGTCCGAATACATGATCAGCGCCGCGACGTTTGCCTCGAAAGTGAAAATCGAGCCGCAGGCGGTGCAGGCCCACTACGATGCGAATCGCAGCCAGTTTCTCGTTCCCGAGCAGATTCGGGTCGAATACGTCGTATTCAGCAGCGAGGCCATGCAGGCGTTCGAGTCGATCGGCGAGGATGAGATCAAGTCCTGGTACGAGTCGCACATCGACCAGTACCAGGAGAAGGAGCAGCGCCAGGCGAGCCATATCCTGATAAGCGTCAAGGCCGCCGCGAGCGATGCAGAAAAGGCAAAAGCACGCGAGAAGGCACAATCCCTGCTCGAGCAAGTGCGCAAGTCGCCGGCGAGCTTAGGCGAACTCGCGAAGAAGCACTCCGACGATCCCGGATCGGCCTCCAAGGGTGGCGACCTGGGGACCTTCTCGCGCGGGATGATGGTCAAGGCGTTCGAGGAGGCCGCGTTCCGGCTCAAGGCCGGCGAGGTGAGCGGGCTGGTCGAATCGGAATTCGGCTTTCACATCATCCGGGTGACGGGCATCAAGCCGGCCGAGGGACGCAGCCTGGAGCAGGTGCGCGCCGAGATCGAGCGTGAACTGAAGAAGCAGCGCGCGAGCAGGAAATTTGCCGAAGCGGCGGAGGCATTCAGCAACCTGGCCTACGAGCAACCGGATTCGCTCAAGCCGGTTGCAGAGAAATACAAGCTTGCGGTGCAGACCAGCGGATGGGTGACGCGGAAATCCGCACCCGTACAGGTACTCAACAATCCGCGGATGCTTGCGGCGCTGTTCACGGACGAGGCGATCGAGAACCGGCGCAACACGGAAGCCATGGAGGTTTCGCCTGGAACGCTGGTATCGGCGCGGGTGGTCGAACATCGGCCGGCGGCGTCCAGGCCGATCGAGGACGTGCGGGGAGACATCGTCCGCCAGCTGACGCAGAAGGAGGCGGCCGCGCTTGCGCACAAGCAGGGCTCGGCTAGACTGGAGGAACTCAGGAAGGGAAACGCGAGGGCAGTGCAGTTCGGTCCGGCCAAGACCGTGAGCCGCGACGATCCCAAGGGGGTCAGCAGCGAAAGCCTGGCAGCGATCTTCCGCGCCGATCGGGCGAAACTGCCCGCCTACGCGGGAGTGGGCCTGCCCAACGGCTATTTGGTGCTGCGCATCGGCAAGGTCACCGATGTCGATATCGGCGAGGCGCAGCTGAAGAACCTGCAGGTCGAACTCGGCCGCGCCGCCGGCACGCAGGAATTTCAGGCCTTCCTCGCCGGCCTGCGGGCGAACGCCAAGGTCGAGATCAACAAGGCGCTGCTGGAGAAGAAGGCGAATCCCTGAGAAGCGCAGGCGTAATCAAACGGCTTGCGTCGGTTTGCTTTTAATTGATCTCCCGGTTTTCGGAAGTTGCGAACTTCGCAACTTCCGAAAATCGGGAGACTATATAAAAGCCGAAAACCTCCGCTGACGGCGAAATCGATTGCCAGGCCTACGCAGCCCCGTCCTCGCGCACCCCGGCGATGCATTGATGGTAGCCGGAGTCGACGTAGACGATCTCCCCGGTCATTCCCGCCGCCAGGTCGGAGAGCAGAAATGCCGCGACGTTGCCCACGTCCTCGATCGTGACGTTGCGGCGCAGCGGCGCGTTGTATTCGACGTGCTTCAGCAGCTTGCCGAACTGGGCGACGCCGCTCGCCGCGAGGGTCTTGATCGGACCGGCCGACAGGCCGTTCACGCGGATTCCCCTCGGGCCGAGGCCCGTCGCGAGGTAGCGCACGCTCGCCTCCAGGCTCGCTTTTGCCATACCCATCACGTTGTAGTGGGGTACCGGCCGAACGGCGCCCAGGTAGGTCATGGTCAGCATTGCGGCCCGGCGCCCCTCCATGAGCGGCAACGCCGCCTTGGCCAGGGCAGGAAAGCTGTACGCGCTGACATCGTGGGCGATGCGAAAAGCGTCCCGAGAAAGGCCCTCGAGAAAATCGCCGGCGATCGCCTCGCGCGGCACGAAGGCGATGGCGTGCACCAGGCCGTCGAACTTATGCCAATGCCGGCCGAGCGCCGAGAACAGGTCGGAGATCTCCTGGTCGCTCGCCACATCGCAGGGAAAGACGAGACTGCTGCCGAACTCGGCTGCCATTTCCGTCACTCGCTCGCGGAACCGGTCGTTCTGATAGGCGAAGGCCAGTTCCGCGCCTTCGCGGTGACAGGCCTTGGCGATGCCGTATGCGATGGAACGGTTGCTGAGCAGACCGGTGACGAGAACGCGCTTGTGCGTCAGAAAACCCATCCTGATCCCCTAGATTCGAGCGGCAGATTATAGCCGATTGTCGATGCCGCTCCCCGCTGCGTTGGGGAAGACAGCAAGAGCAATTCTTGCGTCTCTATTGGAGATCGCCGATTGCGCTCGGATGGCCTTTCATCCGGGCGCAATCGGCGATTCGCGCGGACCGCGCCAGCCTCGGGGAATGGAAGACAGCAGCTTCTTCGTGTAGGGGTGCTGGGGCCTGAGGTAGATTTCGTCCGAATTGGCTATCTCGACGATCTCCCCCTCATTCATCACCATCACCTGATCGGCCATGTACTTGACCACGGCGAGATCGTGCGAGATGAATATATAACTCATGCCGTATTCGTCCTGCAGGTCCTGCAGCAGGTTCAACACCTGCGCCTGGACCGATACGTCGAGCGCAGACACCGATTCGTCGCAGATGAGCACATCCGGTTTCATGGTGAGACAGCGTGCGATCGCAATCCGCTGCCGCTGGCCGCCTGAGAATTCGTGCGGATACTTGAAGAACGAGGTGCCGGGCAGCCCGACCTTCTCCAGCAACGCGTCGGCCATGTTGCGTCGCTCCTGCTCGTCCGATCCAAGACGGTGTATCTGCATCGGCTCCATCAGGATCTGGCCGATCGTGAAGCGGGGGTTGAGCGAGGAATAGGGGTTCTGGAAGACGATCTGGATCCGGCGCTTGTACTGCATCGCCACGCCGGGCGGCATGGCAAGCAGGTCCTTGCCTTCGAACAGGACTTGCCCGCTCGAGGCTTCGTGGAGGCGCATCACGGTCAGTCCAACCGTTGTCTTGCCGGAGCCCGATTCCCCGACCAGCCCCAGCGTCTTACCCTTGGCGAGCTTGAAGGACACGTCGCTGACCGCCTTGAATTCCCTTTTCCCGAACAGTCCTTCTCGCGAGTAGAAACTCTTCCCGAGGTGGCGAACTTCGATGACGATAGCCTCGTCCCCGCGCAGGCCGCGGCTGCGCTCCGGGGCGTCCGGCGCCGCGGCTGGCGCGCGATTGAGGAAATCGTCGATGACCGGCAGCCGCCTGGGCCGCCGCGCGAGTTGGGGCCGGCAGAGCAGAAGCGCCTGAGTGTAGCTGTCCTGCGGCGCCTCGAATATTCTCTGCACCGGACCCTGCTCTCTGATCTCGCCGTCGCGCATCACGACCACGTGATCCGCGATTTCGCCGACCACGGCCAGATCGTGGGTAATGAACAGCACCGACATCCGCCGTCGCTTCTGCACCTCGGCGATCAAATCGAGAATCTGCTTCTGAATGGTCACGTCGAGCGCCGTCGTCGGTTCGTCTGCGATCAGCAGCTTCGGCTCGCATGCGATCGCCATCGCAATCATCACGCGCTGCTGCTGGCCGCCCGACAATTGAAACGGATACGCGTCTATCTTCGTCTCCGGCTCCGGAATCCCGACCTCGCGGAGCAGTTCGATCGCGCGCGTCCGTGCCTGCCTGCTACCCAGGCCCACATGCTCGGCCAGGACTTCGATGAGCTGGAAGCCGACGGTGAACAGCGGGTTCAGGGAGCTCATCGGCTCCTGAAAGATCATCGATATATCGCACCCGCGAAGCTTCCGCATTTCGCCGTGGGCGAGTTGCAGGAGATTGCGATCGCGGTACAGAATCCGGCTGTCGGGACCTAGCGTCGAATTCTCCTTCGGGAGCAGGCCCAGGATCGCCAGCGCGGTCACCGACTTGCCGCTGCCGGATTCCCCGACCAGCGCGACCGTGCTGTCGACCGGGATGTCGAAACCGATGCCCTTGACCGCCTCGAAGGCGGTCGTCCTGTCGAGGCGAAAGCTCACCCTCAGATCGCGGATGCTGACGAGAATGTCGTGCACGGGCTTCATTTGAGCTTCGGGTCGAGCGCGTCGCGCCAGGCATCGGTGAGCAGGCCGAAGGCGGTGACCAGCATCGCCATGGCTGCCGTGGCGGCGGCGAGTTGCCACCAGTTACCGAGGAGCAACTCGGTCTGGGCCTCGTTCAGCATGCTTCCCCACGACACCGTATCGACGCCGACGCCGAAACCCAGAAAACTCAGCACGACCTCCGACTTGATGAACAGCACCACATGCAGCGACAGTTGCACCAGAACGACGTGGCTCACATTCGGGAATATGTGCACGAACATGCGGCGCATATGGGAAGCGCCGATCGCATCCGCGGCCTGGACGTATTCGCGCACCTTGTGCTTCATGTACTCGGCGCGGATCAGCCGGAAGATGCCGGTCCAGCCGGTAAGACCGAGAATCAAAATGACGGTCATCGTTCCCTTCTGGTTCAGCACCGCGGCAATGGACAGGATCAGCAGCAGATAGGGGATCGAGGTGAAGACGCTGTAGAACCAGTTGAAGAAATCGTCGATCCAGCGCCCGTAATAGCCGGCCAGAGCGCCAAACACGGTGCCCAGAAGCGCGGCGAGCGCGGCGGCCGCGAGACCCACGAACATCGAGGTCTCGGTCCCCTTGATCGTTTTCTTGAGCACGTCGCGACCCCATTTGTCGCCGCCGAAAATCAGCGTGGCCGCTCTGGTCTCGTCGGCTGATGCGCTCCCGGACCGCCCCCTGATCTCGGCCAGGACGTCGGCCAGCGGATCCACGATCTCGGTGTCGGCGGCAGCGGGCGGTCTGCTGGCGCGGATCTCGGCCAGAACCCCGGCGAGCGGGTCGACGGCAGCGGATTCATCGCTCTTGTCTCTGCGCAGGGGTTCCGGTGCGGCGGCGTGCTCAAGGCGAGCCGAAGCGACCTTCGGTCCGGTGAAGGTCGGCGGCGCATTGCTTACGCCGACTTCCCTGGCCCAGTCGCTCGCGATCAGCCCGGTCCACGAAGCCGCCATCAGCGCGACAAAGAACAGCACGATGTCGAACGAGACCAGCCCGACCCGGTCGTGGCGGAAGCGCCGCCAGGCGAGTACCCAGAGGCCGGGCGATTCGGCATGGCTGGTTGCGGTCGTCATAGCCCGGCTCATTTGAGCTGTACTCGCGGGTCGACCGCCTTGTACAGCAGATCGGCAAGCAGATTGGTGATCATGGTGGCGATCGCGACATAGACCGTCACCGCCTTGATCACGGGAAAGTCGCTGCGTTCCACGGCGAGCAGCACCTCGCGCCCTATGCCCGGAATCGAGAAAAAGCGCTCGATCAGGAAGGCGCCGACGAGCAGGCCCGGCAACTGGATCATCACGTTGGTGATGATCGGAATCGAGGCGTTGCGCATCACGTGCACCCAGATGACGCGCGTCTCGCTCATGCCCTTCGCACGCGCGGTGCGAACATAATCCTGGTTGATCTCGTCGAGAAAGAAAGTCCGGTAGAGCCGCGTATCGGGTGCCAACGAAACGATCACGCCGACGATGATCGGCAACAGGCTGAAGGTGAACAGATTCTCCGCGAAGCTGTTGCCCCAGCCCTGGACCGGAAACCAGCCCAGGCGGTAGGCCAGCAGGTACTGGAACACGATGATATAGACCAGAATGCTGATCGACTGGCCGACCGTGCAGCCGATCATGACCATGCGGTCGGTCAGCGATCCGCGCAGGTAGGCCACCAGCATCGCCGCGGCGATCGCGAGCAGTGTGTCGACCACCAGCAGCGGCACGAGCACCGTCAGCGAAGGACCCAGCCGCGTCAGGAAGATGTCCGACACCTGCTCGTTGGTCGCCCAACTGACGCCGAAATCGCCGCTGACGATCTGCTTGATGAAAATCCAGAGTTGGACGTAGATGGGTTGATCGATTCCCAACTGGCGGCGGATGTTATCGATCTGCTCCGGATTGGAGATCTTTCCGGCCAGCAGATAGGCCGGGTCGCCGCCGACCCAGGTGAACAGGAAGAATACGAGCAGCACGACCCCGAGCAGGGTCGGAACGGTTTGCCAGAGGCGGCGGACGACGTAGGCAAGCATGCTTGTCCGGCTAGTTCGTCCGCTGTCCGGTGATTTCGGCGAAGAACGCCTCGGGAGAAGGATCGCGGCCGAGGAAATCGCGCACCAGCCGGGACGCGCGTTTCTGCCCGCCCTGCGACAGGATCAATTGCCGGAACCGCCGCCCGGCGGTGGGGTTCATCGGGTTGTCTCCGAAAACGGACAGCATGTCGAGCGCCAGCACTTCGGACCACATGTAGCCGTAGTAGCCCGCCGCATATCCGCCGAGCAGATGCCCGAACGTGCCCGGAAACTGCGTGCCGGGTACATTTCCCGCCGGCGTATCGCTTTCCATTTCGACCCAGGTCCGCATCGGGTCCAGGTCGCGCTCGCCGGTGAGCGCCATGTCGTAGGAGGCGTAAAGATGCTGGCGGGCATAGCGTATGCCCATCCCGTACAGACGCGCGGCGCGCAGACGCTCGACCAGCGCGGCGTCGATGGCCGGGCAATCCGCGCAAAATTGCCGGATCAGCTGCAGTGGCTCTTTCTTGCGCGCCCATTCCTCGTACATCTGCGACGGCGCTTCGACGAAATCGCGTTCCACATTGGTTCCGCCGTGGCTCGCATAGCGCGTTCGCGACAGCACGCCGTGCAGGACATGGCCGAACTCGTGCATCAGGGTTTCGAGCTCGCGATAATCAAGGCCTTTGCGGTTGAAATTGGCCACCAGCACGCTGATCGGCGTGCGCCTGGCCGCGACGCTGACGCTGCGCGCGCCGAAGGCCGCCGCGTGGCTGAACTTGCCCTCGCGCGGAAACAGGTCCAGGTAAACGCCGCTCAGGAACTTGCCCGTGCTGCCGTCGATCACACCGTAGTAGCGAACCGAGGGGTGCCATACCGGCGGATTCGCCGCTTCGAACTTGACGCCATACAGCGAGCCCGAGAGCGCGAGCACCCAGGACACGGTGGCATCGGTGGGGAAATACGCACGCAGCGCTTCCTGATCAATGCTGTAGCGCGCCCGCTTGATCTGCTCCTGGTAATAGGGGAGGTCCCAGCGGTTCAGGGTTACCTCTTGAACGCTCTTGCCCAGCCGTTCTGCTTTGAGCATTCGCAGTTCGGCAAACTCGTTGCGCTCGGCCTCGTGGACTCTCGCCTTGACCTGGTCGAGAAAGCGATGCACGGTCTCGGGGTTGCCGACCATCCGGCGCCTGGTCACGAAATGCGCGTAGCTCGGCAATCCGTACAGCTCCGCGATCTCCCGGCGCAGTCGGCTCGCTTCGCCGAGCAGAATGAGGTTTTGCGGGGTGCCGCGATTGCTGAATGCGATGTGGTAACGGCGGCGCGCTGCTTCGTCTTCTGCATTGGCCATGAACGGCTCGTACTCGGGATACTCGAATCCGAGCAGGAGGTTGCCCTTGTCGTCGCGCCGGGATTTCTCCAGGTAGGAGGCCGGCAGGCCTTTCGTTTCCTCCGGCGCGAAAGCGAGCCGCGTCTTGTTGTCGCGGATATTGCGCTCGAACGCCTGGCGCAATTCTTCCAGGCGCTGCAGGATCGCCTTCATTCGGGTGCGCTTGTCCGCCGGCAATGCGACGCCGGTATCCTCGAACGCGTCGGTCACGTCTTGTTTCAGCTTGCGATCGATAGCGTCGGCTGGTACGGTCTGCCGAAGACGCGCATAGAGTTTCTCGTTCTGATACAGGTCGGTGCCGAACGCGGTGAACTTGAGCTGACACGCTTCGGCGGCGGTGCGCGTCGCCGGGTCGGGCGAGACATTGGCCAGCAACTCCACCGGCCCCTGCGTGTCCTCGATCAGGATCTGCAGGCGGTCCCAGGCCCTGAATGTCGCGCCGGCTGCCGCACGCGTCTGGCGCTGAAGGGCCAGGACTTGCTTTTGCGCGTTTGCCAGGGTCCGAGAGCAGACGTCTTCGATGGCCGTTGCGTCCCACAGCGGGATCTGCGGATGCGACGCCGCTTGCGCGGCAGGCGCAAGAGTGGAACAGAAGACAACCGCCCCCAGCAGTCGCGTGCGCTTATTCCAGATGGTGTCAGTCACCTGCGCTCACCTCTTGGCTTTGGGTTCGAAATCGATATACATCCACTCCTGGTGCAGTACCGGGTGCTTCTTGAAGCCGATCACGTACGGCTGCATCAGCACGTTGCGGTAGCGGCTGTCGATCATGATCCAGGGCGTGTCCGCCTCCATCTGACGGGTCATCTGGCGATACAGCCTGTTGCGCTCGGGGCCGTCCGGCATGGCCCTGGACTGCTCGTACAGCTTGTCGAAAGCGGGCGACTTGTAGCAGGCATTGTTGCTCTGGAAGGTATTCGGGCCGTAGAGCAGCTGCATGAAATTGTCCCCGTCCGGGGTGTCGGCTATCCACGCGGCGCCGCGCATCATCAGGCGGCAGCGCCTTTCCAGCTTGATCAGATCCGGGAAGCGGTCCTTGTGGATCTCCAGCCGGATGCCGATCGAATCGAGCGAGCGCTTCATCAACTCGTCGAACTGGCGGGCGACTTCGCTCGGCGTCGACGAATAACGGATGAGGAGCGGCTTGCCGTCGGGCAGCGTGCGGTAGCCGTCAGTCCCCTTCCTGTAGCCGAACCTGTCCAGCAGCGCGTTGGCGGTCTTCGGGTCGTACGGAATACTGCTCCTGTAGTTCGGATCGTGGCCGGCGATGCCGGGCGGGATCGGATATTCCGCCTTGATCGACTGCCCCTTGCGGATGATCCTTATCTGGTCGTCGACCTTGTAGGCCATCGCGATCGCGCGCCGCAAGGCGATCTTCTCCCTGCTGTATCCTCCGACCGGATTGGGCTGGTCGCCGATCTTGTCCAGCATGTTGAAATAGGCATAGGTGATTTCCGGGTCGACGCTGCGGCCCAGCTTGATGCCGCGTTTGGCGAATTGCGGCCGGAGTCTGCCGTCCTCGGCCATGAAAGTCGGCGAGAGATCCCACAGCTGGTACTCCATATCCGTCTCGCCTTTTTCGAAGGCGAGCCAGCGGCTCTGCGTCTCCTCCATGATGCTGATTTCGACATTGCCGATGACCGGCAGCTTCTTGCCTTTCATCTGCGCCGCGATCTCCCGGTCCAGCGGATCGTCGCCGGGTTGGAAGTCCCATACCATGCCGCGATAGTCGGGGTTCGCTTCAAGGATGATCTTCGATGAGCGTGTGTATTGCTTCAACCGATAGGGTCCGGTACCTACCGGGTGCGCACTGGTGTCTTCGCCGTAGGCCTCGATCACTTCCCGCGCGACGGCGCCGCTCAAATCGAACGCGATGATGTGCGGGAATCCGTAATCCGGCTCCCGGAGGTGGATGCGCAAGGTGTAGCGGTCCGGCACCTCCAGCCCCGCCACCTTGGCGTCGTAGTCGAACCGGCCCGTCTTCCGGGCTTGGGCGCCGAGTTCGTCGAGCCCGACGATCTTGCCTTCGTACAGGAACGTGTAGGGCGAGCGATTCCTGGGGTCGAAAAACCGCTTGATCGAGTAGGCGTAGTCCTCCGCGGTCAACTCCCGCCTCTTGCCCTTGAACGCGGGGTCGGGCGTGAAATAGATGCCTTTCCTGACCTTGAAGGTGTAGGTCTTGCCGTTGTCGGTAACCTGCGGCAGCGATTCGGCCGCACTCGGCACGAGCTTCGCCGGACGCGCGAGATAGTCGTAGGTCAGCAACCGATCGAATATGGCTTCGATCACCTGTCCCGAGTAATAGTCGCTTGTCCGCGTCGGATCGAAGCCGGTTTCGGCGACCTGGAACGTGACGCGCAGGGTCTTTGCCGGATCGGCCGCATGGGAACCGGCGTGGAGGGTCAATGCGATGAGCGCCGACACAGCGGCGCTCCCTAACGACCTACGGTTCATCGTCGGATTCCCTCGAGGCGATTGGTTCCCGCCTAACGGCTTCGGCGCGTCCTGGAGATTCGCGCTATCTGACGCCCGTAGAGGCAGGCCGCGTAATCTAGCATATCTACTTCTTGCGGGCTTTCTGCGTTGAGGTTGCCGCGGTGCGGGCCTTGGGCTTGGTCGGTTTGGCCTTGCGGACGGTGGCGCGCGGCTTGGTGGCAACCTGCTGCTGGATGACGATCTTCTGTCCGGCGGAGAGCCTGCCGATCTGGTTCCAGCGCCTCAGATCATCGATCGAAACGTGGTAGCGCCGGGCGATAGCCTGAAGCGTGTCGCCCTTGTTCACCGTGTGGACGATCTTGCGTACGCGCGTCTGGGGCGCAGGCGGATGGAACATGGCGGGCAGCGGCTCGTTCGCGGCGCTGCTGCCTTTCACAGGCACGAGTATCTGCTGCCCGGAGCGGATCCTCGATCTCGGGCCGATGCCGTTCACCTGCTTGAGCCGCGCCAGCGCAATCCCGTGCCTGACAGCGACGCGATCGAGTTTCTCGCCGGCTTTCAGCGTGTAGGTCCGCCACGAGCTGAGCGGCTTGTCGTGGTTTTCCAGGTTCGCCCTGAATGTCGCGGCGCGGTCGGCGGGCAGCACCAGCGTCTGCGACTGTGCGGCGGTGATCACCGGACGGTTGTACGCCGGGTTGAGCGCGATCAGTTCCTCGACCGGCATCTCCGCGAGTTTTGCGGCCGTGCGGATGTCGATGTCCTGGGTCTTCTCCACGGTGACGAAATACGGTTCGTTCGGAATCGGATCGAGGTCGATGCCGAACGCGACCGGCTTGGCGACGATGTTCTTCAGTGCCTGCAGCTTGGGCACGTAGTAGCGCGTCTCGGTGGGCATCGCGAGGCTGAGGTAGTCGGTGGGCAGTCCTCTTGCCTTGTTCTTCTCGATCGCGCGCGCCACCGCGTTTTCGCCCCAGTTGTAGGAGGCGAGCGCGAGATGCCAGTCGCCGTGCATCTCATAGAGGAACTCCAGGTAGTCGAGCGCCGCAGTGGTCGAGGCTACGATGTCGCGGCGGGCGTCGTACCACCAGTTCTGCTGCAGGTTGTAGGTCTTGCCGGTCGAGGGGATGAACTGCCACAGGCCCGATGCCTTGGCGCGCGAATAAGCCATCGGGTTGAAAGCCGATTCGACCATGGGCAGCAGCGCAAGTTCGGTTGGCATGCCGCGGCGCTCCAGTTCCTCGACGATGTGATACAGGTAACGCCGGCTGCGCTGCAGGATGGTCTTGATGGCGCCGGGGCGGCTTGCATACCAGATCTGGCGGTCGAGGACGAGGGGACTGCCGACGTTCGGCATGCCGAAGCCGTTCCGGATGCGTTCCCACAGGTCGTCGGGCGACGCGGTGAGGTCGATCGTCCGCGCGATGGGAAGCGGGTCGCGCACCTCGCGGATGTCGTCGAATCCGGACGATTCCAGCGGCGGCAGGCGGACTGCACTGGCCGATGCAGGACCGGCAGTCCGGGCGGGCGGAGTCGGCGCGGGACCGGCCCTTTGCGTCGCAGAAGCCGGTACCGGCGGCGCGGG
>MEQZ01000139.1:610-1592 GCA_001770425.1 Betaproteobacteria bacterium RIFCSPLOWO2_02_FULL_65_20 | reverse complement strand
GAACCACCGTCGCGACGGAACAGCCGGCGAGCAGGGCCGCAAGGAGTAGCGGTACCGCGCGTCCCTCAGGAAAATGTATCACTATATGGATTAGCCCAATCTACGCGTCAATCGGCGCGCCTTCCGTCGTCCGCGAAGCATCGCAGCGTATCTGTGATTGCCACCAGACTCGTCCCATTCCGATGCGGGGCTAATTCTAGCCTGAATGCCGCAGTTTCCGTTGCGGCCGGTGTGCCGCGCCGATCGTCTTTCCGCAGCGACGCACGCGGCGGCGGCGAAACCCCGGAACTGAGCGGCGGGACGGGTGATGCCGCAGAGCCGCATACGCGCGCCCGCGGTGCTGCAGCGGCATCTACAAAGTCAAACTTTCATATACGCGGCACAAGGCGGGGTGCGGCAAAGCGGCTAAATAAGTTTCAAAATTGACAACAATGCGATTGATGTAAGAGAGCCTCAACGGCCGAAAATCTTGCCGTAATCGCAATTCTGGAATCCCTTGCCGACACATCCGCCAGTCGCTCAACAGTACATTTGTACCACCGCCCGGATTGGCCGTCGGCAGACAGGAAGCGTAGGATTGGCGGTAGGTTGACGAATTTGAGGGCCCCGTGTTACTCCAACGGGGGCCGTGCAGCTCTGGGCGCCGCGAAGCGGCCGGTCATCGGTCCCAGATCGATCCACAGCGGACAGTCGGCTGGCAGGGATTTTGATCACCGCGCAACGATTTCGGGCGATTCCCTGGCAAGCCGTTTTCTATGGGATTACGATGATCCAGTCACCCAGACCAATGTATCCAGATGGCACTTGACCATTACGTTTCGCAAGTGTATCTCCGGAATTTTTATTCTCCGGCGCTTGACAACCAAGTGTACGCGATACGTAAGTCGGACCTAAAATCTTTTCCGTGTAATTCCCGAAGCGTTTGCCGGATCGAAGAGGGCAGTACCAACGCCTATCTAATAAACGATCGTGCGATCGAAGA
>MEQZ01000139.1:0-598 GCA_001770425.1 Betaproteobacteria bacterium RIFCSPLOWO2_02_FULL_65_20 | reverse complement strand
CGTTGAGCCCAAATTTAACGCCTCGCTGGCTAAATTACGGAAAAACAAGATCGACAACGAGTCAATCCGTCACCGGCCGGATAGGGCTATCATCCGAGACGAATGGATAGAGCAAGCTATCCGGGCGCCGGTTCGGGAAACTGTCCAGGTTGATGGCCGCATCCGGCGCTGGGTGCAGATAGTGGAGATGGAGAATCGCTTCTTGCGAGTTGTGCTTTTGCCCGATGGTGAGACCGTACACAACGCATTCTTTGATCGAAGGTACGTACCATGAAAGTCCGTTACTTCGCTGACACAGACACATTGCTCATCGAGTTTCGAGATTCGCCGGTGGCTGAAACCCGCGATCTGGACGAGAACACCGTGCTCGACGTAGACGTTGAGGGGAACATTTGCTTCATCACTATCGAGCATGCGTCTCAGCGCGCTGGTGCGCCGCAGTTCTCGTACGAACAAGTTGCCGCATAACAGCACGATCGAGCCTCCGCGCGCACATCCTGCTGCCGGCCGCGCAACCCCGACTACCCGGCTCTGCGCCGCACCGCGGCGGATCTCCCGGCTGCGCCCTCGGGCCATTCGTTCCAGGGGAGCAATTGCA
>MEQZ01000138.1:6713-8136 GCA_001770425.1 Betaproteobacteria bacterium RIFCSPLOWO2_02_FULL_65_20 | reverse complement strand
CGGACACCGCGATGTGCCCTCACACCTGGGACGCGACGCTGCGCGCCGCCGGCGCAACCGTCCTGGCGACCGATCTGGTGATCGGAGGGCGCGCCCAGAATGCGTTCTGCGCCGTGCGCCCGCCCGGACACCACGCCACGCGTCACAGATCCATGGGTTTTTGCATTTTCAACAACATCGCGGTCGCCGCCAAGCACGCCCTGGAGCACCACGGCCTCGCGCGCGTCGCGATCGTGGATTTCGACGTGCATCACGGCAACGGCACCGAGGATATTTTCAGCCACGACGAGCGCGTGCTGATGGTGGGCACGTTCCAGCACCCGTTCTATCCCTACAGCGGCACGGAAAGCCCGGCGCCGAACATGGCGAACGTGCCTCTTCCCGCGGGCACCGGCAGCCAGGGATTTCGCGAGGCGGTCGAAACCGTCTGGCTGCCGGCGCTGGAGCGCTTCCGGCCGGAGATGATATTCATCTCGGCCGGGTTCGACGCGCACGTCGAGGACGACATGGCCATGCTGCGCTTCACCGACTCGGACTACGGCTGGGTGACCATGCAGCTCAGGGCGATCGCCGACCGCCATGCGCAGGGGAGGATAGTCTCGGTTCTGGAAGGCGGCTACGACCTGTCGGCGCTGGGCCGCAGTGCCGTGATGCATCTTCGCGCCTTGGGGGGACTCTAGGTGCTCATGACTATCGGGAACCAACGCGAGGCGACTTGGTTGATGCCGGCCTAGTCATTTACGAATTGACTGTTGACAACTTTGGAGAAGAATCGGGTCTTGTATACGGCTCTCGATTTCGGAGCGTTGCGCAGTTGCAACGCTTCGAAATCGAGAGAGTAGAGGCGTCAAAGCAAGCCAGCCCGTTTGGTTCCGGCTCGTCCGGCCTGGGTGTTTTCATGACGACTGCGACCCGCGTCTCGATATGAGGACGTCAATGATCCGATTCTCGACCTTCCCGCGCACCTGGTCGCCTCCCGAGTGGGTCGGCCGGATGGTGGAGATCTTCCGCCATCATGAGAGCGCCATCACCACGGATCGGCCGGAAGGAAGGCTGTCCAGCGAAGTTGTGCTCGCGATTCTTTCAGGCGACCTGGAAGGCACCGGCTTTCGCATCGAAAAGCTGAAACGCGCGGACCTCAAGGCGCCGGGTTCTTCCCACCCCTTGCCTGCGGGCGAATCCGCTGCGGAACATTATCACTTCGACGTCTATCATCCGGAGTGGCATTGCTGCATCGCGATAGAAGACGGCCCCGCCTGGGCGAACGATGCGATCGATGAAGACGCGGTGGAACCGCTGCTGGTGGCGAACGCGGACACGCTGTGCCTGGCCGTACCCGGGTGCAATATCGACCCCGAAGGGCGGGTAGTCGACAGCGAGTACGAACGCGCAGTCACGCTGGCGAAGGCGGTATACCAGCGCA
>MEQZ01000138.1:0-6666 GCA_001770425.1 Betaproteobacteria bacterium RIFCSPLOWO2_02_FULL_65_20 | reverse complement strand
GAGCGGTCGAAGTGCCAGGCGACGACTGCTGCAAACCGCACGCACTTGCGCGGGTCGCTGCCGGTCTTGCGGGCTTCGCAGTCCAGCACCGTGGTGACCATCACGCTGTCGTTTACGTCCTCCACGATGTGAACGCGGGTGTCCGATGCATACACCCGCGCCGGCTTCGCGCCAACCGCGCGGCTCGAGGTCACGTTCGCCGTTCCCTGATCGACCCCGATGCCCTCGATGATGACCATCAGGTCGTCGTCTCTGGCCTGCAGGGGCGGCGGGACGCTCGCCGGGCCGCTCTTGCGAAAGGAGCAGATGACGTCGCGCGCAAGCGCGAGCTCGTCGAGCACAGTGGCGGCGGATGCGACCGGCACGCCCAGCCACGCCGCGAAGAGCAGGCTATGAACCAGCCGTCGCATGCGCGGCCTCATGGGACAGGTCAGCCATCAGATCATCGACCGCGACATCGATTGCGTCGGGCGAAAGCCGGTCCAGAGTCAGCACCCGGGCCCCGGCGATGTCGGGGTAGTTCCTGAGCGTGGAGCGCCGGTAGGCCGGATCGTAGTGGTTGAGGAGCAGGTCGGCCACGAGTTCATCCCAGGCGCACTGGTCCACCAGTGCCAGCCATCGCTTGAGCACTTCGCGGCCGTAGAGGCTGGTGAGGCACTCGAGCTTCGCTTTCAGTCCCTTCGGATCCTCGAGGAAATGGCGGTATTCGGCGATCAGAAACCGAACGCGCTCCGCCACCGGCGCCTGCGCGACGATGCAGCGGCCCTCGCGCATGCGCGCCAGCAGCGCCGACGGAAGCTGCAACTGCCCGATTTTCCTGCTTTCGGCCTCGACAAATACCGGCGCCGACGCATCGAACCGCCGCAGCGTGTTCCACAGCACGCTGTCGAACAGCCGCTGCGGCGGCTGCGGATCGTCCGGCAGGGTGCCCAGCACCGAGCCGCGGTGGCGCGCCAGGCGCTCCAGATCGAGCACCTGCGCCCCGCGCTCGGCCAGCCGCTCGAGCAGCCGGCTCTTGGCCGATCCCGTCGCCCCGCAGACCACGAGGTAGTCGAAGCGGCCGGGGAGGGTCTCAAGCTGCGTGATCACCTCGCGGCGATAGGTCTTGTACCCGCCCTCAAGCTGCGCCGCCTTCCAGCCGATCTCGCGCAGCACATGCGCCATGGCCGCGGAGCGCTTGCCGCCGCGCCAGCAGTAGACGAGCGGCCGCCACTGGCGGCCGTGCGATGCGAAACGGGTCTCGATGTGGCGCGCGATGTTGCGCGATACCAGCGCGGCGCCGAGTTTCCTTGCGTCGAACGGCGAGGCCCGGGTGTAGAGCGTGCCGACGCGGGCGCGTTCCTCGTCGTCGAGCACCGGACAGTTGATGGCCCCCGGAACGTGGTCCTGCGCGTATTCCGAGGGCGAGCGCGTGTCGATGACCTCGTCAAAGTCATCCAGCTGCGCCACCGTGGCGATGCCCGGGTGTCTGGAGTTCATTGCAATCGTTCGCGTTTCAGCAACGGCGCAAGTCCCGTCCACACATTGTCCAGGATGAGCGGCTGCACCTGCGCCGTGGGATGGAGATTGTCGTCGAGGAAGTTGTCGCGCTTGCCTGCGATGCCGTCCAGCAGGAACGGAACGAACGCGGTCTTGTAGCGTCTCGCGAGCGTTGCGTACGCCTGTTCCAGTTCGCGCGTGTACTGCGGGCCGTAGTTGGGCGGCATTTTCATCCCCACCAGCAATACGCGGCTGCCGGCCTTCTGCGCGGCGCGGACGATGGCGGCCAGGTTGTCGCGCATCTGCGCGACCGGCAGTCCCCGCAGGCCGTCGTTGGCCCCCAGCGCGAGAATGACGATCCGCGGCCTGTGCTGCGCGAGCGTGGCAGCGATGCGCGAGGCGCCGCCGCTGGAGGTCTCGCCGCTGATACTGGCGTTCGCCACGGTATAATCGAAGTGCTTCTGCCGCAACCGTTCCTCGAGCAGCGTCACCCAGCCTTGCTTCTGGCCGATGCCGTACGCAGCCGAGAGACTGTCCCCGTAGACGAGCAGCGTAGCACCGGCATGCGCGAGTCCCGGACCCAGCAACGCGAGTGCCAGCAAGAGCTTATGGAATAGGGTCATAGACATGGATAACAAGGTCGCGCCCATCATCACGGCGCTCGGGTTGTCGAAGATCGTGCCCAGCGGCGACGAGATGCTCGCCATTCTGCAGGATATTCGCTTGGAGGTCATGCCCGGCGAGGCGCTCGCCGTGGTGGGCGCCTCGGGCTCGGGCAAATCCACGCTGCTCGGGCTGCTCGCCGGGCTGGATGTGCCGAGCGCGGGCAGCGTGAAGCTCGACGGTCAGGACCTGTTCAGCCTCGACGAAGACGGCCGCGCGCGGCTGCGTGCCCAACTGCTCGGGTTCGTGTTCCAGTCGTTTCAGCTGCTGCCGGCGTTGAACGCCCAGGAAAACGTGATGCTGCCGCTCGAACTCGCGGGCAATGCGGGCGCCGCGGAACTCGCGCTGGCGATGCTCAATCGCGTCGGCCTGGGCGAACGGCTGCGGCACTACCCGAAACATCTGTCCGGCGGCGAACAGCAGCGCGTCGCGCTCGCTCGCGCCTTCGTCATGCAGCCCAAGCTCCTGCTCGCCGACGAGCCCACCGGCAACCTCGATGCAGCGACGGGCGCGGACGTCATCGATCTGATGTTCGAGCTGAACGCCGAGCGCGGCACGACGCTGGTGCTGGTCACGCACGACGAGATGCTCGCGCGCCGCTGCACGCGGCAGATACGGCTTGCCGGCGGCCGGGTCGTTGGCGGCTGATATTCTTATGGATCGCGTACTCACTTGTTTCGTGATGAATTGGGGTTTTTACCTGTCTCCCGATTTCAGGAAGTTGCAGACTTCGCAACTTCCTGAAATCGGGAGATCTGGAAAGGCAAAAATGGGGCACTTGCGCTCGTTCCGGCACTGCCGGCCCAGGACATGCTCCCGCTATCCCTGAGAATGCTCGCACGCGACTGGCGCGCGGGCGAGCTGCGCATCCTCGCGCTCGCGCTCGTGGTCGCGGTGGCGAGCGTCACCAGCGTGGGTTTTTTTTCCGACCGCGTGCGCCAGGCGCTGACGCAAGAGGCCCACCAGTTGCTCGGGGCCGACCTGTTGCTGCACGCGGACCATCCGTGGCGGCGCGAGGTGCGCGAGGAGATTGCTCGCCGCGGCCTCGCGCTCGCTGAGAACGTCACCTTCATCAGCATGGCGCGGCGCGGCGATCTCGCACAGCTCGCCAGCGTCAAGGCGGTTTCACGCGGCTATCCGCTGCGCGGCAAGCTGCGCGTGGCGCCGATGCTGAACGCGCCCGACGCCGACACCGATGCCGTGCCGGCGCCGGGTTCGGTGTGGGTGGACGAGCGCATGGCGATCGCGCTCGGCGCGGCGGTGGGCGAGACGATCGAACTCGGCAAGGCGAGACTCACCGTCGCTGCGATCGTCACGCTGGAGCCCGACCGCGGCGTTTCGTTCTTCAACCTCGCGCCGCGCCTGATGATGCATGTCGACGACATTCCCGCGACCGGCTTGGTCCAGACCGGCAGCCGGATTTCCTACGCGCTGCTCGCCGCGGGTGAGTCCAAGGCAGTCGCGGCCTTCGAAGCCTGGGCCGAGCCGCAGCTCGGGCGCGGCGAGTCGCTGCAAAGCCTGTCCAACGCGCGTCCGGAAATCCGCGCCTCGCTCGATCGGGCGCAGAAGTTCATCGGCCTCACCGCGATGCTGGCTGTGATCCTGGCCGGCGTGTCGGTGTCGCTCGCCACGCGCCGTTATTCGCTGCGGCACCTGGACGGCTATGCGGTCATGCGCTGCTTCGGCGCCACCCAGTCGCGCCTGTTCGCGCTGTTCGCGGCGGAGTTCGGCGCGCTGGGGGTGATCGCCTGCGCGCTCGGTTGCATCGCGGGGTATTTCGCCCAGTTCGTGATTGCGGGGTTCGTGGCCGGCCTGATGGCGGTGCCGCTGCCGCAGCCCTCGCTGCTGCCTGCGCTGCAGGGGTTCGCGATCGGCATCGTGCTGCTGCTGGGGTTCGCGCTGCCGCCGCTCCTGCAGTTGAAGGATGTGCCGGCGCTGCGGGTCATACGGCGCGAGGTCGGGCCGCCCCGGCAGAGCGCACTCATCGCTTACGCGGCAGGGTTCGCGGCCATAGGCGCGCTGCTCATCTGGCAGGCGGGCGAGATGCGGCTCGGGCTGATCGTGGTCGGGGGTTTTGCCCTCGCGATCGTGGTGTTCGGCACCGTCGCCTTCGGTGCGCTCGCGCTGATCAGCCGCGGCGCGGGCGCGGCGAGCCTCGCCTGGCGCCACGGGCTGGCGAACCTGGCGCGGCGCGCGAAAACCAACACCGTGCAGATCGTCGCGCTGAGCCTGGGTCTCACCGCGATTCTGCTGCTCACTTTCACGCGCGGGGACCTGCTCGACACCTGGCGCTCGAAGCTTCCCGCCGATGCGCCCAACCGCTTCATCATCAACATCCAGCCCGAGCAGCGCGCCCCGCTGCTCGGATTCTTTCGCGACAACGGCATCGCGCTGCCCGCGGTCTATTCGATGGTGCGCGGGCGCTATGTGGCGCGCAACGGCGCGCCGATCGATGCCGCGCAGTTCGACCAGCGCAGCCGCAGGATGGTCGAGCGCGAGTTCAACCTGTCCTCCATGGAGGCGCTGCCAGAACACAACCGCATCGTTGCAGGCCGGCAGTTCAACGCCGAGGACCGGGCCCGCGGTGCGCTGTCGGTTGAGGAGGGCATCGCCCAGTCGCTCGGCTGGAAGATCGGCGACCGGCTCTCCTGGCAGGTGGCGGGGCAGACCTTTACCGCGCCCATCGTCAGCATCCGCAAGCTGGACTGGGATTCGATGCGGGTGAATTTCTTCGTCATCGCCACGCCGGGCCTGCTCGCGAATGCGCCGACCTCGTTCATCACCAGCTTCCACCTGCCGGCGGCACAGACCGCTTTCACCAACCGCCTCTCGCAGCGCTACCCGAACGTGACCGTGGTGGACATGAGCGCGATACTGCACCAGGTGCAGGGCATGATGGAGCAGGTCATACGCGCAGTGCAGTTCGTGTTCCTGTTCGCGCTGGGCGCGGGGATACTCGTCCTCTATTCGGCGCTGCTCGCGACGCAGGATGAGCGCATGCAGGAGGCTGCGGTGATGCGCGCACTCGGCGCCACGCGCGCGCAGGTGCTGGCCTCGCAGCGCGCCGAATTCATCGCTCTGGGCCTGATCGCCGGCGCGCTGGCGGCGGCAGGATCGACCGCCATCGGCTACGCCATTGCCGTGTTCGTGTTCCAGTTTGCCTACCAGGTCAACACCTGGATCTGGATCGTGGGACCCGCGCTGGGGCTTGCGTGCGTTGCGATCAACGCGATCGCCGGGGCGCGGTCGGCGCTTCGCCGGCCGCCGATACTGGCGCTGCGCGAGCTGTAGGCGGGGAAGGACAGACCCCCATTTCCATGAGAAGACCGGCAGGCCGTTACAATGACGGTGGAAAATAGAAGGTCTGTCCCCTATTCTCGTCGCAACCGCGCACAGTACGTAGGTCCCATGATTGAAGTCGTCCTCGCCGTCGCCGTCATCGCCGTGCTGCTGCTCGCGTGGCTCAGCTGGCGTGCGGCCGCCATCGAGCGGCGCCTGGACGAGCTTTCCTCGGGTTTTGGGCAGGGCATGGAAGACAAGCACCGCCTCATGCTGACCGATCTGCACCAGGGGTTGAGCCAGCAGGGCGATCGCGTGGGCACGCATCTGGTCGAATCGGGCGAGCGGCTGCGCGCCGTGGTGGCCGAGGAACTGCGCCAGACGCGCGACACGCTGCATGCGCTGCGCCTGTCGCTGGCGCAGGACTTCGGCCAGAACCGCGAGGCGATGGCCCAGAAGCTCGCCGAGACCACGCAGGCGCTGACCGCGAAGGTCGAGGAGCGGCTGGAGCAGATTTCCGGCAAGGTGAGCGAGCGTCTGGACGAGGGCTTCAAGAAGACCAACGAGACCTTCGTCAGCGTGATGCAGCGCCTGGCGACCATCGACGAGGCGCAGAAGAAGATCGAGAGCCTCACCGGCAGCGTCGTCAGTCTGCAGGAACTGCTCGGGGACAAGCGCTCGCGCGGCGCGTTCGGCGAGGTTCAGCTCGAGGCGCTGGTGCGCAACGTGCTGCCCGCGTCGGCCTTCGAGATGCAGTACACGCTCTCCAACGGCAGCCGCGCCGACTGCGTGCTCAAGCTCCCGGATCCGACCGGGCTGGTCGCGGTGGACTCGAAGTTTCCGCTGGAGAACTATCACCGCATGTTCGACCGCGAGGCGAACGACGCGGACCGCAGCCTGGCGCAGAAGGCGTTCAAGCAGGACGTGCGGCGCCACGTCGATGCGATCGCCGGGAAATACATCATCGCCAACGAGACCTCCGACGGCGCGGTGATGTTCGTTCCGGCCGAGGCGGTGTTTGCCGAAATCCACGCCTATCACGCCGATGTGGTCGACTACGCAATGGGCAAGCGCGTCTGGATCGTCTCGCCGACGACGCTGATGGCGGTGCTGAACACCGCGCGCGCAGTGCTGAAGGATGTGGAGACGAGAAAGCAGGTGCACGTGATCAAGGAAGCGCTGGGCCGCCTGGGAACGGACTTCCGGCGCTTCGACGAGCGCATGAAGAAGCTTGCCGACCACATC
>MEQZ01000137.1 GCA_001770425.1 Betaproteobacteria bacterium RIFCSPLOWO2_02_FULL_65_20 | reverse complement strand
GGTGATTTCCGGGTTGGCGAGCACCGCATGGCAGGCATCGACCACCTCGCCCAGGTTGTGAGGCGGAATGTTGGTTGCCATGCCCACCGCGATGCCCGAGGAGCCGTTGATGAGCAGGTTGGGAATCCGCGCCGGGAGGGCCGCGGGCTCCTGCTCCTTGCCGTCGTAGTTCGGAACGAAATCGACCGTTTCCTTGTCGATGTCCGCCAGCAGTTCCGATGCGATGCGCTCCAGGCGGCATTCGGTGTACCGGTACGCGGCGGCCGAATCCCCGTCGATGGACCCGAAGTTGCCCTGCCCGTCGATGAGCATGTAACGCATGGAAAAATCCTGCGCCATGCGCACCAGGGCCTCGTAGGTGGCCGAATCGCCGTGCGGATGATATTTGCCGAGCACGTCGCCGACCACGCGCGCGCACTTGACGTAGGACCGGTTCCAGACGGTATTCGCCTCGTGCATCGCGAACAGCACGCGGCGATGCACCGGCTTGAGTCCGTCGCGAACATCGGGAAGCGCGCGCCCGACGATGACGCTCATCGCGTAGTCGAGATAGGAGCGCCGCATCTCCTCTTCGAGGCTGACCGGCAGTGTTTCCTTGGCGTATTGTTCCATGTGTTCCGAACGCGGCAGGGAGCCGCGCCAAAAAGGTTGAAATTTTAGCAGCTTCGGGGTCGTCAAACTACTGATTCCGGGGGTTTCCGCGGTCAGCCCCGCGCGCACCGCGGCTCGACCGGCTGGTGTCGCGTCTTCAGGCCGTCCGCGGCTCGCTCCGGGCTTGTCGGGGCTTTGCGGCGGCGTCTGAAATCGGTGTATCATGATCCGGCGCACGCAAAGGGGGAATCGACCATGAAATCGCTGAAACTTGCCGCCGCAGCACTCGCGTTTTTCGGTTCCTGGCACGCCGCCGACGCCGCGGCGCAGGGCGCCGGCTACCTGACCGACACCCGAGGCGCGATCGTCAAGGACGCGTTCAATCTGTGCTGGCGCACGGCCTACTGGTCGCCAGCTCTGGCAGTCGCCGAGTGCGACCCCGATCTCGTTCCCAAGCCCGCCCCCAGGCCGGCGCCTGCGGCCGTTCCCCGCCCTGCTGCGCCCGCCCCGGCGCCGAAGCCCGCAGCCAAGCCCGTGGCCAAGCCCGTGGCCAAGCCCGCGGCGGCTGCGCCCAAGCGATGCGACGCGACAGTCACGCTGCAAAATGACGAGGTGTTCGCGTTCAACAAAGCGGATCTGAATCCCGCGGCAAGGGCGCACCTGGACAAGGACGTGGTCGGCAGGCTCGCTGGTTGCGCCGTCGTCGATTCGGTGGTCATCGAAGGGCACGCCGACCGCCTGGGCAGCCATCAGTACAACCAGAAGCTGTCCGAGCGCCGCGCGGAAAGCGTCAAGAAATACCTTGCGTCTAAGGGCGTGGCTGCAAACAAAATCGAAACCATCGGCATGGGCAAGACGGTGCCGGCGAAGTTCTGCCCCGATACCAAGAATCGCAAGGAGTTGATCGCCTGCCTGGCGCCCAGCCGCCGCGCGATCGTGTTCGTCAAGGGCCCGGGCAAATAGGCCCGTCCCGCAGGCTCCGAGGCCCCGCGGTACGGCGGGGCCTTTTTTTTGCAAGGCGTGAACATCAAGACCGTTGACTGCGTGATCGACGCGCGCTGGGTCATTCCGGTGGAGCCCGGCCCGGCCGTGCTCGCCGATCACAGCGTGGTGATCGAGGACGGCAGGATCGAAGCGGTCCTGCCCAGCGCCGAGGTTGAACTGCGCTATGAATCCCGGCAGCGCGTGTCCCTCCCGCAACACGTCCTGATCCCCGGCCTCATCAACCTGCACACCCACGCGGCGATGTCGCTCATGCGCGGCCTGGCGGACGACCTGCCGCTCCTGCAGTGGCTGAACGACGTCATCTGGCCCGCGGAAGCAAAGCATGTCTCCCCGCAGTTCGTCTACGACGGCACGCTGCTCGCCTGCGCCGAAATGCTCGCCGGCGGGGTCACCTGCTTCAGCGACATGTATTACTTTCCCGAGGCATCGGCGCGCGCCGCTCTTGCCTGCGGGATGCGCGCCGCGATCGGCCTGATCGCGATCGACTTTCCGACGCAATATGCATCCGACCCGGACGACTATCTGGCCAAGGGCCTGGCGATGCGCGACGCGCACCGCGACCAATCCCTGCTGTCGTTCTGCATGGCCCCGCACGCGCCATACACGGTGAGCGACCGGCTGTTCGGGCGCATTCTCACCATGGCCGACGAGCTCGACCTGCCGATACACATCCACCTGCATGAAACGCGCGAGGAGATCGAGTCGAGCCTGGCGCACTACAAGGCGCGGCCGCTCGAGCGGCTGCGGGCACTGGGCATCGTCGGACCGCGACTGATTGCGGTGCACGGCGTGCACCTGACCGAGTCCGAACTGGACCTGCTGGCGGACTTCGGATGCACGGTCGCGCACTGCCCGTCGTCCAACATGAAGCTCGCGAGCGGTTTCGCGCCCGTCGCAGCCATGCTTGCACGCTCGATCAACGTCGGCCTCGGCACCGACGGTGCCGCAAGCAACAACCGGCTCGACCTGTTCCAGGAGATGCGCACCGCGGCGCTGCTGGCCAAGGCGGTGAGCGGGAATCCGCAGGCCGTGCCGTCCTACCAGGCATTGCGCGCCGCGACCATCAACGGGGCGCGGGCGCTGGGAATCGATGGCGTCGCCGGCTCGATCGAACCCGGCAAGGCGGCCGATCTTTGCGCCATATCAATCACCGGCCAGGAATTGACGCCATATTACGACCTGATGTCGCAGTTGGTGTACGCCGCGGGCCGGGAAAACGTGACCCACGTGTGGGTCGCGGGGCGGCTGTTGATCGACGACCGCGCCTTCACTGGCATCAATCTGCGTGATTTGGACAAGCGCGTCGGTTTATGGCAGAATAAGTTGTCTGGCGAAACAAGATCTTAACGTGGAAGCTGCGTCGCAACCGGCCAGCAAACCGACACCATCGCTTGGCGCAACGCACACTAGAGGGGAAACTATGATCAAGAACCTGATGAAACCGAGTACGCTTCTGGCCGCCTCCGCTATTGCGTTGAGCGCGCTTGCAACGAACGTGTCCGCGCAAAACACCGGCACGACCGGCTATCTGGTGGACACTCGCGGCGCCGTGGTAAAAGACGCGTTCAATCTGTGCTGGCGCACCGGCTACTGGTCGCCTGCGATGGCGATTGCCGAGTGCGATCCGGATCTGGTGCCCAAGCCCAGGCCCACGCCCAGGCCCGCAGCAACGCCGCCGAAACCGGCACCCAAGCCCCCGGCACGCAAGCCCCCGGCACCCAAGCCCCCGGCTCCCAAGCCGGTCATCGAGAAAGTGACCATGGCAGCCGATGCGCTGTTCGATTTCGACAAGGCAGTGATCAAGCCTGATGCCAAGGGCAAGCTCGACGACCTGGTCGGCAAGATCAAGGGCGTCAATCTCGAAGTCGTGATCGCGATCGGCCATACCGACCGGATCGGCAGCAATGCCTACAACATGAAGCTGTCGCTGCGCCGCGCCAACTCGGTGAAGGCGTACCTGGTCAGCAAGGGCATCCCCGCCAATCGCATCTACACCGAAGGCAAGGGCGAGAAGCAGCCGGTCAAGGACTGCCCGCGCATGAAGGACAGCAAGAAGCTGATAGCGTGCCTGGCGCCGAACCGCCGCGTCGACGTCGAAATGGTCGGCACGCGGACCAAGAAATAGCCGTTGCCCGACCAAGAAGGCCCTGCGATTGCAGGGCCTTTTTTTTGGTGCCGCCGAACGGGTAGAATTGCGGCATGACGACCACCACCTCGACTGGCGCCGACTCGCCGCCTCCGGCAACACTTGAGAATGCGGGACCCGCCGCGCCCAACGCGGACCCGGCCGAACTGGCGAAGTTCAGCGCCCTCGCGCACCGGTGGTGGGATCCGCAAAGCGAGTTCAGACCGCTGCACCAGATCAATCCGCTGCGCCTGGCGTGGATCGAGGGCATCGCATCCCTGGAAGGCAAGGCAGCGCTGGACGTCGGCTGCGGCGGCGGCATCCTCGCCGAGGCGATGGCGCGCTGCGGCGCGAGCGTGAAAGGCATCGACCTGTCGGAGAAGGCGCTCAAGGTCGCCCGGTTCCACCTGCTGGAGAGCCGGCTGGCTGTCGACTACGAACTGTGCCCCGCAGAGACGCTCGCCGCACGCGAGCCGGGCCGCTTCGATCTGGTCACCTGCATGGAAATGCTGGAGCACGTGCCCGACCCCGCGAGCACGGTGCACGCCTGCGCCGGCCTCGCCCGTCCCGGCGCGCAAGTGTTCTTCTCCACGATCAACCGCAATCCGAAAGCCTATGCGCTCGCCATCATCGGGGCCGAGTACGTGCTCAAGCTGCTGCCCAGGGGCACGCACGACTATGCCAAGTTCATCCGCCCCTCCGAGTTGTCGCGCTACTGCCGCAACGCGGGCCTGGAGGTGCGCGAGATCATCGGCATGACCTACAACCCGTTTGCGAAAACCTACTCGCTCGGCCGCGATACCGGCGTGAACTACCTCGTTCACGCGGTCAAGCCGGCCTGACTACGCGCGCGCCCAGATGATCCGGGCGGTCCTGTTCGACCTGGACGGCACCCTTGCCGACACCGCGCAAGACCTCGCGAGCGCGCTCAACCGCCTGCGCGCCGAGCACCGGATGGCGCCTCTGGCGCCCGAGCTCACGCGAGCGCTGGCTTCGAGCGGCGCGCGCGGGCTGCTCAAGGTCGGCTTCGATCTGGATCCGAACGACGAGCGCTACCCTCCGATGCGCGACCGCTTTCTCGACCTGTACGAACAGGCGCTGTGCGTGCACACGCAACTGTACGAGGGCATGGCCGAGCTGCTCGGGGAACTGGAGCGACGCGCCCTCGCCTGGGGCATCGTCACCAACAAACCCCGCCGGTTCACCGATCCGCTGGTGCGGGAACTGCGCCTGCACGCGCGCGCGGCCTGCGTGGTGAGCGGCGACACCACGTCCAAGCCCAAACCGGCGCCGGATCCGCTGCTGCACGCGGCTGGGGTGATGCGCATCGCGCCGCAGGCATGCCTGTACGTCGGCGACGACCTGCGCGACGTGCAGGGCGCCCGCGCGGCCGGCATGCCGGTGATTGCGGCCGGCTGGGGCTATCTCGGCGTGGAGGGGGACCCGGCGAGCTGGGGCGCCGATGCGGTGCTCGCGCACCCGGCCGAAGTGCTCGGTTTCCTCGATTGAGCGCCTGGATTCGCCCCCGGGACCCCCATATGGGATAATGCGTTCGGACCGGCCTTGCGGGGCAATGAACTTAGTGCTGCACGTCCGGTCTATGTAGAGCTTGGGGGCGACCTGGCTTCGACGTGGGTTGCAAAGCAACGCAGGGCATACCGAGGACCAGTCACCTCGTAAATCCATCTGGAAACGCAATAACTGCGAACGACGAACGTTTCGCTCTCGC
>MEQZ01000136.1:141-5710 GCA_001770425.1 Betaproteobacteria bacterium RIFCSPLOWO2_02_FULL_65_20 | reverse complement strand
GCCTGCCCTGTTCAGGCATCAATCGTTCTCCCGATTTCGGCAAGTTGCAAAATGCGCAACTTCCCGAAATCGGGAGATGTATACAAGACCAAAGTCTATGTCAGGACTGTCACCAGAGGACTCCAAGGCCTGCACAGCCGGAATTCAACACCTTGCCTCGCTTTTGCATTTATCGTTCTCCCCGTTTTGGGAAGTTGCGCATTTTGCAACTTGCCAAAACGGGGAGACCTGAATGTCCCCGACTTCATCGCCGGACGTGTCGGCACAACTCCCGGCCCATCGTTGCCGGAATTCAACAGCCTGCCCTGTTCAGGCATCAATCGTTCTCCCGATTTCGGCAAGTTGCAAAATGCGCAACTTCCCGAAATCGGGAGATTCAAATAAACCCAGATTCGTCATCCGGTCACCCAGGCCTAGCTCGCTCTTGCTTTTCACCCATCTCCCCGTCTTGGGAAGTTGCGCATTTTGCAACTTGCCAAAACGGGGAGACATCAAAGAGCCCAACTTCATCGCCGGACGTGTCCGCACTTGAAACACAGCGCAGAGCACTCATGCCGCCGCCTGCGCAATCAACCCATCCTTCCTGAACATGTCCTTGATGCCGCGGATCGCCTGACGGTTCCTCGCCTCGTTCTCTATCAGCGCGAAGCGCACGTGGTCGTCTCCGTATTCGCCGAATCCGATCCCGGGCGACACCGCGACCCTGGCGCCGGCGAGCAGTTTCTTCGCGAACTCCAGCGATCCGATGCCGCGATAGGCCTCCGGGATCCGCGCCCAGATGTACATCGAGGCCTTCGGGACTTCCACCATCCAGCCCGCCTCGTGCAGACCCTTCACCATCACGTCGCGGCGTCTCTGGTACATGCCGCGGACTTCCTCCACGCAGTCCTGCGGCCCTTCGAGCGCCGCGATCGCGGCCACCTGGATCGGCGTGAACGTCCCGTAGTCATGATAGCTTTTCATGCGCGCCAGTGCGTTCACCATCTCGGCGTTGCCGACCATGAATCCGACGCGCCAGCCCGCCATGTTGTAGCTCTTGGACAGGGTGAAGAATTCAACCGCCACGTCGCGCGCGCCGGGCACTTGCATGATGGAGGGGGCGCGCCAGCCGTCGAAGGTGATGTCCGCGTAGGCCAGGTCGTGCACCACCAGGATGTCGTGCTCCCTGGCCAGAGCGATCACGCGTTCGAAGAATTCCAGTTCCATGCACATGGCGGTCGGGTTGCCGGGAAAGCCCAATATCATCATCTTGGGCTTCGGGAGCGACTCGCGGATCGCCCGCTTGAGTTCCTCGAAGAAATCCACCCCCGGGGTCATGCGCACCGAGCGGACATCGGCCCCGGCGATGATCGCGCCGTAGATGTGAATCGGGTAGCTCGGGTTGGGGACCAGCACCGTATCGCCGCGCTCCACCGTCGCGAGCATCAGGTGCGCCAGACCCTCCTTCGAGCCGATGGTGACGATTGCCTCCGAGTCCGGGTCGAACTCGACGCCGTAGCGCCGCTGGTACCAGCCGCAGATCGCGCGGCGCAGGCGCGGAATGCCCTTGGAAACCGAGTAGCCGTGGGTGTGGTCCCGCTGCGCCGCCTCGACCAGTTTGTCGACTATGTGTTTGGGCGTTGCCCCGTCGGGGTTGCCCATGCTCATGTCGATGATGTCCTCGCCCGCACGGCGGGCCGCCATCTTCAACTCGTTGGTGATGTTGAAGACATACGGGGGCAGGCGCTTGATTCGGGGGAAGTCTCTCATCGGGGAATCGGGCGGGTTCGCTCGCCGCTCCCAAAGAGGGTCTAAGGGCGCCGCTGCGATGCAAAAGTTATAATGATACCGATCACCGGGACTTAGCGCACGGGCAAACGTGAAACTGCATCGCAACGAGGCCCTCGGCAAGAACGCCATCACCGGCTACGGCGAGGGCTATGTCATGGTCAACCGAGTGCGCCACCAGCGGACCCTGGTCGTGCTGCCGGACCGGCTGGTCACCGACTGGGCGGCCACCACGTTCGGCGCGCTCAGCGCCGACCACCTGGCGGCGCTGCTGCCGCTGGATGCGGAAATCATCCTGCTCGGCACCGGCGCGACGCTGCAGTTCCCGCGCGCCGAAATCATGGCGCCGCTGATTCGCGCCGGCGTGGGCTACGAGGTCATGGACGTCCACGCCGCCTGCCGGACCTACAACATCCTGGTGTCCGAGGAGCGCAAGGTCGCCGCGGCGCTGCTGCTCGGGTGAGCACCCGCGCCCTCACCCTGGTTCTGCTCTTCGCGCTCGCGCTGGTATGGTTCGGCACGCTCGCAGAGCGCAAGCTGGTGCGCCCGGATGAAGGCCGCTATGCCGAGATCGCCCGCGAGATGGTCGCCACGGGCGACTGGACCACGCCGCGCCTGAACGGCTACAAGTACTTCGAGAAGCCGGCGCTGCAATACTGGGCGACGGCGGCGGCATTCGAACTGTTCGGCGTGCGCGAGTGGACCGCGCGGCTGTGGGCCGCGCTCACCGGTTTTCTGGGCGTGCTGCTGGTCCTGCATTTCGGAAACCGCGCGTTCGGCGCCCCGGTGGGGGGGCTTGCCGCCGCAGTTCTCGCCGGCAGCCTGTGGTGGGCCATCATCGGCCACATCAACACGCTGGACATGGGCGTCTCGTTTCTCATGTCGCTCGCGGTGCTGGGACTGGCGCTCGCGCAGCTGGACGATGCGTCCCCGCGCGAGCGATGGCGCTGGATGCACCTCGCCTGGGCGGCCGCAGCGCTGGCGCTGCTCTCCAAGGGCCTGATCGGCATCGTGCTCCCCGCGGGAGCGCTAGCGCTCTACATCCTCGTGCAGCGCGACTGGAAGCGCCTGGGGCGGCTGCACGCCGGCACCGGCACGCTGCTGTTCCTCGCAATCGCCGCACCGTGGTTTTTCGCCGTGTCCGCCGCGAACGACGAGTTCTTCCGGTTCTTTTTCATCCAGGAGCACTTCCAGCGCTTCCTGACCAAGGCGCACGGACGCTACCAGCCGGCCTGGTACTTCATTCCCTTCCTCGCCATCGGCTTCTCGCCCTGGATCGTGTCCCTCGTGCCCGCGCTCGTCCGCGCCTGGCGCGATGCCCCGCAGCGCAGTTTCAGACCCGCCCGGTTCCTGCTCGTCTGGTCGGTGATGGTATTCGCGTTCTTTTCCGCCTCCGGCTCCAAGCTGCCCTCCTATATCCTGCCGATTCTTCCTGCGCTCGCGGTGCTGGTCGCGCTGCACGCAGCGGGCGCGGGCCGCGCGTTGCTCGCCGCCCAGGGCGCCGTGTATGCCGCAATCGGCCTCGCCGGGGCGCTGCTCGCCCCGCAGGTCATGCGAGCCGCCACTGCCGAACTGCCCGCAGAGCTGCTCGTCGGGTACGTCGCGTGGATCAGGGGGGCCGGCCTGGCCATGCTCGGGTTCGCGGCAGCCTGCGCCTGGCTCGCGCTGCGGCGGCAGACCGTCGCGGCCGTCATCGTTCTGGCTGCCGGCGGCCTCGCGTCGTCGCTCGCGCTGCTGCTGGGTCATGAAACCCTCTCGCCGGCCTACTCCGCGTATCATATCGCCGAGCAAGTTCGCCCCGGGCTGAAAACCGACGTGCCGTTCTACTCGGTCAACACCTTCGATCACACACTGCCGTTCTACCTCGGCCGCACGGTGACGATGGTCGCCTACAAGGACGAGCTCGCCCAGCCGATCGGGTGGGCGCCGGGAAACTATCTCCCCGACCTCTCGGCGTTCGAGCGCGCATGGCGGTCCGATCGCGACGCGTGGGCCGTGTTCAGCGCAAAGGACTTTCCGCAAATGCAGAAGACGCTGCAGATTCCGATGCGGATCGTGGCGCGCGACCCGCGCCGCGTGGTGGTGAGGAAGCCATGAGCCACGGAGCAGGGGCCGCCGTAGGGCGGAAGAGGGGCCCCGGCTTTAGCCGGGGATCTGACCCCGAAGGCGGACATGAACGGCCGGCGGCCCGTTGCGCCCGATCTCGGGTCGCATCCCCGTCCCTCGGACGGGGGCCCTGCTCCACCTCGCCGGCCGCCCCGCCTGCGGGGATGCGACCAGGCGAATGGCTTCGCGAGCCGACTCGACGAACGCGGCACACGCGCGATGGTACGGAGGCGAGGCCATGAGCCGCGGAACGGGACGAACGCGGCACCGGTGCGATGGCGCGGAGGCGAGACCGTGAGCGCGGTCAGCGCCGCGCTGCTGATACTGGGCGTGCTGCTCAACGCGAGCGCCCAGCTGCTGCTCAAGGCGGGCACCAATGCGGTGGGACATTTCGAATTCACCACCGCGAACATCCTTCCGGTGGGCATGAAGCTCGCGTTCCAGCCGCACATCCTGGGCGGCGTCTCCTGCTATGTGGTGAGCCTGGTGGTCTGGATCATGGGCCTGTCGCGGGTGCCGGTCAGCATCGCCTACCCGATGCTGTCCGTGGGCTATGTGCTGAACGCGGTCGCGGCCTGGTACCTGTTCGGCGAATCCCTCACGGCGCAGAAGCTGATCGGCATCGGCTTCATCATCACCGGCGTATTCCTGGTGACGCGGAGCTGAACGGCCGATGGACTTTCTTCCGTTTACCAGGCCGACCATCGACGAAGAAACCATCGCCGGGGTCGCCGAGGTGCTGCGCTCGGGCTGGATCACCTCGGGACCGAAGGTCAAAGAGTTCGAGGCGGCGCTCTCGGCGCACTGCGGCGGCAGGCCGGTGCGCGCGCTTGCCACCGGCACCGCGGCCCTCGAAATCGGACTGAAACTCGCCGGCATCGGTGCGGGTCACGAGGTGATCACCACCCCTCTGTCCTGGGTCGCCAGCAGCAACGTGATCCTCCAGTCGGGGGCTACACCCGTTTTCGTGGACGTGGATCCGGTGACGCGCAACATCGACCTCGGCCTGGTCGAGCGGGCCATCACCGCACACACGCGAGCGATCCTGCCTGTCCACCTCGCCGGGCTGCCGGTCGATCTGGACCGACTGTACTGGATCGCGAACAAGCACGGCCTGCGCGTTATCGAGGATGCGGCGCAGGCCTTCGGCGCGAGCTGGCAGGGCACGCCGGTCGGGGCCCGCGGCGATCTGATCGCCTTCAGCTTCCACGCCAACAAGAACATCACGACCGCCGAGGGCGGGGCGATCGTGCTCCCGGACGAATCCTACGTGCCGCTTTGCGAGAAACTGCGGCTCCAGGGCGTGGTGCGTTTCGGCGAGGACGGCATGGACGTGGACGTCGCCGGCGTCAAGGCCAACCTGACCGACGTGGCTGCGCGGATCGGCCTCGGACAGCTCACGCACCTGGATGAATTCACCGAAAGGCGGCGCGCGCTTGCCCGCCACTATTTCGAGCACCTGGACGCGAGCCTCGGCTGCGAGCTGCCGGTCGCTGATTTCGAGAACTCGAACTGGCACATGTTCCAGGTGGTGCTGCCCACTGACGTGAAGCGCGGGAACTTTATCGCCCGGATGCGCGAAGCCGGCATCGGCGTCGGCGTGCACTATCCGGCGATTCACCTGTTCTCGCTTTATCGTTCGCTCGGGGGACATGAGGGACAGTACCCGCACGCAGAACGCATCGGCCGCTCAATC
>MEQZ01000136.1:0-114 GCA_001770425.1 Betaproteobacteria bacterium RIFCSPLOWO2_02_FULL_65_20 | reverse complement strand
CGCGACACGGATGTGGACCGCGTGTGCGCGGCGTGCTGCAACGTCATTGGGGAGGCGTTGCACTGATGTCCGCCCCACGCGTTTCGGTCGTCATACCCGTGTACAACGAGGAAG
>MEQZ01000135.1:467-5905 GCA_001770425.1 Betaproteobacteria bacterium RIFCSPLOWO2_02_FULL_65_20 | reverse complement strand
TGACCGCTACATCGAGATCTGGAACCTGGTGTTCATGCAGTTCGACCGGGATGATAGCGGCGCCATGACGCCGCTGCCCAAGCCCTGCGTCGACACCGGCATGGGCCTGGAGCGCCTGGCGGCGGTGCTGCAGCACGTGCATTCCAACTACGACATCGACCTGTTTCAGGCACTGATCCATGGCGCGGCACGCGAAACGCACACCAAGGACTTGGGCAGCAATTCGCTCAAAGTCATCGCCGATCACATCCGCGCCTGCTCGTTCCTGGTGGTGGACGGCGTCATCCCGGGCAACGAGGGCCGCGGCTACGTGCTGCGGCGGATCGTGCGCCGGGCGATTCGGCACGGCTACAAGCTCGGCCAGACCGAGCCGTTTTTCCACCGGCTGGTGGAGGATCTGTCGCGCGCCATGGGCGAGGCCTATCCGGAACTCGCCCGCGCCAAGGAGCGGGTCGCGCAGGTGCTCAAGGCCGAGGAGGAGCGCTTCGCCGAGACGCTGGAGAACGGCATGAAAGTGCTCGAAGTCGCGCTCACCCGGGAAGACAAGATGCTCGACGGCGAAACGGTGTTCCAGCTCTACGACACCTTCGGTTTTCCCGTGGATCTTACCGCCGACATCGCGCGCGAGCGCGGCGTTCTGGTCGACTACTCCGGCTTCGAGGCGGCCATGGAGCGCCAGCGCGAGCGCGCCCGCGCGGCCTCCAAGTTCAGCGTGGCGGCGGCCGTGTCGTATTCCGGGCGGCCAACCGAATTCCACGGCTACGACACGCTTGCGCTGGAGGCTACCGTCGTCGCCTTGTACAAGGAAGGCACGCAGGTCGAGGCCATCGAGCATGGCGCGGCAGCCGTGGTCGTGCTCGACCGCACGCCCTTTTACGCGGAATCCGGCGGACAGGTGGGCGACATCGGGGAACTGGCCGGGGTCGCAGGAACGTTGGAGGTCGAGGACACGCAGAAGATCCAGGCCGAGGTGTTCGGCCACCGCGGCGTGCTCAAGACCGGCAGGCTCAAGGTCGGCGACCGCGTCATGGCAGCGGTGGACGCTGCGGTGCGCGCCCGTGCCGCCTGGAACCATTCCGCGACCCATCTGATGCACGCGGCGCTGCGGCGCGTGCTCGGTGCCCATGTCCAGCAGAAAGGCTCGCTCGTCGATTCCCGGCACACCCGCTTCGATTTCTCGCACGACCAGCCCGTGAGCGACGCGCAGATCCGCAGAATCGAGGATCTGGTCAATCATGAAATCCGCAGGAACGCCGAGGTCACGGCGCGCATCATGAAATACGACGCCGCCGTGCGGGCGGGTGCCATGGCGCTGTTCGGCGAAAAATACGGCGACGAGGTGCGCGTGATCGGCATGGGCGAGTCCTCCACCGAGCTGTGCGGCGGCACCCACGTGAAGCGCACCGGCGACATCGGCTTTTTCAAGATCGTCGCCGAATCAGGCGTGGCTGCCGGCATCCGCCGCGTGGAAGCCGTGACCGCCGAGGGCGCGCTCGCCTTCGTGCAGTCGCAGGAGGCGGCGCTGGCGCAGGCGGCGCAGGCGCTGAAGACGCAGCCTCAGGAACTGAATGCGAAAATCGCGCAGATGCTCGACAGTGCGAAGTCGCTGGAGAAGGAACTCGCGCGCCTGAAGTCCAAGATGGCGGCATCGCAAGGCGAGGATCTCGCTTCGCACGCGGTCCAGATCAAGGGCGCAAAGGTGCTCGCTGCCCTGCTGGAGGGGGCGGACGCCAAGACGCTGCGCGAGACGCTGGACAAACTGAAGGACAAGCTGAAGAGCGCGGTGATCGTTCTCGGCGCGGCAGCGGGCGGCAAGGTGAGTTTGATCGCTGGCGTGACGCCGGATCTGACCGCCAGGGTCAAGGCGGGCGAACTGGTCAATTTCGTCGCGCAGCAGGTCGGCGGCAAAGGCGGCGGGCGACCCGACATGGCGCAGGCCGGGGGAACCGACGCATCGAAGATCCAGTCAGCGCTCGCGTCGGTGACCGTTTGGGTCGGCGAACGGTTGTAGGTCAAGTAGTCCGTCGGCGCGGGCTGAGCGCGCCTAGAAGCCGATGCGCTGTTTTCTCGCCCCTCGATTCTCGGCGATGTCGGCGAGCCGGATCTCGTCCCGACCGGCGAGCTTGGCATTGCCGAAGCCGTTCATGATGGCGCGGCGCATGTCCCGGGGTCCCAGCCCGGCGAGCCGGTCCAGCACGTCCGCCGCCGGGGCGTCCGGGAAGGCCTTGCCCCAGTCGTGGCCCACGCGGATCTCGGCGTAGATCGACTGCGCGATTTTGCGCGCGCCATGGGCATCCGGAGGGTCGATCTCGTAGACGTTCATGCGGTTGAGGATCGGTTCGGGAATGCGCGATGCATGGTTGGCCGTGGCGATCCATACGACGCTGGAGGCGTCGACGGGAATTTCGACGAACTCGTCGATGAACTGTGACGCGGTGTCGTGCTCGAACAGCGAATACAGCGCGCCAAGCGGATCGTACTGACTGTCGCCGCCTGCCTTGTCGACTTCGTCGATCACCATGACCGGGTTGGCGTAGGTGCCGTTCAGCAGGGTGTCGAATACCTTGCCCGGCTTGGCGTTCTTCCACTGCGACGAGGCACCCGACAGGATCCACCCCGCGGTCATCGAACTCATGGACGCGAAACCGAATCCGGTCGCGAGCAATTGCGCAAGGCGGCGGCCGAAATGCGTCTTGCCGATGCCGGGCTCGCCCAGCAGCAGCATCGGCGGCAGTTCCATCGGATCATTCGACGACGCGCACAGCGCGATGCGCTTCTTGATGTCGTCCAGGATTTCGGCGAAATTGGGCAGTTCTTCGTAGAGCTCGTCCATTGCCGGTATGCCAGAGAGCTTGACGGCGAGACGCGTGCCGCCTGTCTTGAGCATTTTCTCGTAGGTCGACTTGAGCGCTTCGTTCGCGCTCGCGGGCAGTTCCTGCAGCGCGCGGTCGACCGCGGCCACGTCGTAGACGTCGATGAATCCGGCAATCGGAATATTGATTGCAGCTGTCATCCGAAACCTCCTGGCAGGGTCCGACGCGGGCACGCGAACGGTACCACCCAAGCTTGTTATCGGCAATATCGCGCTGCAGCTTTAACGGCGCGCGTCGCGGCCGTCGCCCCCGTCGGCGTTGGCACTCGGCACGGGCGAGTGCCAGGTTCCCGGTCACGGAGCTTGCCAAGCACCCGCGTCTCGTGCTTGAATCCACTCATAGCAACGAGGATCTGAATTCAGCCATGACCCGTTCGTTCGCGTTCTTCTTTTTTGCTTATCCCCGGCCGCTGGCGGAGGGATCGGACTAGTCACACCTGAAGCGAATCCCCGATAACCGCCAGAGCCAAGCAGCCTGGCGGTTTTTTTTGGTGGCCTTCCAACAAGGCGACACAGCGAGGCAACACAAGATGACCATTTCCATCGAAGACAGCTACCTCGGGTCGGTGCCGGCGGACCGAACATCGCTCACCGACGACGAGCGCATCGAGAAAATCACGCCGCTGCCGCCGCCGGAACACCTGATCCGGTTCTTCCCCATCCAGGGAACGCCGTCCGAGGGCCTGATCGCCGACACGCGCCGCAAGATCCGGGAGATCCTGCGCGGCCTCTCGGACCGCCTGCTGGTGGTGATCGGACCTTGCTCGATCCACGATCCGGAGGCGGCGCTCGAGTACGCGGCGCGGCTCGCACCGGAACGCGGCAAGCATGCGGCTGAACTGGAGATCGTCATGCGGGTGTATTTCGAAAAGCCCCGCACCACCGTCGGCTGGAAGGGGCTCATCAACGACCCTCATCTGGACGGCAGCTTCCGCATCAACGAGGGACTGCGCATCGCGCGCGACCTGCTGACGCGAATCAACCGGCTCGGCGTGCCCGCGGCGTCGGAATTCCTGGACACGATATCCCCGCAATACATCGGCGACCTCATCAGCTGGGGCGCGATCGGCGCGCGCACCACCGAGTCACAGGTGCATCGCGAGCTCGCCTCGGGTCTGTCGGCACCGATCGGCTTCAAGAACGGCACCGACGGCAACGTGAGGATCGCCGTGGATGCCATACTCGCGGCGCGGCAGAGGCACCATTTCCTGTCGGTCCACAAGAACGGCCAGGTGTCGATCGTCGAGACCCGCGGCAACGAGGACTGTCATGTCATCCTGCGCGGTGGAAAGAAACCCAACTACGACGCCGCCAGCGTGCGCGGCGCTGCCGAGGCGCTCGCGAAAGCCGGTCTGGCGCAGCGGCTCATGATCGATTGCAGCCACGCGAACAGCGACAAGGATCCGATGCGCCAGGTCGAGGTCGCAGCCGCGGTAGCGCGCCAGCTCGGCGCGGGAGACGAACACATCTTCGGTTTGATGGTCGAGTCGCATCTGAAGGCCGGACGCCAGGAACTCATTCCGGGGCAGGCGCTGGTCTACGGGCAGAGCGTGACCGACGGTTGCATCGGCTGGGAACAAAGCGTGCCGCTGCTCGACAATCTGGCCGCGGCGGTGCGCCGGCGGCGGCAAAAGGGCGCCGCGCGCAAGTAGGGACGTTCGCCGGCATCGCCGCAACCAACCAGCTCCGGGTATTCCGCCGTAAACCCGATCTCCCGATTTCGGGAAGTTGCGAAGTTGCAACTTCCCGAAATCGGGAGACGCGATAGAACCAATTCTTCGCCGAGGCGTTCAATACATGACAGGCTACGGCTGTGGCGAACCTCGGGCGCAGGCAAGGCGCAGCGTATAATCCGCCGCGCGCCTTCTCATGGCTTCCGTGATCATTCCGCCCCAAGCTGCAGCGATGCGCCGGTCCAGAGTGCGGCTCGCGCTGCTGGTCGCGCTCATCCTGGCCTTCAAACTGTGGCTCGCGGCCGTTTTTCCCTTCACCGGCGACGAAGCCTATTTCGCGCTCTGGGGCGCCGAGCCAGACCTGGGCTTCTACGATCATCCGCCGATGATAGGCTGGCTGCTCGCGCTGCTGCTGCGGCTGTCCTGGACCGAGTGGGTGCTGCGCCTGCCGGTGGTGCTGCTTCCGCTCGCGGTCGCAGCAGGCATCTATGCCGCGCTGGTGCGCCGCGACCCCGAGCGGGCGCTGCTGGCCGTCGCTGCCTACCTGCTGGTGCCGATCAATGTCTGGAACGTTTTCATCACCACCGACACGCCGCTCATCCTGTTTTCGTTCTTTTCCGCACTCGCCTTCTGGCAGGCGGTGCTGCGCCGCTCGCTTGCGCTGTACGCGCTTGCCGGCGCGCTGCTCGGGCTTGCATTCCTTTCCAAGTATTTCGCGGTGCTGCTCGCTGTGGTGTACCTGGCGTACGTGGCCTGCTCGCCGCGGGCGCAAAGGAACTGGGCCGGGCTCGCCCTTACGGCTGCCTGCGCGCTGCCGTTCGCCGGGGTCAACCTGTGGTGGAACTACGAGCATTGCTGGGCCAACCTGATGTTCAATTTCTACAACCGGCACG
>MEQZ01000135.1:0-431 GCA_001770425.1 Betaproteobacteria bacterium RIFCSPLOWO2_02_FULL_65_20 | reverse complement strand
CAATTTCTACAACCGGCACGGGGACGCCGGCCTGTCGTGGAGCACGCCGCTGCTCTTCGGTGTGACGCTGCTGTACGTGCTCTCGCCGGTGGCGCTGGCGCAGCTCGCGCGCAGCCGCGGCTGGGCGGCCGGGGTGTGGCGCGATGCATCATCGCGGTTCTTCGTCGTCGCCTGTGCGCTGCCGTTCGGACTGTTCGCGGCGCTTTCTTCGGTGAAGCTGATCGGCCTGCACTGGGTGCTGTCGTTCGTGCCCTTCTTCTTCATCGCCGCCGCGCTGATCCAGTCGCGCGCGCAACTGCGCGGCTCGGTCGTGTTTCTCGGCCTGTTCAGCCTGGTGCACGTCGCGGTCATCGTCGCCGCAGGCGCGTTTCCGCTCGAGAAGTGGAAGGGCCTGCGGCAATACGACGGCATTGTGTTTCACTTCCGCATCG
>MEQZ01000134.1:3743-9297 GCA_001770425.1 Betaproteobacteria bacterium RIFCSPLOWO2_02_FULL_65_20 | reverse complement strand
CCGGGCCAGCGACGAATCCAGGTGCCCCGCATACGCTCCGACCAGATCGACCCGTTCCTCGCGGGCGCCAGGGCCTGTCTCGCCGTCCTGCCCGGCGTGGCCACCTTCGGGATGATCTGCGGCGCGGCCATGGTGGCGGCGGGCCTGTCCCGCACCGCTGCGATCGCCATGACGCTGCTCACCTTCGCCGGCACCATGATTCTGCTGTTCTCGCACGTGAGCTTGCCCCGCATCGTCCAGAAGGGGCTGCGTTTCGTGCCGGCAGCGGTCTTCACTGCGCTGGTCGTTCCCGACATATTCGTCCGCTCGGGCGCCATCCAGCTCGGCTTGTCCAATCCCAAGGCGGCGGCAGCGCTGGTCGCCGCGCTCGTCGCCTGGAAGACCCGCAACACGCTCCTCACCATCCTTTCTGGCATGGCTGCCCTGCACCTGCTGCGCCTTGCGGTCATCGGATAGAATGCAGAACTTACACCGGCATCCGTTGTCTTCCCAGATGTCCGTATCCAGGCAAGGCCATCCCATGATTCGACTTCTCGCTTTCCTCGTGCTGTCGTTTGCGCTCGGCTTCGCCCCCGCCATCTCGGCCGAACCGCCTGCGGGCGTCAGCAAGGTGACCGCGGTGGAGGGCGTAACGGAGTACCGCCTACCCAATGGCCTGCGGATCCTGCTGATCCCCGACGCATCCGTGGACACCATTACCGTGAACGCCACCTATCTCGTGGGGTCCCGCCACGAAGGCTACGGTGAAGCAGGCATGGCGCACCTGCTCGAGCACATGCTGTTCCGCGGCACGCCTTCGCGCCCCAGCATCTGGGCGGAGCTGAAGAAAATCGGCGCGAACGCCAACGGCACCACGTCGTTCGACCGCACCAACTATTTCGAGACCTTCCCGGCCAGCGAATCGAACCTCGCAGTGGCGCTCGGCCTGGAGGCCGACCGCATGGTGAATTCCTTCGTTTCGCGCAAGGATCTCGACGCCGAGATGACGGTGGTAAGAAACGAATTCGAGGCCGGGGAAAACAGCCCTTTCGGGGTGCTGCGCCAGCGCGTCGCAGCCACGGCGTTTCTGTGGCACGCCTACGGCCGGTCGGTCATCGGGTCGCGCTCGGATATTGAAAACGTACCCATCGAGCGGCTGCAGGCTTTCTACCGAAACTACTACCAGCCCGACAATGCCGTGCTCATCGTGGCGGGCAAGTTCGATGAAGGCAGGGCTCTCGAACTCGTGTCGAAGAATTTCGGCGTACTGCCCAAGCCCGCCCGCACGCTGCGTCCGACCTATACCGTGGAACCCACCCAGGACGGTGAGCGCACGGTGGCGCTGCGCCGCTCCGGTGAGGTGCAGCTGGTCACGGCCATGTACCACATCCCGCCCGGAACCCACCCCGACTACGCGGCCATGGACGTGCTGGTTGCGCTGATCAGCCATGTCCCGTCGGGCCGGCTGCACAAGGCCCTGGTAGAATCGGGGCTCGCGAGTTCCGCCTTTGGAAGCGAGCAGCAGCAGCACGAAGCCGGTTTCGCGTACTTTGGCGCGAGCGTGCGCCAGGGTCTGCCGCTCGATGCCGCGCGCGATGCGCTGATTGGCGCAGTGGAAGGCTTCGCCCGACACCCGGTCACCGAAGACGAAGTCGAGCGCGCACGCACCCGGCTGCTGAACGATATCGAACTCAGCCTCTCCAACTCGCGCAGCCTCGCGGGGCTGCTCTCCGAACCCGCGGCCATGGGCGACTGGCGCATGCTGTTCCTGCACCGCGACCGGCTGCGCCAGGTGAGCGCGTCCGACGTGCAGCGCGTGGCCGCCGCGTACTTCAAGTCGTCCAACCGGACCCTGGGCATGTTCCTGCCTACGAGCACGCCCGACCGCGCCGAAATCCCGCCCGTTCCGGATGTCGCCGCCGCGCTGAAGGACTACCGGGGCGCGGGGCCGGTGGCCAAGGGCGAGGCGTTCGACCCGACGCCGGAGAACATCGAAGCACGAACCATCCGGCGCACGCTCCCCGGCGGTATGAAGCTCGCGCTGCTGTCCAAGAAGACCCGCGGCGGCACGGTAGTCGCCCAGCTCGGACTGCGCTGGGGTGACGAGGCGAGCAAGCGAGGCCGCAACACCGCGTGCGGCATGGCCAGCGCCATGCTGATGCGCGGCACCAAGAACAGAACCCGCGAGCAACTCACCAACGAATTCGCGCGGCTCAAGGCGAATGTCGGCGTCGGTGGCGAGGGCGGATCCATCGAGACCGTGCGCGAGAATCTGCCGCAGGTCCTCCGGCTGGTCGCCGAAATCCTGCGCGAGCCTTCGTTCCCGGAGAGCGAATTCGAGCAGTTGCGCCAGTCCTCTCTCGCCAGCCTCGAGATCCAGAAGAGCGACCCGGGCGCCCTCGCAGGCATTGCGCTGGTGCGCCACCTCAATCCTCACGCACCGGAGCACTGGCACTACAACCCGACCCTGGACGAGCGCGCGGCTCGCCTGAAGGCGCTGACGCTGGACGACGTCAGGCGCTGCTACGCGGAGTTCGTCGGTGCCTCCGACAGCGAGCTTTCCGTGGTCGGGGACTTCGACCCTGCGGAGGTCGAGCGGCTGGCGAGCGGCCTGTTCGGGGACTGGAAGAGCCCGCGGCCTTATCACCGCATTCCGCAGCGCTATTCCGATGCCCAGCACATCGACCGCACCATCGGCACGCCGGACAAGGCCAACGCGACGCTGCGCGCAGGCGAAAACCTGAAGCTGCGCGACGACGACCCGGATTTCCCTGCACTGGTTCTGGGCAATTACCTGCTGGGCGGCGGCCCTGACTCGCGCCTGTGGCGGCGCGTGCGCGAGAAAGAGGGTCTGTCCTACGGCGTGGGCTCGTTCCTGTCGGCCAGCGGTTTCGACGAAAAAGGCGACTTCGGCCTGTACGCCATCTACGCGCCGCAGAACCGCGAGCGCGTGGAGGCCGCATTGCGCGAGGAACTCGCGCGGGCGCTCGCCGACGGATTCACCGCCGACGAAGTCGAAGCCGGAAAGAAGGATCTGCTGAACGGGCGCAAACTCGCGCGTACCCAGGATGGGGCACTGGCCGGACGGCTGCTCTCCTACCTGGTACTGGACCGGACGCTCGCGTGGGATGCGCAGTTCGAAAAGCGCATTCAGTCGCTCACGCCGAAGGAGGTGCTCGAGGCCCTGCGCCGGCACCTCGACCCAGGCAGGCTATCGGTGGTCAAGGCGGGGGATTTCGAGGCCCGGCGCGCAAACACGGCCGGGCGCAATTGACCTCACCCGGCGGCGATCCTGCGCCGCAGCGCAGGCGCGCTGCTCAGGCCAGCGACTCGTACCGGATCGCGACGACTTCCAGTTCCTCCGCTCGGGCCGGTGTCTTTAGCGTCACCACGTCGCCTATGCCGGCGCGCAGCAGGGCGTGCGCGACCGGTGAAATCCACGATATCCGTCCGCGGGACGGGTCGACCTCGTCGGTGCCGACGATGCTGACCGTACGCTCGGTGCCCCCGCCGTCGCGATAGCTTACCGTGGCGCCGAAGTACACCCGGTCCCGGTCCTGCGGATCGACCACCTCGGCGATTTCCAGGCGCTTCATCAGGAAACGGATGCGGTGGTCGATCTCGCGCAGCCGCCTCTTGCCGTAGATGTAGTCCCCGTTTTCCGAACGGTCGCCGTTGGAGGCGGCCCAGGAGACCGTCCTGACCACCTCGGGCCGGTCCACTTCCACCAGCAGCTTCAGTTCGCTTTTCAGGCGCGCGTACCCCGCGGGGGTGATGTAGTTCTTCGCCCCCTGCGGCAGCCCCGTCCGGACCTCGGGCGTCGGGTCCTCGGGGGCGTCGGTCTCGCGGGTGAATGCCTTGCTCATCGGCTCAAATGCAGAAGGATTATGGTCACACTGTTCGGGTCGTGATTATAATGGTTTGTTGGGGAGAAAAGCCGGCCAGCCGCCCGGTTCGCAACAACCAATCAAGAAGAATGGGGAGGGATCATGCAGATGAGTCAACGCATCCGTGAGTGGACCCTTGTCGGGCTGGTTGCCGTGGTCTCGATTGTCGCCAACCTCCCCGAGGAAATGCTGCAGCAGACCAGCATCGACCGAACCTGGCTCCTTGGGCTGCTCGCGCTCACGGTTTTCATCGCCCTGTTCCTGTACCTCAAGTTCCAGGCCTTCCTTCTCGTGTTCGCGCTTGCGATTCTGGCCAACCTGCCCTCATCGGTGTCGGAATCACTGGGCATCTCTCGTTTGCCGCTGGTCATCGCCATGGTCTTGATGGTGGGCGTCTCCCTCATCAACTACGTGGTCGCACTGCTACCCACGGGACTTGAGATCAAACCCCGCGAAAAGAGCAAGGAAGGCATCGCCGCGCTGTTCTACGCCATCGAGAAGGGCAACCTCGCGTATGCGCAGAAGGTGCTTTCGATGAACTTCGACCCCAACCTGGTTGCCGACAACGGTTACACACCGCTCATGTATGCCGCGGCGCGCGGCGATGCGAAGATGGTCGATCTGCTGGTGCGCAACGGTGCTGACGTCAACATGATAAGCCGCGATGGCGACACGGCGCTCGAACTCGCATTGCGCACCGGTTCGGCCGAAGTCGCCGACATCATCAAGACGGCGCGTGCGGAACAACTCGCCCGCGCAGAGGCTGAGCGCGCCCGGCAGGCGCAGAAATAGGGCCTTGGCCGTTATTTGCGCTGTGCGAGCAGCACGATGAACGCGCCAATCTGCAGCAGCAGGCACAGTCCAAGGGCGGCTTGGTACCCCGCCAGCGCGTAATGGCCACCCTCCTGGGCAGGCCACAGGCCGATCACCGCGCCTATGCCCCACTGCGAAACGAATGCCCAGACGAACACCAGCATGTTGTTCGCGGTGTTGACGCGGCCGGCCAACCCGGCGGGAAACCGCATGGACAGAATCGGGTAGGACAGCGTTACCGACGTGGCGCTGCTAACGCCATAGACGACCCAGATGAGAGGCGCCGCAACCGTCACGCCGGCGGCAATCAGCGCGAACATGCCGATCGAGACGATGTAGGTGGCCTTGAGAACCTTAAGATGGTCGATGCCGCCGCGCGCCAGCCGGTCCGAGAGACTGCCTGAGACACCGAACCCCACGATCATCGCCACCGCCACCGCGGCCAGCATGCCGCCGGTGCTTTCGTAGCCGGCGACATCCCGCAGCCACGGCGAAATCCACAGGGTCTGAACCGACAGGAACGTTCCCTGCACCACCATGGCCACCAGACTCATGCGCCAGAACAGGCCGGTGCCAAACACCGTACCCACGCCGGCCAGAAGTTCCCGCCAGCCCTCGCGTGCCTCGCCCAAAGGCCGGTCAGGCACGACGAAGAAAATGAAACCCGCGGCGAGCAGGGAGAGCACCGCAATGCCTGCAAACAGCCCGCGCCAGTCGGTGTAGTGCAGCGCGGCCTCGGCGGGCAGCGAAGTCGAAAAGGCGCCCAGTCCCCCGCAGGCAAGCAGCCAGCCGTTCGCGGTGGCAAGCCGCGACAGCGGAAACCACTGCACGAAAGCCTTGATCGCCGCCATCAGGCAGGCCGACACCCCCACCCC
>MEQZ01000134.1:1468-3729 GCA_001770425.1 Betaproteobacteria bacterium RIFCSPLOWO2_02_FULL_65_20 | reverse complement strand
ACCAGCAGTTCGATCCCCTGGGCGGCGGAAAAAATACCGGCGCCTGCCGCCGCGATCAGCAGCAACACCGTCTCGATGCGCCGCGGGCCAAATCGATCCAGCAATACTCCCAGCGGAATCTGGGCCAGCGCGAAAGTGAAGAAATAGGCCGCGGTGAGCAGCCCGAGCTGGCCGGGGGCGAGGCCGAGATCGCGCACCAGGTCCTGCGAGATGATCGCGTTGATGGTCCTGAAGGCGTAGGACAGGAAATAGCCGCACGCAAATGGCACCCAGACCGCAGCCAGCAGCTTTATCGGCAGGGCTTCGCCGGTGCGCCCGATCACCGGAACCGGATTGTTCGCTCCCATTGAGCGGCGATGGTACCCCGCCCCGCCCACACGCGCATGTCACGAGAGGGCACGCCTTGCGCGCCGCCGCCGCCATCCGGATAAAATGGCCGCGTCATACCGGAGCGATCATCAGCAGTGCCCCTTCAGGAGTGCCTTTTCATGTCCGGTCCCAAGCACCTGCGCTTCGACACGCTCGCCCTGCACGCGGGGCAGGCCCCGGATCCGCAGTTCGGCGCGCGCGCCGTGCCCATCTACCAGACGACTTCCTACGTGTTCCGCGACGCCGACCACGCCGCGTCGCTGTTCAACATGGAGCGCGGCGGCCACGTGTATTCGCGCATTTCCAATCCGACCAATGCCGTGCTCGAGGAACGCATCGCCTCGCTGGAGGGCGGCGTGGGCGCGATCGCCGTCGCAAGCGGCCAGGCGGCGCTGCACCTTGCGATTGCCACGCTGATGGGCGCCGGCTCCCACATCGTCGCCTCGCGCGCCCTGTACGGCGGCTCGCACAACCTGCTCGCCTACACGCTGCCGCGATTCGGCATCGAGACGGCCTTCGTCGATCCCAGGCAGATGGATCAATGGCGCGCCGCGATCAGGCCCAATACGAGGCTGCTGTTCGGCGAGACGCTTGGCAACCCGGGGCTGGATGTGCTCGACGTGCCCTCGGTGGCCGGCATCGCGCACGCCGCGCGCCTGCCACTTCTGGTGGATTCCACCTTCACCACGCCCTACCTCATGCGCCCGTTCGACCTGGGTGCCGATCTGCTCTACCACTCGGCGACCAAATTCCTCGGCGGCCACGGCATCGCCATCGCCGGGCTGCTGGTCGATGGCGGCACCTTCGACTGGGAAGCCTCGGGCCGGTTCCCCGAACTCACCGAACCCTACGCGGGCTTCCACGGCATGGATTTCCAGGAGGAATCGACCATCGCCGCCTTCCTGCTGCGCGCCCGCCGCGAGGGCCTGCGCGACTTCGGCGCCTGCATGAGCCCCATGACGGCATTCCAGATCCTGCAGGGCATCGAAACCCTGCCGCTGCGCATGCAGCGGCACGTCCAGAACACGCGCCGCGCGATCGAATTTCTCGGCGCCTCGCCCGCGGTGGAATCGATCTCGTACCCCGAACTGCCCGGGCACCCGGACCACGCGCTGGCGAAAAAGCTGCTGCCGCGCGGATGCGGTTCGGTGTTCAGCTTCAACGTCAAGGGCGGCCGCGCCGCCGGACGCAGGTTCATCGAAGCGCTGTCGGTGTTCTCGCACCTGGCGAACGTGGGCGATGCCAAGTCGCTGGTGATCCATCCGGCGACGACCACGCATTTCCGCATGGACGATGCCGCGCTTGCCGCCGCAGGCATCGGTCCCGGGACCATCAGGCTCTCTATCGGGCTGGAGGATCCCGAGGATCTGATCGAGGATCTCAACCGTGCGCTGCGGGCAACGCAGAAGGGCTAGGGTCATGAGTGTTGATAGCCCTGTTGTTGAATTTGGTTTTATATCCATCTCCCGATTTCGGGAAGTGGCGAAGTTGCCACTTCCCGAAATCGGGAGACTGACGAAAGTCAAAACCAACCACGCCGTTTCCTCCTTGACCGATGGCTTATCGCCATGGAACTGACCGTGCAGGGAAAAGGAGTGTTCTGCTACACCGGCGGCAAAGCGTTCGACGCCGGGCTGCCGGCGGTCGTGTTCATCCACGGCGCCCAGCACGACCACTGCGTCTGGGTGCTGCAGAGCCGCTATCTCGCGCACCATGGCTACGGCGTGCTCGCTGCCGACCTGCCCGGCCACGGCCGCTCCGAGGGAGCGCCGCTTGCGAGCGTGGAGGGGATCGCCGACTGGGTCGTCGCGCTGCTCGACGCCGCCGGCGTGAAGCAGGCCGCGCTCGTCGGCCACAGCATGGGATCGCTCGCCGCGCTGGACTGCGCCGGG
>MEQZ01000134.1:0-1444 GCA_001770425.1 Betaproteobacteria bacterium RIFCSPLOWO2_02_FULL_65_20 | reverse complement strand
CGCCGGGCGCTATCCCGAGCGCGTCAGCCGCATCGCACTGCTCGGCGCGGCGTTTCCGATGCGGGTGTCGCCGGAACTGCTCGAGGCGACCCGAAACGACGAGCCGCTCGCCCAGGACATGGTCAACATCTGGTCGCATTCGGCTTACGCGCACGTCCCGAGCAACCCGGGCCCGGGGTTCTGGGTGATCGGTGAGAACCTGCGGCTGATGCAGCGGCAGAAGCCCGGCGTGATGCACGTGGATTTCACCGCCTGCAACGCCTATGCGGCGGGAATGGAGCGCGCTGCGCAGGTGCAATGCCCGGCCCTGCTCGTGCTGGGCCGGCGCGACGTCATGACCCCTGCGCGCTCGGGCCGCGAGCTCGCGAAGGTGATCAAGGGCGCGCGTGTCGTCGAGGTGGCGGGCAGCGGCCATGCGCTGATGGCCGAGAAGCCCGATGACGTGCTCGACGCACTGATCGAATTCCTGGTGAATGGGCGCACCGGGCCGTGAAGGAATTCACGGTATTGCTTTCGATTTACCGGACTCGCTTCTCGCTACCACCCCGAGACAAAGCTATTTCCAGCGCGGTTTCGAGGCGAATCACTCGCTCCGTCAGGCCTTCGATTTTCTGCTGCTGGGCAACCATCGCCGCAGCCACGCGCTCTACCTTGTCGTTCATCTTGATGACCGTGGTAATCGCGTCCCACATCTTGTCGGTAACACCCATCAGGCGGCCTTCCGTTCCATGCAGGCGATACGCTTGTTTGACGCCTCGACAAATGCCAGCGCATCCTCGATAGCGGCACTCGCTTGCGCGGTTGTCTTGTTCATTTGGTCAATCATCCCTTCAAGCACTTTGTCGTCCTCCGACGGTCGGAAAGAAGCTGCGGCACGACGCAAAAACTCCCCCATCGAAAGGCCGGCAGCCTTGGACATTTTGGCGATTCGCCCTTTCTCGGCAGCCGTGAGAAGGACCGGAATTCGTTCAGAAGCAGCCATTGCGTCGCTCCTTTATGAACATGGGCAGCACATGCACAGTTTAGGACGAAACAACTGCGGGTTCAAGGCGGTTTTTCGTCAGTTGCTTCTGCTGTGAATCTCGAAACAAAGGCGCACCAGCATCCCTCAGAAGTTCACCCGTTTCGACAAGTTTTGTTTGTTAGGCACTCTAGATCCGCAGCCTGAGCAGCACCGGCTGGTGGTCGGAGGCGTCTGTCGCGCCGTTCACTGCCACCTCCTCCACCCGCGGCGCGAGGTCTTCGGTCACGAAAATGAAGTCGCAGCAGTAGGCATCGCCCGGCCACTGCACCTTGTCGTAGACCCCCAGCGTCGGCGCGTGCGGTGTTCCCGGATGCGCAATTGACCAGAGGTCCCGGTAGGCGGGTACGCCGGCACCCATCGGATCCTGCAGGCGCGCGCACAACGGGTCTTCTGGCCGGAAATTAAAATCCGCGGTGAGCA
>MEQZ01000133.1:5583-6313 GCA_001770425.1 Betaproteobacteria bacterium RIFCSPLOWO2_02_FULL_65_20 | reverse complement strand
CGCTACCAACTCCTGTCGTTCCTGCAAACGACCCAGGAATCGGTATTCGAGGCCCTGGCACTTGGCGCGGATGGGCCGCCGCGGCTGAAGTTTCTTGCCCGGCTGCAGGGCGAGATCGCGAAGCGCGGCGTGATCGACGTGCTGCGCAAGGGCGTGCAGCACAACCAGCACCATGTGCAACTCTTCTACGGCACGCCCACGCCCGGCAACACCAGGGCCGAGGAGCGCTACGCGCAGAACCGCTTTTCGGTGACGCGCCAACTGCGCTACAGCCGCGAGGAGACGCAGCTTGCGCTCGACCTGGGTCTGTTCATCAACGGCCTGCCCATCGCCACGTTCGAGCTGAAGAACAGCCTCACCAAGCAGACGGTGGAAGACGCATTGGAACAGTACAAGCGCGACCGCGATCCACGCGAGAAATTGTTCGAGTTCGGCCGTTGCGTGGTGCACTTTGCGGTGGACGATCACGAAGTGCGCTTTTGCACGCAGTTGAAGGGCAAGGGCTCATGGTTCCTGCCTTTCAACCAGGGCTGGAACGACGGCGCGGGCAATCCGCCCAACCCGGACGGGCTCAAGACGGACTTTCTTTGGAAGCGCATGCTCACGCCGCGCGGGCTGACCGACATTCTCGAAAACTATGCGCAGGTGGTGGAACAGAAGAACGAGAAGACCGGCAAGAAGAAGCCCACGCAGGTCTGGCCGCGCTATCACCAGCTCGACGTGGTGCGCC
>MEQZ01000133.1:0-5481 GCA_001770425.1 Betaproteobacteria bacterium RIFCSPLOWO2_02_FULL_65_20 | reverse complement strand
GACGACACTGAGGCATTCGACTCGATTATCGTCGTCACCGACCGGAAGCTTCTCGACAAGCAGATCCGCGACACCATCAAGCAGTTCGCGCAGGTGAGCGCGACTGTGGGCCACGCCGTGCACTCGGGCGACCTGCGCGGATTCATTCAGAGCGGCAAAAAGATCATCATCACGACGGTGCAGAAGTTTCCGTTCATCCTGGACGAGATCGGGAGCGAGCACCGGGGACGCAAGTTCGCCATCATCATCGACGAGGCGCACTCCAGCCAGGGCGGCAAGACTTCGGCGGCGCTCTCCATGGCGCTGGCCGTAGGCGGCGCGGAGGAGGAAGACGAAACGCCAGAGGACCGCATCAACCGCATCATGGAAGCGCGCAGGATGCTGCCCAACGCCAGCTACTTCGCCTTCACCGCCACCCCCAAGAACAAGACGCTGGAGATCTTCGGCGAACCCGACCCGCAGGCGCATGGCATGGTCAAGCACCGGCCCTTCCACAGCTACACCATGAAACAGGCGATCCAGGAGAACTTCATCCTGGACGTGCTCAAGTACTACACGCCGGTCAACAGCTACTACAAGCTGATCAAAACGGTGGAGAGCGACCCGGAGTTCGACACCAAGCGGGCGAAGAAGAAGCTGCGGCACTACGTGGAGGGCCACGACCGCGCCATCCGGCTCAAGGCCGAGATCATGGTGGACCACTTCCACGAGCAGGTGCTGGCGCTCTCCAAGATCGGCGGGCAGGCCCGGGCGATGGTGGTGACCAGTGGCATCGAGCGCGCCATCCAGTACTTCCAGGCGTTCCGCGACTATCTGAAGGAGCGCAAGAGCCCGTATCAGGCCATCGTGGCTTTCTCGGGCGAGCATGAGTACGGCGGAAAGAAGGTCACCGAGGCGTCGCTGAACGGCTTTGCGTCGAACCAGATCGCCGATCAGATCGTCGAGGACCCATATCGCTTCCTGATCTGCGCCGAGAAGTTCCAGACCGGCTACGATGAGCCGTTGCTGCATACGATGTACGTGGACAAGGTGCTGTCTGGCATCAAGGCGGTGCAGACGCTCTCGCGGCTCAACCGCGCGCACCCGAAGAAGCACGATGTGTTCGTGCTCGACTTCATGAACGACGCCGACACGATCGAGCTGGCATTCGCCGACTACTACCGCACCACGATACTCAGCGAGGAAACCGACCCGAACAAGCTGCACGATCTGAAGGCGGTGCTCGATGGGTATCAGGTGTACGCGCCGGAGCAAGTGAACACGCTGGTGGACCTGTACCTGTCCGGTGCCGACCGGGACAAGCTCGATCCGATCCTCGATGCGTGCGTCGCGACCTACCAGGAGCACCTGGACGAGAACGGCCAGGTGGACTTCAAGGGCAAGTCCAAAGCGTTCTGCCGCACCTACGGCTTTCTCTCGTCGATACTGCCTTACACCAGTGCCGATTGGGAAAGGCTATCGATCTTCCTCAACTTCCTGGTGCCCAAGCTGCCCGCGCCGATCGAGGAAGACCTGTCGAAGGGAATCCTCGAAGCGATCGACATGGACAGCTACCGGGTCGAGAAGCAGTCGGTGGCGAAGATTCTGCTCCCCGATGCGGATGCCGACATCGAGCCGGTGCCGACCACCGGCGGCGGGCGCAAGCCGGAGCCGGAGCTGGATCGGCTGTCGAACATCATCAAGGCCTTCAACGATCAGTTCGGGAGCATCCCCTGGACCGACAGCGACCGGGTGCACAAGCTCATTACCAAGGACATCCCGGCACGAGTCGGGGCCGACACGGCGTACCAGAACGCCAGGCAGAACTCCGACAAGCAGAACGCGCGCATCGAGCACGACAAGGCCCTGGCGCGCGTGATGACGGCAGTGCTCAAGGACGACACGGAGTTATTCAAGCAGTTCAGCGACAACGAAGGCTTCAAGAAATGGCTGACGGATACCGTGTTCGGACTGACATACGGGTAATCCCGAGTTATGCCCGTTTGAGCCGGCGTATTCAGCGACGGCCCCCTTACAATCAATCCAGCTCGATCAGTAGATCCTTCGCGACGGCCTGGATCCGGTCGCAGTCGGCGCCAAGTCCATTGCGCGACCCGGCGTCACCACGCCTGATAAACCCCTCAGCCGCGCCGCCTACCGACCGCCAATGCCCAGCTCGGGGATGAGCTTGGCGTAGCGGTTGCTCTGGTCGTGAATGTAGGCGGCGAACGCGTCCGGCGTCATGGGATCGGCGATGTCGACCGCCAGCGTAACGAAACGGTCGCGGACCACCGGCTCCTTCATTGCCTTCTGCACCTCCGCATTCAGCCGCTCGAGAATGGCGCGCGGCGTGCCGGCCAGTGCGTAAAGGCCGAAATACGGCCCGCCGTCCACGCCCTTGATGCCCGACTCCTCGAGCGTCGGCACATTCGGGTAGTCGGGGTGGCGGCGCGCTCCGGCCACCGCCAGCATGCGCAGTTTTCCCGACTTGACATGCTGCAGGCCCACGCCGGGATCCAGGGCGAGGTCGATCTGCCCGCCGAGCAGATCGTTGAGCGCCGGTCCGGCGCCCTTGTACGGGATATGGTTCAGCTTGATGTTTGCCTCGCGGTTGAACACCTCGGTGGCGATGTGGGGTGAGGTCCCGTTGCCCGGCGTCCCGTAATTCAGTTTGCCCGGATTGGCGCGCGCGTGGGCGAGAAATTCCGCAAAGTTGGCCGCCGCAAGCTTCGGGTGCACGACCAGATAGAGCGATACGCGGCCCGTCGGGACAATCGGCGCAAACACCTTGAGCGGATCGAGATCTGGGCGGCGTACCAGATGCGGCGCGATCATCGTGGTGCTGCCCGGGGCGTAGAGCAGGGTGTACCCTTCGGCCTCGCCTCGCGCAACGGCTTCGAATCCGATGTAGCCGTCCCCGCCGGGACGGTTTTCCACCACGACCGGCTGGCCCAGCGATTCGGAAAGGCGCACGCCGAGCACGCGCATGGTGAGGTCGGCGACACCGCCCGGAGCCACGTTGACGATCACCCGCAACGGTTTCACCGGCCAGGTCTGCGCCTGCAACGTGGCCGAAAGGCACAGGGCTGTGAGCAGCAGGAATACTCTTGACATGGGTACCTCCGCGTTGATTGAAGTGTACGGCCTCCAAGATACGCGAAAACCGGCTTGACCAGGACTTTTGCTCGAATTCCGCCCGCATTGCGGGTCCTTCCAGCGCATCGCGGTGCGTTCAGGCTGCCACCCACGGCGGAGTTACCCCCTAACCGTCCGTCTCATTCACTCCAGCTCGAGCAGCAGATCCTTCGCGGCGACCGTCTGACCGGGTTTGACCCAGACCTGCGTGACCAGCGCATCGCGCTCGGCGCGCAACATGGTCTCCATTTTCATGGCCTCCAGCGACACCAGCGGATCGCCCTTGACGACGCGCTGGCCAGGCTCGACGGCGACCGTCACCACGCTGCCCGGCATCGGCGCGCCGACATGGCCGGAATTCTTTTCGTCGATCTTCGGATGCTTCGCCGCTGTAACGAGCCCGGCCTTGGCGACGCGGATCACGCGCGGCTGGCCGTTCAGCTCGAAGAACAGCTTGCAGTGCCCCTCGTCGTCCGGTTCCGAGCGGCCCTGCAGGCGGATCAGCAGCGTCTTGCCGCGGTCGATCTCCACCGCCGTCTCCTCGCCGTCGCGAAGACCGTTGAAGAACACCGGGGTCGGAATCACGCTCACGTCTTCGTACGCGGCGCGATGCCGGGCGTATTCCTGGAACACCTTGGGATACATCAGGTAGGAGCCCAGGTCCTGATCGCTCAGGGGCCGTCCGACCAGCGATTGCGCCTCCGCACGCCGGGCTTCCAGGTCCACCGCCGGCAGCAGCGCGCCGGCCCGTCCCGCGAGGGGCGCGGCGCCCTTCAGCACCTTGCGGCTGAGTTCGGCCGGAAAGCCCCCGGGCGGGAACCCCACTTCGCCCCTGAAGAGAGCCACCACCGAATCCGGAAACGCGATCTCCTTCGCCGGATCGAGCACGTCCTGCGCGCTCAAGCCATGGGACACCATGAACAGCGCCATGTCGCCGACCACCTTGGAGGTGGGCGTGACCTTGACGATGTCGCCGAACAGCAGATTCACCTGCGCGTAGGCCTCCTCGACCTGGGACCAGCGCTGCTCCAGGCCCATCGCCCGCGCCTGTTCGCGCAGGTTGGTGAACTGGCCGCCGGGCATCTCATGCCGATAGACGCTGCAGGTACCCGAGCGCATGTCGGCCTCGAACGGCGCGTAATAGCGCCGCACGCCCTCCCAGTAGCGCGACAGCGCCTGCAGGTGTTGCAGGTCCAGTCCCGTATCGCGCTCTGTGCCCGCGAGCGCCGCCGCGATGGCGCCCAGATTCGGCTGCGAGGTGAGGCCGCTCATCGCGTCGAGCGCGCAGTCGATCGCATCCACGCCGGCCTCGACGGCCGCGAGCACGCTGGCCGCAGAAATGCCGCTGGTGTCGTGGGTGTGAAAATGAATCGGCAGCCCGACCTCTTCTTTGAGCGCCGCCACCAGCGCGCGCGCGGCGCGCGGCCGGCACACGCCGGCCATGTCCTTGATGCCCAGGATGTGCGCGCCGGCCTTTTCCAGCTGTCTGGCGATCGCGACGTAGTACGCGAGGTTGTATTTCGGGCGCGCCGCGTCGTACAGGTCGCCCGTGTAGCAGATCGCCGCTTCGCACAGCGCGCCCGATTCGCGCACCGCGTCCATGGCCACGCGCACGTTCTCGACCGAATTGAGCGAGTCGAAGACGCGGAACAGGTCGATGCCTGCCTTGGCGGCCTGCGCGACGAAGCTGCGCACCACGTTGTCGGCGTAGTTGGTGTATCCCACCGCATTGGAGGCGCGCAGCAGCATCTGGAACAGGATGTTCGGGATGCGGATGCGCAGCGCCGCCAGCCGCTCCCAGGGGTCCTCCTTCAGGAAGCGCATCGCGACATCGAAAGTCGCCCCGCCCCAGCACTCGAGGGAAAACAACTGCGGCGCCATGCGCGCGTAATGCGGGGCGATCTCGAGCATGTCGTGGGTGCGCATGCGGGTGGCGAACAGCGACTGATGCGCATCGCGCAGCGTGGTGTCGGTCACCAGCACGCGCTGCTCATCGCGCATCCAGCGCGCAAAGGCCTCCGGCCCCAGATCACGGAACAGGTCGCGCGTGCCCTTCGGGATAGGCGAGGCGAGGTCGCAGGCGGGTTTCGGCGCCCTGGACGGCGCAGCCTCCGGCCCCTTGCGCCCCTTCATCTCCGGGTTGCCGTTGACCACCACCTCGCCGATGAACTGCAGCAGCTTGGTTGCACGGTCGCGCCGCAGCGTGAAGTGGAACAGTTCGGGCGTATCGTCGATGAAGCGCGTGGTGCACTCGCCCGCGCGGAACTGCGGGTGGGCGATGACGTTCTCGAGAAACTGCAGGTTGGTGGACACGCCGCGCACGCGGAATTCGCGCAGCGCGCGGTCCATGCGCGCGATGGCCTCGTC
>MEQZ01000132.1:5580-6567 GCA_001770425.1 Betaproteobacteria bacterium RIFCSPLOWO2_02_FULL_65_20 | reverse complement strand
CGTCCTCCCGGACAAGACCAAGGCAGACTACGTTCTCTGCGACCGTCACGGGCGGGCGCTCGCCGCGATCGAGGCCAAGAGGGCCGCCATCAATCCCGCCGAGGCTGAGGTGCAGGCGAAGGCCTACGCCGCACAGCTCAAAGTGCCCTATGTCTTCCTCGCCAACGGCGAGGAAATCCGCTTCTGGGAATGGCAGCGCGAAGCGTTCCCCCGTGCCATCAAGACGTTCTTTTCGCAGGGTGATCTTGAACGCCGTGCCGCAACCCGGCATGTCCGGCGTGACCTACTTTTGGTTCCCATCGACAAGCACATCGTCGAGCGCGATTACCAAACCGAGTGCATCGACACGCTCTGCCGGGAGATCAATAGCAGTCAATTCCAATTCAGGTATGATCCTGAAGGAGGATGGCGAGGGATGAGTGTGCATGGGGTACGCCGCAGCTCCACCGGAAAGACCCCGCCGGGCGGATCAAGCTTGATCCGCGGCCCGCGGCAGTCCCGACCGGGTGCCCGCCACATTGAAGGAGTATGCGCATGAACATCAGCCGAATCGCTTTAATCGCATCGAGCCTGCTCGCCGTGTTCGCGCCGCCGACGGCCTTCGGCCAGGGGGCGAAGTACCCGGAGCGGCCCATACGGCTGGTGGTGCCGTTCGCCCCGGGCGGCGTCGTGGACGTGATCGGCCGCCACTGGGCTTCCAGGATGCGGCCGCTGCTGGGCACCGTCGTGGTGGAAAACCAGGGCGGCGCCGGCGGCACCATCGGCGCCGCCGAAGTCGCGCGCGCGAATCCCGACGGCTACACGCTGCTGCTCGGAAACACCAGCACCCAGATCATCAATCCCACGGTGATGAGCGGCATCCGCTACGACGCGGTGAAGGACTTCGTCCCGGTGTCGGTCATCGCCATTTCCGCCAATTCGATCGTGGTCCATGCGGGGGTGCCGGCGAAGACGCTGATGGAACTCGTCGCATACGCGCGGGCCAAT
>MEQZ01000132.1:0-5553 GCA_001770425.1 Betaproteobacteria bacterium RIFCSPLOWO2_02_FULL_65_20 | reverse complement strand
CGGCCTCGCAGACATCGTGCATATTCCCTACAAGGGCGCGGGTCCGGGGATCGCGGATCTGGTGAGCGGCCACATCCCGATGATGACGCCGAACATCACCGGGCCGTTGCTCGAGCTGCACCGCGCAGGAAAAATCCGCATTCTCGCTGCGACCGCGCACGCGCGTCTGCAGGGTGCGCCGGACATCCCGATCGCGATCGAATCGGGCATGCCGGGCTTGGTGACGGAACTGTTCACGGGCCTGTTCGCGCCCGCTGCGACGCCGCGGGCGATCGTCGAGCAAATCGCCCAGGCCACGCGCAAGGCGCTGACCGACGAGGATTTCCGGCAGGCCCTGATCAAGTCCGGCTTCGAGATCTCGCCGGACACGACCCCTGAACGGGCGGCGAAGTTCGTCAACGACGAGCACACCCGCCTCACGCCCGTCATCAAGGCTCTGGGCCTGAAGCTGGGGTGACGCGGCGCCGCGTTGATTTTGATCGCGTCCGGGAGCACACTTCGGGCTCCAGAATTATTCGGTTCGCCGGCGCTGCCGGCGGCATTTCCACCATCTGAGGAGGAGCAATGAACCGCAGACTGCTTGCTGCACTCGCCCTCGCCGGCGCATTCGCGGCGACGGCGGCGAGCGCCGAAATCACCGTAGGCGTGTCCCTGGGCTCGACCGGCCCGGGCTCCTCGCTCGGCATCCCCTACAAGAACGCCTTTCAACTCGTGCCGAAGACGCTCGGGGGAGAACCGGTCAAGTACATCATCCTCGACGACCAATCCAAGCCGGACGAGGCCGCGAAAAACGCGCGCAAGTTTGTCACCGAGGACAAGGTCGACGCCATGATGGGCTCCAACGGCGTGCCCTCCGCGGTGGCGATGATCCAGGTCGCGGCGGAGAACAAGACGCCGATGATCGCACTGACGCCCGTGCCGCCGCTGTCGCCCGACCGGCTTCACTGGACCTTCGTCGTTCCCCAGCCCACCGAACTCATGATGAGCGCCGTCGTCGAGCATCTGAAGGCCCACGGCGCCAAGAGCGTCGGCTACATCGGCTTTTCCGATACCTGGGGCGACCTGGTCCACAACGCGCTCCAGAGCCTTGCGCCCGCCGGCGGATTCAAGATAATCACAAACGAGCGCTATGCGCGTGCCGACACCAGCGTCACGGGCCAGGTGCTCAAGATCATGGCCGCGAACCCTGACGTGGTGGTGGTCGGCGGATCGGGTACCGGCGGCGCGCTGCCGCAAATTGCGCTCAGGGAAAGAGGTTACAAGGGTGCGATTTATCATAACCATGGAACGGTAAATCTGGCGTTCATCAAGGTCGGCGGAAAGGCGGTCGAGGGCGCCATCGCCCCTACGGGCGCGCTGATCGTCGCCGAGGAACTGCCGGCAAGCTTCCCGACCAAGAAGGTGTCGCTGGACTTCGTCAAGCGCTACGAATCGAGCTTCGGTGCGGGCAGCCGCAATGCCTTTGCCGGGTACAGCTACGACGGCGTGGCGCTGCTCAATGCGGCGGTGCCCGTCGCGCTCAAGAAAGCCAAGCCGGGCACGCCCGAGTTCCGCGAAGCACTGCGCGCCGCGCTGGAGAACGTAAAGAACATCATCGGCACCCACGGCGTGTACAACATGAGCGCCTCGAACCACAATGGCCTGGACGATCGCGGGCGCGTTCTGGTGGATGTCAGCAACGGCCAGTGGCGGCTGATGAAGTAGCGCCCCTCCGGATTGCCCGCAGGACCGGGGACGGGAGACCGTCCCCGGTTTTTTCATGTTCAACTTGTTGACCTGAGCGGTAAGCTCGGACCATGAGCTTCGACATCGTCCTGTGGCTGGTGCAAGACGGCATTGTCAACGGCGCGATCTATGCGCTGCTGGCGCTCGCGCTGCTGCTGGTGTTCGCGGTAACGCGGGCCATTTTCGTGCCGCAGGGCGAGTTCATTTCCTACGCGGCGCTGTCGCTCGCGCTGCTGCAGGCGGGGAAGCTCCCCGGGACGGTGTACGTCCTGGTGGGAGGCGGCGCCATCGCGGCGTTGCTGGACATCGCCGTCGCCCTGCGCGACAAGGCTCCGGGCCGGCTGCCCCGCATCCTCGCGGTCTACGTGCTGCTGCCCCTGGCCATGGCCGGCATCGCCTGGTGGGCGGCCCCGCGCAAACTGGACATGTGGATCCAGGTGCTGATCGTCTTCGGGTTGGTCGTGCCGCTGGGGCCGATCCTCTACCGCGTCGCCTACCGGCCGCTCGCCGGCGCGTCGGTGCTGGTGCTTTTCATCATCTCGATGGCCGCGCATTACGTGCTCACCGGCCTGGGACTGGTGTTCTTCGGCGGCGAGGGGCTCAGGTCGCAGGCGTTCTCGGGCGCGCATTTCAAGATCGGGGTGCTGAACATCAGCGCACAGAGCGTGCTGGTCGTGCTCGCGACCGTATTGATCATGGCCTCGTTGTGGCTGTTCTTCGAGCACAGCATTTACGGCAAGGCGCTGCGCGCGACCGCCATCAATCGCGTCGGCGCGCGGCTGGTCGGCATTCCGGCCGAGCTCTCCGGGAGCCTCGCCTTGACGCTCGCCGCGTTCATCGGCGCGGTGTCGGGGGTGCTGATCGCGCCGATCACGACGATCTACTACGACACCGGATTCCTGATCGGCCTGAAGGGCTTCGTGGGCGCGATTCTGGGCGGCATGGGGAGTTATCCGCTCGCCGCGATCGGGGCCGTCGGGGTGGGGCTGCTGGAGTCGTTTTCCTCCTTCTGGGCGAGCGCTTTCAAGGAGAGCATCGTCTTTACCATCATCATCCCGGTGCTGGTCTGGCGTTCGCTGACGACCCGCCACGTCGAGGACGAGGAGGAGTGATGGCGGCTCGCGTCACGCTCGCGTTGTTTCTCGTCTTCATGGCGCTCGCACCGCTGCTGGTGCCGGAGTTCTATGTCACGCTGATGAACTACATCGGCATGGCGACGCTGGTGACCCTCGGGCTGGTGCTGCTCACCGGCGTGGTCGGCGTGATGTCTTTCGGGCAGCAGGCGTTCACGGGCCTGGCAGCCTACACGACCGCGGTGCTCACGACCGTGTACGGGGTTTCTCCATGGGTCACGCTGTTCGCGGCGCTGGCGCTCACCGCGGCGCTCGCCCTCACGCTGGGGTTCATCACGCTGCGGCTTTCGGGGCACTATCTTGCGATCAGCACCATCGCCTGGGGTATCGCGATCTATTTTGTCTTCGGCAACCTGGAGATACTCGGCCGGTACAGCGGCCTGGACAACATCCCCCCCGTGTCGCTGTTCGGCTGGGCGCTGGACACCGGCCGCGAGTCCTATTACCTGATCTGGATCATGACGCTGGCAGCGTTGATTGCCGCGCGCAACCTGCTCGATTCCCGGTCGGGGCGGGCCATACGCGCACTGCGTTTTCGCAGCGTGATGGCCGAGAGCTATGGCGTGGACACGGCGATGCTCAAGATCATCGTGTTCCTCTATGCAGCGCTGCTGGCGGGGGTCTCGGGCTGGCTCTACGCGCATTACCTTCGGTTCGTGGCACCGCACGGATTCGGCGTCAACGCCGGGATCGACTATCTGTTCATGGCGGTGGTGGGCGGCGCGAGCCACGTCTGGGGTGCGGTCATCGGCGCATCGCTCTTGACCTTGCTCAGGGAGTGGCTCAACGACCTGCTGCCGAAACTCTTCCAGCGGACCGGCAACTACGAAATCGTCGTGTTCGGGGTGCTGATGATGCTGCTTCTGCATCGCACCCGCGACGGCCTGGCGCCGGTGTTTGCGCGCCTGCTGCCGGCCGGACCGGGCCGGGCCCGGCCGGCCGAGGCGCCGGCGCTTGCGAGGCGCGAGCAGCCGCAGTCGGGGGAGGCGCTGCTGGAAGTGCGCGCGGCGCAAAAGCAGTTCGGCGGCCTGGTCGCCGTGGGCAATCTGTCCTTCGAGATGAAAAGCGGGGAGATCCTCGGACTGATCGGTCCCAACGGCGCCGGAAAGAGCACCGTGTTCAATCTGATTACCGGCGTGCTGCGTGCCGACGAAGGCGAGATACGTTTCCGGGGCGAGCGGATCGACAGGCATCCGACCAAGGAAATCGCGGCGCGCGGCATCTGCCGCACGTTCCAGCACGTCAACCTGGTGTCGGCCATGTCGGTGCTGGACAACGTGGCGCTGGGCGCGCACCTGCGCGGCCGTCGCGGCACCGTCGCGGCCATGCTGCGCCGGGATCGCGCCGAAGAGGCGCAACTACTCGCCGAGGCCGCACGCCAAATCGACCGAGTCGGTCTGGGGAGCCACCTGTTCGAGCCCGCAGGGAGCCTGCCGCTAGGACAGCAGCGCGTGGTCGAGATCGCGCGGGCGCTTTGTGGCGATCCGCTGCTGCTGCTGCTGGATGAACCGGCGGCGGGATTGCGCTACGGCGAAAAGAGCGCGCTGGCGGAACTGCTGCGCAGGCTGCGCGCCGAAGGCACGAGCATTCTACTGGTCGAGCACGACATGGAGTTCGTCATGGGACTGGTCGACCGGCTGGTAGTGATGGACTTCGGCGAAAAGCTCGCCGAGGGTCTGCCGCTGGAGATACAGACCAATCCCGCCGTCGTGGAAGCCTATCTGGGGGGCATCGAATGAGCACGATGCTGGAGGTAAGCGACCTCAGGGTCTACTACGGAAAGGTGGAAGGATTGCATCGCGCCTCGTTGAAGGTGGGAGAGGGCTCGATCGTGACCGTGATCGGCCCCAATGGCGCGGGAAAGACGACGCTGCTCGGCGCGATCATGGGGCTGCTGCCGTGCAGCGGCAGCGTGCGTTACGCCGGGGCCGACCTTGCCGGCACGAGCGTGGAGGCGCGCGTCTCCATGGGGCTGTGCCTGGTGCCGGAGCGGCGCGAGTTGTTCGGCGAACTCAGCGTCGAGGACAATCTGCGCCTGGGCGCGTTCCAGCGCATCCGGCGCGGCGAGCGCGGCCTGGATGCAGATATGGAGGCGGTGTACGCGCGTTTCCCGCGCCTCAAGGAGCGCCACACCCAGCTTGCGGCGACGCTGTCCGGGGGCGAGCGGCAGATGCTTGCGCTCGGCCGCGCGCTCATGGCCAAGCCGCGGCTGCTGATGCTGGACGAGCCCAGTCTCGGGCTGGCCCCGAGGATCGTGCGCGAGATCTTCCACATCATCGCCGACCTGCGCAAGACCGGCGTCGCCATTCTTCTGGTGGAGCAGAATGCCCGCGCCGCGCTGCAGGTCGCGGACTACGGTTACGTGCTCGAACCCGGCGAGGTCGCGCTCGAGGGACGCTCCGCGGAACTGGCGGAAAACCCGCGAGTGGCCGAGTCGTATCTGGGGTTTGCCGGCAAGTCCTGACCGCTGCGCGGTCGCCAATTCCTCCGGCCATCCTCGCGCGTGCGTTCACCCCCCCTGCTTGGCGTTGCGCCCGACCGCCCAGACCGCGGCCTCGAGCCGGGAGTGGAAGCCGAGCTTCTTCAGCAGGTTCTTGACGTGCACCTTGACGGTGGCTTCGGTGATCTTGAGGTTGCGCGCGATCAGCTTGTTGGCCAGTCCCTGCGCGAGCCCCTGCAGAATCTCCTTTTCGCG
>MEQZ01000131.1 GCA_001770425.1 Betaproteobacteria bacterium RIFCSPLOWO2_02_FULL_65_20 | reverse complement strand
GGCGGCGAGAAAGGCGTCGAACTGCGCAAATCGGTCTTGCGGCCGGGTCCACCCAGCAGCTTTGTCGAACAACGCGGCGGCGCGACCGGCGAGCGCGGAAGGACAGTCAGCACCGGCGCGGAAACGCACGCTGCGCGCCCCGGCATAGTTGAGATAGATCTCGCTGTAGGGCGGCGTGAAGCCGCGTTTCAGCGCCGCCTTGCCGCCGCGCCTCGCTTCGAGCCGGGCAAGTGTGAATTCGACGTGCTTACAGGTCCCCAGATCGTTGGTCGCGAAGTCCGGGCACGAGCAGTAGTTCTCGCCGGCGGCCGCGCCGCGGATCGCCACGCGGTAGCGGCCGCCGCTTTGCGGATTGGTAACGGCGAATTCGGAGAACACCGGCTCGGCGCCGAGATTGTCGATCCGGAACGGCTGCTCGCGGCCGAACTGGCGGCGCAACTGCGCCTGCCAGGCTTCGACGGAGAGTTGCTCGGGCCGGCGCAGCCGCGACAACCGCGGTTCGGCGGGAGCCTTACGTCGGGTGGTCCTGCGGGTTGCGGCGGGGCGCTTGGTGCGCGGCATGGCGTGTTCCTCGATACCCTTGGTTGCTGGGTTTCTGTGGCAATGCGCTGCTATTCTACCGCCCGCGCATCGCCAAGCGTTTGATCTTGCTCGACCTCGTCGCCGGGGTTCCGGAGGGGTGTAGAATTTTCCGCATTCGCCCGCCCCATGACCCGATTCGTCCATCTCCGGCTGCACAGCGAGTTCTCGATCACCGACGGCATCGTGCGGATCGACGACGCGGTGGCGCGCGCGGTCGAGGACCGCATGCCGGCGCTCGCTATCACCGATCTCGCCAATGTCTTCGGGATGGTCAAGTTCTACAACGCGGCGCGCGGGAGCGGCATCAAGCCGGTCATCGGCTGCGATGTCTGGATCGAAAACGAGCAGGAGCGCGACAAGGGCCAGCGGTTGCTGCTGCTCGTGCAGTCGCAGCGGGGCTACCTGCGCCTGTGCGAGCTGCTGTCCCGCGCGTGGATCGAGAACCAGCACCGCGGGCGCGCCGAGATCAAGCGCTCGTGGTTTGCACACCCGGGCGGCAGGCCGGGTACCACGGGCACTTCGGGCACCGAGGGTACGGGTACGCAGGGGCTGATTGCGCTCTCCGGCGCGGCCTCGGGCGATGTCGGCATGGCGCTCGCGCAGGACAACGCCGCCCAGGCGGAACGGCTTGCGCAGGATTGGTCGAAGTTGTTTCCGGGCCGGTTCTACATCGAACTGCAACGCGCCGGCGCGCCTCAGACCGAAATCTATATTCGCGGCGCGGTGGCCCTCGCAGGGCGTCTCGCACTGCCGGTCGTCGCCACGCATCCGGTCCAGTTCATGCGCCCCGAGGAATTCACCGCGCACGAGGCGCGGCTGTGCATCGCCGAAGGCTACGTGCTCGGCGACCAGCGCCGGCCCAAGGTATTCACGCCCGAAAGCTATTTCAAGAGTCAGGCCGAAATGGCCGATCTGTTCGCCGATCTGCCCGAGGCGCTGGCCAATTCAGTGGAGATCGCCAGGCGCTGCAGCCTGGAGCTGGAACTGGGCAAGAGCAAGCTGCCGCGGTTTCCCACGCCCGATGGCGTGTCGCTCGAGGATTATCTGTGCGCGCAGTCGCGCGCCGGCCTCGCGCCGCGCCTGGCGGCGCTGTTTCCGGAGGCCGCGGCGCGCGACGCAGCGGCGCCCCGCTATGCCGCGCGGCTCGAGTTCGAGCTGCAGACCATCATCCAGATGGGCTTCGCCGGCTACTTTCTCATCGTCGCCGACTTCATCAACTGGGCCAAGCAGAACGGCGTGCCGGTGGGCCCGGGACGCGGCTCGGGGGCCGGGTCGCTGGTCGCCTACGCGCTGGGAATCACCGACCTCGATCCGCTGCGCTACGGCCTGCTGTTCGAGCGCTTCCTCAATCCGGAGCGGGTGTCGATGCCGGACTTCGACATCGATTTCTGCCAGGACGGGCGCGATCGCGTGATCGATTACGTGAAGCAGAAGTATGGCAAGGACTCGGTGTCGCAGATCGCGACCTTCGGCACCATGGCGGCGAAGGCGGTGGTGCGCGATGTGGGTCGCGTGATGGAGTGGGGCTACAACCGCACCGACGAACTGGCCAAGCTGATCCCGTTCCAGCCCGGCAAGCTCGTCACGCTGGCCGAAGCGCGCAAGATGGAGCCGCGGCTTGCCGAGCGGGAGCAGGCCGAGGAGGAAACGCGCGAGCTGCTGGCTCTGGCAGGCCAGCTCGAGGGCCTCACGCGCAACGTCGGCATGCACGCCGGCGGCGTGCTCATCGCGCCGGGCAAGCTCACCGACTTCTGCCCGCTGTACGCGGCCGAAGGTTCGCACAATGCGGTGTCCCAACTGGACAAGGACGACGTGGAGGCCATCGGCCTGGTGAAGTTCGACTTCCTGGGCCTGACCACGCTCACCATTCTCGACTGGACGGCGCGCTACGTGAGGAAGCTCGGTGACCCCGACTTCTCGTTCGAGCGCATTCCGCTCGACGATCCCGCGGCCTACCGCATTTTCGCCAATGCAAACACAGCGGCCGTGTTCCAGTTTGAATCGCGCGGCATGCGTGATCTGCTGAAACGCGCCCCGCCGGACCGCTTCGAGGACGTGATCGCGCTGGTGGCGCTGTACCGTCCCGGGCCGATGGAACTGATCCCGGACTTCATCAACGGCAAGCACGGCCGCCAGGCGGTGAAGTATCTCGATCCGCGGCTGGAGCCCATCCTGGGGCCGACCTACGGCGTCATGGTGTACCAGGAGCAGGTGATGCAGATCGCGCAGGTCATAGGCGGCTACTCGCTGGGCGCCGCCGACCTGCTGCGCCGCGCGATGGGCAAGAAGAAGGCCGAGGAGATGGCGCAGCAGCGCGACATTTTCGTCGCCGGCGCGCAGCAGAACGGCGTCGCCAAGGGCACCGCGAGCGAGCTGTACGACCTGATGGAGAAGTTCGCGGGCTACGGCTTCAACAAGTCGCACGCGGCGGCCTATGCGCTCGTGGCCTATCAGACCGCCTATGCCAAGGCGCACCACGCGGCGGCGTTCATGGCGGCGAACCTGTCGGCGGTCATGGACGACACCGACAAGGTGCACAGCCTCTACAACGACGCGCTCGCGAACGGCCTGAAGGTGCTGCCCCCCGACATCAACGCCGGCGAATACCGCTTCGTTCCGGTCGATGACAAGACCATCCGCTACGGCCTGGGCGCGGTGAAGGGCACCGGCGAGTCGGCGATTGCCGCGATCGTCAGGGCGAGGGAAGGGGCTAATGGAAAAGCGGGCGGGCCGTTCACGGACCTGTTCGATTTCGCCAGCCGCATCGACAAGCGCATCGCCAATCGCCGGGTGATCGAGGCGCTGGTGCGCGCCGGGGCATTCGATTCGATCAACGATCACCGGGCCAGCCTCTACGCCTCGGTGGGCATCGCCATCGAGGCTGCCGAGCAGGCCGAGCGCGACGCGCAGCAGGTGAGCCTGTTCGGCGGCGTCGAGGAATCGCACCATCACCGCATCGGGTTGGTCGAGCGGCCGCGCTGGAGCGAGCCGGAGCAGTTGCAGGCGGAGAAGGCTGTGCTCGGCTTCTACCGCAGCGGGCATCCGTTCAACGCCTGCAGGGAAGAGGTGCGCAAATTCATCCGCGGCGATCTGCGCAGTCTGGCGCCGGTAGAGGGCGACTACGGCGGGCGTATCCAGCTCATCGCCGGCGTGGTCGAGTCGGTGCACGCGCAGCGCATGCAGTCCGGGCGGATGATGATCGTCGATCTGGGGGATGGAACCGCACGACAGGAGGTGTCCGTCTATCCGGAGGTGTTCGAGAAGTACCGCGACATCGTCAAGGAAGACGCCGTGCTGGTCATGGAGGTCAAGGTAAGGCTGGTGCGACGCGGATCCGACGAGGAGGGCGAGTCCGCCACGATGCGGATCAACGCCGAGAAGATCTGCGACCTGGCGACCGCGCGCACCCGTTTTGCTCGCGCGGTCCTCCTGTTGATGAACGGCGAAGCCTCGTCGGCCGGCGCGGCGGCGGCGCAGAAGTTGAAGAACCTGCTCGCGCCCTACCGCAACGGCGCCTGCCCGGTCTCCGTGCGCTACCAGAATGGTGCGGCGAGCGTCGAGATGCGCCTGGGCGACGACTGGCGCGTGAGCCTGGACGACCGGCTGCTTGCGTCGCTCGCCGAATGGCTCAGACCCGAGAACGTCGAGGTGATCTACTCGTGAAGGGGCTGGCTTGCCCGCCGACATCCACGGCGTGGCTCGCGAGCCAGCCGGAGCGCGAGCCCGTCAAGAAGCCGCGCGATCTCGCGCAGGCGAAAGCGGTCGCGTCCATGGTCGTCGAACACATGCCGCACCTGTCGTTCGATGACGCGCTGACATCGCTGCATGGCGATGTGCGCGGCATGCGGTCGGTGCTGGGTGTTTGACCCCTGTCGGCGCCCACCCGGGGGTTGCGGCAACTTCCTTCAAGCCGTGTCCGGCGGCGCGGTTATTCAGTCGGCAGGCGTTCGAACGACGTGAACGACCCGGGGTGTTCGCTCATCTGCACGTCCGTGACCAGTGCGCTCGGCGGGCCGCGCCGGGCCCAGGCGATGATCGCCTCGACGGCTTCGGTCGGGCCGTCGACCATAGCCTCTACACTGCCATCGCGGCGGTTACGCACCCATCCGGTTATGTCCAGCCGCTGGGCCTCCTGGCGCATGGCCTCGCGATAGTTCACGCCCTGGACGCGTCCCGAGATGTGAAGGAGTTTCGCCATCGGGGCGCGCGTCAGCCCGTCAGTGCCTGCCTGGCCGCGTCGCTGCGCAGCGTGAAAATCGTCGCGCCGCAAAAGGCGAGGATCGGAAGCGCCACGAAGACAACGCCGGCGACGGCTGCCACCCACTTGCCGGGTGTTTCACCCTCCGCTCGGTGGAGCGCGAGCAGACGGTACGTGCCGGACAGCAGCACCAGCACGCACAGCACCCAGCAGAAGAACTCGAGCACCCAGAGCGCCCACGCCTTTCCCTGCAGCACGCCTATGCCACCGAGCAGTCCCGCCGCCCATATCCCGATCAGCGTGAGATCGTTCAACACGCTCTCCTCGGCATAGCGGCGAGCGAGGCCTCCGGAGCGGTACAGCATGTAAAGGATCAGCCCCCCTGTTGCGAGCGCTGCCGCCGGCACGAGCGTGTAGAACCAGCCGATGAAGCGGAGCGAAAGCGGTTCCATCCTGGCGGCAGGGGCACGCGCCGACGCGCCTCAGTCGACCCGGAAATTCAGGAACTGCCACGGATCGGACTGATCCATCTCCTCCGGGAACAGCAGGCCGCGTCCGGCTATCGGCGTCCAGTCGGTGTAGGCGCCCACCACCTTGCCCAGGTAGGGCGTCGAGATCTGCAAAATGGTCTCGTAGTCGAGTTCGTCGGGCTCGACGATGCCCGCCTGCGGATTGTTCAGCGCCCATGCGATCCCCGCCATGAACGGCGCGTTGACCTGCAGGCTGGTCGCATTGTTGTAGGGGCAGCGCCGCCGCGCTTCCTTGATCGACAGTTGGGAGCCGTACCAGTAGGCGTTTTTTTTGTGGCCCATCAGCAGCACGCCCAGTTCGTCGAAGCCGGCGTCGATTTCGTCGCGCAACAGGCGCTGCTCCTGAGGAAAGCGCCAGCCGTTGCCGGCGAATTCGTGCAGCGACAGGACTGCGTCGTCGCACGGATGGTAGGCGTAGTGGCAGGTCGGCCGGTACACGACCTTGCCGTTCTTGCGCACCGACAGATAGTCCGGAATCGAGATGGCCTCGCCGTGCGTGATCAGCCAGCCGTGGAACTGGCCTTCGCTGGGCGCCCAAGACCGCACGCGCGTCGCCGCGCCGGGCCGGTCCAGGAAAATCGCCGCGCCGCACCCGAAGCCGTATTCGCGCCCGTCGCGCGGCCAGTTGCGCTCGTGCGTGCCCCAGCCCAGTTCGGCCGGCTGCATCGATTCGCCGCAGAAGGCTTCGCTCGACCAGGTGTTGACGAATTCGTCGTTCTGCTTGCGCCGCGCGCTCACCTGGTGGTCACGCTCGGCGATGTGTATGACCTTGATTTCGAGGGTGCGCGCGAGATTGGCCCAGCCTTCGCGTTCGCTCGGCTGTGAGATCTTCACGCCCATATCCGAGGCGATATTCAGCATGGCCTGCTTGACCAGATGCGAAACCAGTCCCGGATTGGCGCCGTGCATCAGCACGCATGCGGGGCCGCTCGGGTGTTTCTTGCGCAGTGCGAGCGCCGCCTCGCGATAGGCGTAATTGGACCGGTGCGCGACCGGCACCGATGCGTCGGTATGGCCGCCGGGCCAGGGCTCGATGCAGGCGTCGATGTAGAGCACCCCGTTCTGCTGGCACCACTCGATCAGGGCCAGGCTGGAAACGTCAAACGATGCGTTGACCAGGAAATCACCCGGGCCGAGATAATCGGCGAGGCTGGCGACGTAGTTTTCGCGGGTGAGAGGCTCGACGAGAAACTTGACGCCGTATTCGGCGGCGATCTTCCTGCCGAACTCCCATGCGGTGACGATGGTGATCTGTTCGGCCTTCATGCCGATGTGGCGCAGGATCAGGGGCAGCGTGCCCTGTCCCACGGCGCCGAAGCCTACCATCAGCATCCTTCCGGAAAACGCGGCGTGTTTTTTCTGGGAACTCAATTTGACCTCATGCAATATTGTTGATGGAACAAGCGTTTGTTTATAGCCGATTGCAGCCGCAATCGCAACGCGTGCCCGCAAGTCAACGCACAGGAGTCCGATCGCGTCCCTGTATCGCGGTGAGTATCCCCTGCATGATCGCGGTCGGCGTGGGCGGGCAGCCGGGCACGGCCACGTCCACCGGGATCACGTTGGAGACGCGCCCGCACGAGGCGTACGACTCGCCGAATATCCCGCCCGTGCAGCCGCAGTCGCCGAGCGCGACCACGAGCTTCGGATCCGGTGTCGCGTCGTAGGTGCGCTTCACCGCCACAGCCATGTTGCGTGACACCGGGCCGGTGACCAGCAGCATGTCGGCGTGGCGCGGGCTGGCGACGAACTTGATACCCAGCGCCTCGAGGTTGTAATAGGGGCTGTTGCAGGCATGGATCTCGAGCTCGCATCCGTTGCAGGATCCGGCATCCACATGCCGGATCGCCAGCGCCCTGCCGATGTGCTTGAGTATGGCATCGGGCAACTGCTGCTCCAGTTGCCGCAGCGCCTGGTCCGGAAGCGGGGGCCGCTCGGTGACGATCCCGGCCGTGACGATCTGCTTCAGGAGCTGATACATATCAGAGGTCCGGTCCGCTGTAGGACAGGTTGAACGACTTGTTGATCAGGGGAAAGTCCGGAACGATATTGCCGAGCACCGCCCGCTCGAGCACAGGCCAGTTCTGCCACGACGGGTCGTGCGGATGCGCCCGATGGATGCGATTTCCGTCGGCAGTATCCAACGCGATGAACACGTCGCCGCGCCAACCCTCGACCCAGCCTATACCGCGCGCACCGCCCGGGGCCGCGCCAACGGGGACCCGGAGTTCGCCGGGCGGGAGGTGGTTGACCAGCGCATGGACCAGCCGAACGGACTCGAACAGTTCCTCGAATCGGACCGAAACGCGGGCGGCGACGTCGCCGCGGGTGTGCGAGGCCAGGCGCACCTCCAGCTGCTGGTAAGGCGGAATCGGGTAATCGATCCGCAAGTCGCACATGATGCCGCTCGCACGACCGGCGAACCCGGTGAGGCCCATTCTTTCGGCCAGTTCGGGCAGCACCTGCCCGGTCATGATGAACCGGTCCTGGGCACCGGAGTGCTCGTCATAGATCGATTGCAGAGAGGCAATTTCGGATTGGATCCGGTCCAGCCCCTCCAGCAGGCGCTGCTCGTGGTCGCGCGTCAGATCGCATGTGACGCCGCCGGGGACGACAAGGTCCATAAGGTAGCGGTGGCCGAACAACTCGGCGTTCAACCGCAGCAGGTCTTCCTTCAGTCTCCAGAACTGGAAGAAACCGAAAGACAGCGCCACGTCGTTGCCCAGATAGCCGAGGTCGCCCAGGTGGTTGGCGATGCGCTCCAGCTCGAGCATGATCCCGCGCAGCGCGAGCGACCGGCTCGGTGGTTCGGTGCCTGTCACGCCCTCGACCGCCATGGCGTACGCCCATGCGTAGGCGACGGTGGAATCCCCGCTCACGCGGCCCGCGAGCCGGGCGCCTTCTTCGAGCGTCATCGCCTCGAAGCGCTTTTCGATGCCTTTGTGCTTGTACGCCAGACGCTCCTCCAGCCGCAGGATCTTTTCGCCGACGATGGAGAAGCGGAAGTGCCCGGGCTCGATGGTCCCGGCATGCACCGGACCCACCGGAATCTCGTGCACGCCTTCGCCTTCGACCTTGACGAACGGGTAGCGGTCGTCGGCCTGCGGGAAGCGGCTGGCGGTGTCGAAGTCCTTGCGCAGCGGGAATACGCCTCCCGGCCAGGCGCGGTGCCGCAGCCACTTGCGGTGGTCGAGCGCGTCCTGCGCGTGGATGCCGATGAGATCGTAGGCGGCACGCTGCATGCGGTTCGCCGCCGGGTAAATGTCGGCGATGCCGGGATAGCGCGGATGCTCTCGGGCAAGCGGCACGGTCAGCCACAGCAGCCCCGTTCGGACCGCGAGGGCAATCTGCAGGGCGTAGCCGCCGCCGCGCGCGGTCTCGTCGCTGCCCCAAAGGGCGACCAGGCGCGCTTTCTGCGATTTTGCCTTCTCCACCACCGCGCGAAGGGTCCCGGCCTCGATCATCGAGCGGAACGCGGGCATCGCGCCCGGAATGGCTTCGGTTTGGATCGGAAGATCGGTCATCGCTTTTATGCCTGGTGCGGGCTCAGCCGATGAAAGCGGCCGCCTGGCGGTACCATTCGACCAGGTAGGGCGGAATGTACAGGCCCAGCATCAGAACGATTGCCAGATGTACGAATACCGGCACCAGCGCCGGCGGATGAGGCAGCCGGCGCAGATTGGTCTCGCCGAACACCATCGGCTGGACTTTCCCGAAAATCGCCGCGAACGCGACCCCCAGCGCCACCAGCAGGAACG
>MEQZ01000130.1 GCA_001770425.1 Betaproteobacteria bacterium RIFCSPLOWO2_02_FULL_65_20 | reverse complement strand
GAATCTTCAGCATATGCGCCAGATCGATCGCGTTCTGCACGATATCGACCTTGTCCTCGAGCGAGGGGTCCACGTTCACGGCCGCGTCGGTGATCATCAGCGGCCGCGGATAGGTCGGCACGTCCATCAGGAACACGTGGCTGATGCGCCGGCCGGTGCGCAGGCCGTCCCTGGCCACGACTTCGACCATCAGCTCGTCGGTGTGCAGCGCCCCCTTCATCAGCGCCTCCACCTTCCTGGAGCGCGCCAGCGCCACCGCGGTTTCGGCCGCGGCGTGGAAATGCGCCACGTTGATGATGCGGCAGCCTTCGAGGCCGAGGCCCTCCTGCTCGGCCAGCGCGCGGATCTTGTCCTCCGGCCCGACCAGGAACGGGTGGATCAGCCCCTCGTCGCGGGCGAGCAGCGCTCCTTTGAGCGACTCGGCATCTACAGGATGCGCAACAGCCATCGGTATCGCCGAAAGGCCCTTGCACAGGTCGAGCAGGTGCTGGTAGCGCTGCTGCCTGGACTCGGCCAGACGGAACTCGGGCAGATCGGCCTTGTGCCGCTTGATCTTCTCGGTCGGGGCCAGCACCTCCGCGGTGCCGGCGATCACCTTGTGCCCGTCCTGGTTGGTGCAGATGCAATCCAGGATCATGTGGCGGTTGTGGTCGAACTTGCGCTGGCAGCTTACCTTGACCGAGAGCGTGTCCCCCACCCTCACCGGACGCGAGAAATGCAGCGTCTGGTCGATGTAGATCGTGCCCGGGCCGGGGAACTGCGTGCCGAGCACGGTCGAGATCAGCGCGCCGCCCCACATGCCGTGGGCGATCACCTCGTGGAACATCGAGGAATGCGCGTACTCGGGGTCCACGTGCGCAGGATTGATGTCGCCGGACATGATCGCGAACATCTGGATGTCCTCGGGCCGCAGCGTGCGCGTGAGCGTCGCCGTGTCGCCGACGGCAATTTCGTCGTAGGTCCGGTTCTCGATGAATTCGCTCGGTTGGGTGTGGTCCATGGCAATGCTCCTAGGCCGGGCTTGGCTGTAATCGGTCAGATCTTTTGTCTTTTCACGCTCTCCCGATTTTGGGAAGTTGCGCTTTTTGCAACTTGCCAAAATCGGGAGATTTATTGAAAACCAAAATCTTCGCGCTCCCGATCATGCCACCGGCTCCATCATCGGAGTGCCGTCGGTCAGCCGGACAGGCATCGCGAAATCGACCCGATCCGCAACGGCGCAGTCGTGAAGGAACGCAGCACGTCGATCACCACGACCGTGCCGGTGAGGCCCGAACAACTGGCGAGATCGGCGTGGATGATTTGCATGCCCGGATTGCCTAAGCCCTGGCTCAGCCTACCTTCGCACTCGGGGCCGGCGTTTGATCGAGGACAACCCGTCTCGACCGCCGCCGCAACGGCTCTCGGCCCCAACGGCATCGCAGAAAGTGCCACAATGCTCGGCGGGAGAGCGAACATGGACTTTGTTCCGGTCCTGAGAGCGGTTGCGTTTGGCACGCTGGTGCTCGGATCCGGCTGTTCGCCGCTCGAACCATCCGGTCCGCAGGCCTTCACGGGAGTGGTGGAGACCTTGAACGGACAGCCCGTGGCCGGCGCACTGGTCCGCCTGCAGGGCACGAGCACCTCGACAGTGACAGGCGCTGACGGCCGGTATGGGCTGCCAGTACAGTTGGATGGCGCCGCGACGCACATTACCGCCTGGAAAGAGGGCTATTACATCGGCGGCGCCCCGCTTGCCTCCAGCAACGAGAGCTACCTCATCCAACTGAAGGCGTTACCGACAGGGGACAATCCGGAATACCGCTGGCTGCCGGCGCGCACGTCTACCCGCAGCGTCGCATCCGACGAAACCGGCAAGCCCTGCGAAACCTGTCACCATGGTGAAGCGCTTCCGTTGGTGCGCGAATGGGAATCCAGCGCCCACGCGCGGGCCGCGACCAATCCTTTCTTTCTGGCGTTCTTCAATGGCGGCAGCCGCGATGTCCCGCTGCTTCCCCGAATCGGCTACAGGCTCGACTTCCCGGGATCGGCCGGCAACTGCGCCAATTGCCATGTACCGGCCCTCGCCCTGCGGCGACCCTACGACGCCGATCCCAACGTCGCGACCGGAGTCGAGCGGGAGGGCGTGCTCTGCGACCTGTGCCACAAGGTCAGACAGGTGGAGGTCGATCTGGCCGGAGGGCGGGCGGGCGTGCTGTCGCTCGCCTTCACACGTCCCGCGCAGGGCGAGCAGATGTTTTTCGGGCCCTACGACGATGTCTATCCGGGCCCCGACAGCTTGCATCCCCTGTACAAGGACAGCCGCTACTGCGCCGGATGCCATCACGGGCTGTTCTGGGGCGTGCCGGCCTACAGCGAGTTCGCCGAGTGGCAGGCCAGCGCTTACGCCGAAAAGGGCATCCACTGCCAAGATTGCCACATGCGGCCGGACGGCAAGACCAGCCAGTTCGCCGTCGCGTCGGAGGGCGGCATCGTGCGCCGACCCGAAACGATCCCGTCGCACAAATTCCCGGGCCGGGACGACCTGGCGCTGATGCGCTCGGGGATAGAGGCCGAATCCAACGCACTGATCCAGGGCGATCGATTGCGCGTGCAGGTCAGGCTGCGCAATACCGGCGCGGGGCATCACGTGCCAACCGGTAGTCCCATGCGCAATATGGTGTTGCTGGTCGAGGCGCGCGACGCCAGCGGAAGATTGCTGGAGCAGGTCGATGGTGAAAGGATTCCCCAGTGGGCCGGGGAAGGACCGGAGGAATTCGGAAATTACGCCGGCCTTCCCGGCAAGGGCTACGCGAAGATCCTGAGCACGCCCGTCGCCTATCCGGCCGATCCGAGACTCGGCGACGGGCGCGCGCCGATCTATCCCGCGCCGCACTGGCGGCGGTTCGTCGTCGAATCGGACGACCGCATTCCCGCCGGCGGCGAAGACGCCACGGCATACATCTTCCGCATGGGCCCGGAGGTAAACACTGCGCACGTCCGCATCCAACTCCTGCACCGGCGCACGTTCCGCATCTGGTTCGAGGCGGAAGCGAAATTCGATGGCGACCTTACGCTTTTCGAGCGGAATCAATCGCTGCAGAGATAGACAGTCGATCCACGGCACGCAGGCAGGGACGAAAGGAGGAAACCATGGTGTCTCGCATAGGCTTGTTGGGAAACATCGCGCTGCTGCTTGGCGTCGCCACTTGGACAATCCAGGGACAGAGCGCCGAGTGGGTATCGACCGGCGGACCACTCGGCGGCCTGGGCTACGACGTACGCATCGATCCGCGAGACAAGAACAAGATGTACGTCACCGACAACTTCGCCGGCGTCGTTCGCAGCGACGACGCGGGCGCCACGTGGCGTCCCTCCAACCAGGGCATCACGGCGCGGGGCGGGCCGACCGGTGACGTCACCCCCATCTTCAGCCTGACGTTGGACCCGAATAATCCGGACATCGTCTGGTCCGGCACTAACGGCGATGGGGCGCTGTTCGGCATATTCAAGAGCACCGATGGAGGCAGCACCTGGAGCCTGAAGTCGAGCGGCGTTACAGCGCCACCCGAAGGCATCGTGTTTCGCGGCTTTACCGTGCAGCCGGGAAATTCCGACATCGTCTACGCGATGGCCGAGGTTCGCACGGCCATCCAGGGCCGCGAATTCATCCGCGTCAAGGGGCGGGTCTACAAGACCGCGAATGGGGGCGAGTCCTGGAGTTTGCTGTGGGAAGGGAACGACCTGGCGCGTTATCTGATTGTCGACCCAGGCAACACCGCGACCCTGTATGTCTCGGCGGGCATTTTCGATCGCGAGGCCTACAACTCGGACTGTGCCGCACGCAGCTATGGCGGGGTTGGCGTACTGAAGAGCACGGATGGCGGCACGACCTGGCTGGCCATCAACAACGGACTCACCAGCCTCTACGTGGGCAGTCTGCGCATGCACCCCTCCAACCCGCTGATCCTGTTCGCTGCGGCAGGCAACAACGCCTGCTCCGGCGGAGGCGATGGAAACGAGCAGGGTGGATTGTTTCGAACGAGCAACGGCGGCGCCACGTGGACCAAGGTGATTTCGTCCGACATCATGACAACGGTCAATTTCGCTCCGTCCAGCCCCGACGTGGTCTACGCAGGCAGCGCGGCCGCGTTCTATCGATCCTCCGATGGTGGCTTGACGTGGAGCCGGTATGCCAAGCCCGGCACCGGCCAGTGGGGGCCGGAAGGCGTGCGCGCGGGCGTGCCCATCGACGTGGTGGTGGATCCAGCAGACCCCAATCTGCTTTACGCGAACAACTACGGGGGCGGTGTCTTCCATTCCACCGACGGTGCGCAGACCTGGGAGATCTGGAGCAAGGGTTATTCCGGTGCCTGGATCCATGCGGTGCACATTCCGCCGACAAGCCCGTCCACGGTGCTGGTCATCGGCAGAAGCGGTCCGTTCCGCAGCGTCAACTACGGTGTGGACTGGACAGGCATCGGCACAGGACAGGCCGTGTTTGCAGAATGGAACACGCTGGTCTCGGACCCGCGCGATGCGCGGATTATTCTGCTCGCGGACGAGCACCAGGGGAAGATCCTGCGCTCGACCGACGCGGGTGCGTCGTTTGCGGTCGTGCTCACGCATCCCCAGGCGAACGCGGGCGAAGTTACAACGCGGCAGGGTTTCAAGTCGTTCGCCGTGGCTCCGTCCAATCCAGATACTGTCTACGCCGGCCTGGCGCGGGAACGCAACACGCTGGATCAGGGCGGTACGCCCGCGGGGCGCGTGAGTTACAAGTCCACCGACGGTGGTCGCAGTTTCGTGGCCACCGGCTCTGCACTCGATGGCAAGAACGTGCGCAAACTCATCGTCCATCCGACCCAGGCCGATACGGTCTGGGCGGCTACTTCCGGCGGCGTGTACAAGACCACCGACGGCGCCGCAAACTGGACGCTGCTGGGCCTCGGCGGAAAGAATATCGTCGCCCTGGCGGTGGATGCCCCCAACAACGTGATCGTGGCAGGCGAGAAGGACGCTGGCGTCTGGCTAAGCGAGAACGGGGGCACGACCTGGATCGGCCCGATTACGGTCGGCTTCAGCAGCAGCAACCCGTATGTCATGGCTCTGGTGTTCGACGACGCGGGAACGCTCTACGCGGGCGACCAATACTCGGGTGTCTACAGTTCCCGAGACCGCGGTCGAAACTGGGCCCCTTTCCCCGATGCGCCAATGACGGGCCTCGGCGTGCGCACGCCGCTGGACCTCGCCGCAGGCAACGGCATGATCTACGTCGCCACCCTGGGCGGCGGCGTGTTCCGCTACGGCAGCCTGCCCTCCGCGTCGGCCCCCCATTCCATCACCGGCACGGCCTCGGGTACGCTGCGCGCCCGGGCACTGTCAGTCACCCTGCAGCCGGCGCTGGCCGAACTGGGTTCGAACCGAAAGATCTTCATCGCCGGGGTCCTGGGATCGCAAATCTATTTTCTGACGCCGACGGGCTGGCAGCCGTGGGCCAGCGGCAGCATCCCTGTCTATGCCTCGGGCGCCATTGCCACGCAGACCATACGCGTGTTC
>MEQZ01000129.1:710-5644 GCA_001770425.1 Betaproteobacteria bacterium RIFCSPLOWO2_02_FULL_65_20 | reverse complement strand
GATGGCCGCAGCCTCCGTCCTCAACCCCTCCAGATCGTCGAGTTCGCGGATGGCGACGGCACGCTTGGCCGCGAATCCGTCCACCTTCGACAGACCCCGCTGCAGTCCTGCGTCTGCGAGCGCCGCGCCCGCGCGGGCCTTGAAATGCATAGCCTGACTTTGCATCGCCTCACCCAATCCGGACGGGCCGGAACCAGACAACTCGCCTTGTCTTGGTCTTCATCAATCTCCCGTTTTCGGCCAGTTGCGAAGTTTGTAACTGGCCGAAAACGGGAGACCCATGAAAACCCCAATTCACCGCCAATGCCGGAGTCAAAAAAGACCGCTCTCGGCCCTAATCCTCGTCCCTGCCGGCCAGCACCTCTGCGACGTGCAGCACCTGCGTCGTGCTGTCGCCGCGCTTGCGCAGGCGCCCTTCGATATTGAGCATGCATCCCAGATCGCCCATGACCACGGCCGAGGCGCCGTTCGCCTCGATGTGCCTGCATTTGTCCTCGACCATGCGCGCCGAGATCTCGTCCATCTTGAGCACGAAAGTGCCGCCGAAGCCGCAACAGGTCTCGTTGTCGCGCATTTCCTTGAGCGTCAGCCCCGGCACCTTTGCGAGCAGCTCGCGCGGCTGCGTCTTGACCCCCATCTCGCGCAGCCCCGAGCAGGAATCATGGTAGGTGACGCTGCCATCGAACGTCCCCGGAACCTGCCTGAGCTTGGCCACGTTGACCAGAAAGTCCGTGAGTTCGTAGGTCTTCGCAGTCAGGCGATCGATGCGCGCGGCAAGCGCGGGCTCGCCGCTGAACAGGTCTGGATAATGCGTTCGTATCATGCCGCCGCAGGACCCCGAGGGCGCGACCAGGAAATCGTAGCCCTCGAATTCCTCGAGCACCTTCTCGGCAAGCGCCCGCGCCGACTTGCGGTCGCCCGAGTTGTAGCCCGGCTGGCCGCAGCAGGTCTGCGTTGCGGGCACCACCACCTGGTAGCCCGCGCCCTCGAGCAGCTTCAGCGCGGCCATGCCGATCGAGGGCCGCATCGCGTCCACAAGACAGGTAACGAACAGGCCGACGCGCATGGGCAGGAATGGGCTATCGTTGATCGTAGAGGTCGGCGGAAATCATAACACGTCGGTTTCGCCCGCTGCCGCCTCTTTCTCGCATGGCGGTGTAGAATTCCATCGCTCGGTCATTTCAGGCAGGCCTGCCGTGGCGACATCGGAATCCAAGAATTCAATCCAGGTGATCGAGCGCATGACGCGCCTGCTCGACGCGCTCGCCGCTCATCCCGAAACCGCCACCCTGAAACAGCTCGCGCAGGAGACCGGCCTGCATCCTTCGACCGCCCACCGCATCCTCACCGCTCTCGTGCACGACCGGCTGGCCGAGCGGATCGACCAGGGAAACTACCGGCTCGGCATACGCCTGCTCGAACTCGGCAATCTCGTGAAAGCCCGCATCTCGGTCCGCGAGCATGCGCTGCCGTTCATGCGCAAGTTGCACGCGGCAACCGCAGAGGCGGTCAATCTCTCGGTGCGCCACGACGACGAGATCGTCTACGTCGAGCGCACTTCCGCCGGTCGCGCCATGATGCGGGTGGTGAATATCGTCGGCGCAAGGGCGCCCCTGCACATCACCGCGGTCGGCAAGCTGTTCCTGATGGACGATGGTCCGGACGGGTTGCTCGCCTACGCCGAGCGCACGCGGCTGCCGTCGTACACGAGGAACACGCTCACCAGCGTGGCGGCGCTGGAGAAGGAGCTGGACCGCATCACGAAGCAGGGCTACGCGCTGGACAACGAAGAGGCCGAACTCGGCGTGCGCTGCATCGGCGCCGCGGTGCGCGACGACACCGGCGCGCTGGTCGCGGGCCTGTCGGTCTCGGCGCCAGCCGAGCGCATGAAAACCGCCTGGGCCGGATTGGTCAGGGACACGGCGCAAGAGATATCCCGCTCCATCGGGTATCGCGGCTGACGAATTGCTTGATCGCAGGATCGTCTCGTATCGCCTGACGATATGAGGGGGCGCACCCCCTCATGCTCCCTCAATTCAGGCCGCTAACGGTCATTCGGTCAGCGGCTCCTATTTGAGGGTGGCCGCGATCTGCCGGAGCTTCTCCGGCGCGTGTTCTCCTGCAAGCGGCGTTCCCGGGATTAGATATTTGCCCATCGCGAGCGGTCCGATCACCACCGGCTCGAAGCCGATCTCGCGCACCAGGCGCGATGCCACAGCGATGGCGAGCGCGTCGTCGCCGGCCATCGGCATCCCGGTGCGCTCGCCCTGGCGCTGCGCGGCCGCCGGCAGCCTCGCGTAGCCGACTGCATTGAAGGTACGGACCAGACGCGCCCCCGGCAGCAGTTCCGCCGAGGCGAGACCGGCGCCTTTCTCCCGGGCCCACACCGCAACATCGCCGTCGCGCCCGGGAATGGGGTTGGACGTATCCAGCACCACTTTGCCCTTGATCAAATCCGCCAGATCACGGCCCACCTGCGGAAGCGCGGCATAGGGAACCGCGATCAACACGACTTCGCCGAATGCGGCCGCCTCCCTGGACGTTCCGGCGCGGGCCTTGCCTCCCAGGCGCGCCGCCAATGCCTTGTCGTGCTCGAGGTCGAGCGACGAGAACATGATTTCGTGCCCCGCCTTCAGCCAAAGCTCGCCCAGAGTCCCTCCCATCCTGCCCGACCCTACGATGCCGATCTTCAGGCCCGCTTCCGCGCCGCTCGCGGCCCGCGCCGCGTGCGGCAGCGCGCTCAGCGCGAGGCCTGCCGCTGCGGTCCCGGCGGCCCGCATGAATTCACGCCGGCTCGTTTTCACTCCGTCATTCGTTTTCATCACAAGTCTCCCGAGAATGCTTGGTCCGCGAGCGAACCGGCGCAGTAATCAGAGATCCCCATTATTCACTGCGGCCGACAGACGTACCTTACGTCATGCCATCGCCAATGCGCCAGTGCCAGATTTCGACCGGCATGGCCTTTCAAGCTTCCCATCCTGGCCCGAATTGAGACCGTGGCACCCTCAACCCAGTGAAATTCGGCGAAAGGCGGCTATCCGGAAGCTCCGACGGGCAGCGCCCGACCTTTTCAGACGGTCGCTTTTCTCCACAGCCGTCGTTCACGCAAGATCACTCGATCGCCTCGTCGGCGCGGATCAGGAGCGAAGCGGGATGGTCAGCGCACCACGAGGCGCCAGAGCGATGTCAGCTCCGCGGCGCGCGCAGCGTGGAGCGGGTCGGTGGCGTCAGCGACCCTGGGATGATGCGGACGGACGTCCGTCCGCCCGGCCACCCTCAGTCCAGCCGCATCGAAAGCGGCCAGCAACTCGGCGCGCGAACGCAGGCCCAAGTGTTCGGCAATATCCGAGAGCACCAGCCAGCCTTCGCCGCCCGGTTCCAGATGCGCGGCCAGCCCGCCGATGAATCCGCGCAGTATGTGGCAATCGGGGTCGTAGATGGCGCGCTCAAGGGGGGAGCTTGGCCGCGCCGGGATCCACGCTGGATTGCAGACGATGAGCTTAGCCCGTCCCTCGGGAAAGAGATCGGCCTGCACGACTTCCACCTGTCCGGCCAGCCCGAGCCGCGCGATGTTCTCGCGGGCGCACACCAGCGCACGCGGGTCCTGCTCGGTGGCTACGACGCGCGCGACGCCGCGCCGGACCAGCACCGCGGCGAGCACACCGGTGCCGGTGCCGATGTCGAAGGCCAGCAGTAACTCGGACGCAGGCAGCGGCGCCGTGGCCACCAGGCCCACGTACTCGCTGCGCAACGGCGCAAACACACCGTAGTGCGGGTGAATGCGGCCGCCGATCGCCGGGATTTCGATTCCCCCCTTGCGCCACTCGTGCGCGCCGATCAAGCCCAGCAGCTCGCGCAGCGAGGTCACCGAGCGTTCTTGTCCCGGGCCATAAGTTTCAATGCAGGCCTGCCGCACGTCGGGTGCGCGCCTCAGCGGCACGCTGTAGTCGTCCGCCAACGGTATGAGCAGCATTCCCAGCGTGCGTGCGCGCTGAGATCGGGCCTGGCGATAAAGATGAAAGACATCAATCGGCGTAGTCGTTGGCGATACCGCGGGCAATGCAGCCGAAGAGGAGCGCGGCCCCGACGGGCGCTGCATGCGCTGTTTACTGTCAACGCGCCGCGCCAGCGCCTGCAGCAATTGGCGCGCATTCTGGAAATCACCTCGCCACAGCAGCGCGGTGCCATCGCAGGCGCGGCGATAGGCGGCGTCTGCTGTCATGCGGTCGTCGGCGATGACCACGCGCTTGGGGGGTGGCGCTCCGCGCTCGGAGCGCCAACGGGCGGAGCAGGTCTCGCCGGCCTCGCTCCAACTCATGACCGGATGCTCACTCACGGATATACCTTCAGATAAACTTCACCAGTTGCGTGCCGAAATCTTACTCGGCAAAGATGCACGCCGGGCCGCTGTGAGACAGTCGGGACGGCAATCTGTTTCTGCCCGTAACCGGCCGCTCAATCAGCCTCCAAGCGCCATGGAGAGAATCCTTTACGGGCGGTTCACAGGGAATGCGCGGCCATCAACTCCCGGACATGGACGTGCATCGATTCTTCAACGGCCAGCCCCTCCCGGATCAGTTCCAGCACCAGCGGCTTCTCGTCCGGAAATCGATAACCCTCGTAATCCTGCCGGAATAGGAGCCCGCCCCTGCGGTCCGCCCAGGAATTCATGCTATGGTCGAAGCAGACTCTCGAGGTCACATCGAGGCCGCCGATCATCCAGGCCAGTTCCTCCAGCCGCTCATGCGGCGAGGACAGGCGCAAGCGACCCTGTGCGACATCTTCGAACAGAGGCGTTCCGCGCCGGGGAACCAGGGGCCGGGAGCGGATATAGTGGGGATTGATGGCCGAAAGAACGCGGGCCGTATTATCCGCATGCTGCCGCCGCCGCTGCCTGCCGCCCAGATCCGGCATCCAGTACTCCGACACCTGGA
>MEQZ01000129.1:0-656 GCA_001770425.1 Betaproteobacteria bacterium RIFCSPLOWO2_02_FULL_65_20 | reverse complement strand
CCTTGCGGACCAGGGCCAGCAATTCGTCATCCCCCGTCTCCAGACCGATATGGAGGCGGTCCAGACCGGCCTCGCGGATCATCCGCAGTTCCTGCGTTTTTCTCCGGGCCAGTGTTTTCGAGCGGGCATAGGTCGTCACCCGGGTCAAGGAGGTCAGGGTTTCCCGCAGGTGCTCAAGCACCGCCACCAACTCGGGAGCCCGCATGATCATGCTGTCGGCGTCCTGCAGGAAGGCCGTTCTCCCGCCGGAACAGAGCCAGTTGAACACCGTGCTGAAGCTGGGATTCCCGATGAGATCGCGGCCCTCCGCGAGCAAGGCAGCCCCCACGTCGCGGGTGATCTTTCCGCCCATACCCAGCGTCCATGACGCTGCCGCAATTTCATCGCGGATCGCCGCAACCGTGTCGATATCGGCCTTGATCTCCTGCGCGGGCCGATAAACGAAGCGATGTCCCTTGTACATCTCGCAGAAGGTGCACCGGTTCCACGGACAATTTTCGGTCACCCTCAGGAGCAGCGAGGCGCTGCCCCCCTCGCTCGGCGGCCGGTACGCCCCAATCTTGAAAGAGAGCGCCCGCAGCCTCTCGACATGCTCCCGAAGACCCTTGCGGTCCGCCATCATCGCCGCGCCCTTCTGGTTCCGCCCTTGCCGGCCT
>MEQZ01000128.1 GCA_001770425.1 Betaproteobacteria bacterium RIFCSPLOWO2_02_FULL_65_20 | reverse complement strand
CCGAGCGCTTTTGCTGTTAACCGGAACCGCGCTTTCCGTACGGATGCCTTTTATCCGTGCGGAAAGCGCGGTTGGCGCGCGCCAGCGCGCAAGAACTCCGCTGCATGAGACAGCATGAACGCGTACCGTGCCGGAATTACGCCTGAGGTGCCTAGCTGTGGCCGCGCGGGGCTGCAGGCGTCCTTTGCTCGACCGCGAATACCGCGGCCTCGACTCTGGAGGTGAGATTCAGTTTCGAAAGAATCCGGCGCACGTGCAGTTTGACCGTGTCATGGCTGATGTCGAGCGCCCGGGCAATGGCCTTGTTGCTTTCGCCGCGCGACAGATGTTCGAGAATCTCGCGCTCGCGCACCGTGAGCAGACTGAGCAGGGTCTCCTTCGGATGATCCTGCGGTCCCAGTTGCAGCAAACGGGACAGCTTCGCGGTCATCGCCGGCGCGACCACGAGTTCTCCGCGGGCGGCGCGTTCGATCGCGGCCACGATGTCTTCCGGGTCCATGTCCTTCAGTAGATAGCCGCGCACACCGGCGCGCAAGGCCTCCGCCATATCCTCGGGCGCATCGCTCACCGTCAATATCACGATGAGCGTGGCGCAGCCGTCATTGCGCAGGCGCCGCAGCAAGGTCAGCCCGTCCATGACCGGCATGCGCAAATCCATGACGATCAGATCCGGCGTCTTCTCCTGCACCAGTTGTATGGCCTCATTGGCATCGCTGGCGAGGCCGACCACCTTCATTGCGGTGCGCTGTTCGAGCAACTCCGACAGACCCTTGCGGCACAGCGCATGGTCGTCGATCAACAGAACCCGGACCGGTTCGTTCACGAGCCCGCCCGGCGATGCTGGGTGGAGGAGGGGAACGTCAGGCACACGCGTGTCCCCTGGTCGGCGAGATCCTCGAAATGGATTTCCCCGCCCAGATGCTTGGCGCGTTCCCGCATGATATTCATGCCGAAGTGTCCTGTTTCGCCCCTGGTCCCGGCGGGGCTCGTGGGCGGCGCGCCGCCCAGCCCCTTGCCGTCGTTTTCGATGGTAATCGCATATCGGCCGTTCTGCTCGGCGAGGATCAACCGGGCGTGGGCCGCGCGCGAATGCTTGCCGATGTTCGTCAGGGCTTCCTGAACGATATGAAACACCTGCAGTTCCTGTTCGATGGGCAGCGCCAGGTCCGGGACGTGATTGATGAAATCGAGCACGACGCCGGTCTTGTCGTAAAACCCGTTCACCGTCTTGCGCAACGCAGGCAGCAAACCCTGCGGATCCATGCGGTTGCGAAAGTGGGTCAGCAGTTCCCGCAAGCTGGAATAGGCGACGCCCAGCGTATCGTTGACGTCGGCGATGTACCGGGAGGAGCCGGCCTCGTCGTGCTGCCGGACCGCTTCCTGCAGCAACGGCATGCGCATCTTCATGTAGTGCAATGACTGGGCCAGCGAGTCGTGCATTTCGTTGGCCAGCATCTGGCGTTCGTTCATCAGGCTGACGCGCAGGTTCTCCCGCGTGAGCCGCGCGTTTTCCAGCGCCAGGCCGAGAAGCTCGCCGATGACGCGGAGCAACAACGACACCGCGGGCGCGATTTCGCGGTCGGCCTCGAGGAACAGATTGTAGATGCCGAGAAGCTGGCCCTTGTACTGGACGGGCACGGCCACGATGCGCCTGCAGTCCGTGCCAAAGTAATCGCATGCGGTCCGCTCGGCGCATAGCCGCAAGTCGTTGGTCCAATAGACACGCTGGTCGCGCGCGGCGGCGCCGCAGATGCCGCAGTCCACTTCGACCGTATGTTCGCGGCCCTGTACCGCGACCGGCAGGCCCACGACGCCGACCAGGCGCATGCAATCGCTGTCCGGGGTGATCATGCGCACGGCTGCGGCGCTGGCGCCGGTGAGCTTTACGATCGTGCCCAGGAACCGTTCCAGAGGGGATTCCGCGGGGTCGTCGTCGGCCAGGCTTGCGGTAATTTCAGACAGCACGCGCAGCGCGGACACGCCGTCGGAACCGAAAAGACCCGGCTCGCCGTCGTGGACTTCCAAGTCGCGATAGTCTTGCTTCACTGGCTACTCGACGATCTTGTTGATCGGCAGCTCGATGATGCCGCGCGCGCCCGCTTCGTACAGGCGCGGGATCAGCTCGCGCACGCTGCTCTCCTCGACGACGGTGCTCAGATCGACCCAGTCCGGGTCGGAGAGCGTTGAGACGGTGGGTGTGGCCAGTGCCGGCAGCAGGCGCAGCACGCCATCCACCTTGTCGCGGCGCACGTTCATCGACAGCAGGACGCGGGTGGCGGCGGCGATCGCCCCTTTGAGCATCATCAGCAACCGGTCGATCTTGGGGCTTTTCCAGGCGTTTTCGATTGCGTCGCGGTGAGCGATGAAGCGCGGCGTGCTTTCCAGCACCACGTGCATGATCTTGAGCTTGTTGGCGCGCAGCGACGAGCCGGTTTCGCTCACGTCCACGATCGCATCGGCCAGTATGGGCGGTTTGACTTCCGTCGCGCCCCAGGAGAACTCGACGCTGGCGTTCACGCCGTGTTCGGCCAGAAACCGTTTGGTCATGCCCACCGCCTCGGTCGCAATGCGGCGGCCTTCGAGGTCCGTGACCGTATGGAATGCAGAATCCTCCTTGGAGGCCATGACCCAGCGCACGACGCCGTAATTCGGCCACGGCGCCCGCAGGTCGGCCAGTTCAGCCACGTCGGCGCCGGTTTCCAAGATCCAGTCCAGACCGGTGATCGCGCAGTCGAGGATGCCCTGCCCGACGTAGCGGGCCATCTCCTGCGGCCGGATCAGTATGCATTGGATCTGCGGATCGTCGATGTCCGGGTAGTAGGAACGGCCCGAAATACGCAGATCGTAGCCCGCGCGCACGAACAGCTTCTGCGTGGTTTCCTGCAGGCTGCCCTTGGGAATGCCAAGGCGCAATTGTCGTGTTTCACCCATGCTCATGCCGTCCTTTGGCTCGCGGACCCGTATTGTCCCTGAACCGGCGGGTTCCCGTCAGCCCGCGCGTTTGAGCACCTGCAGTTCGACCTGCACCGCGTCCCCGCCGTTGCCCACCCACACGTGTCCGTCCTGGATCGTGCACTGCAGCCGCATGTTGCGCTCGGCCAGCTCGGCCAGCGCCGGCCCGGCGCCGGCGGGCAGGTTGGCCACGCCCAGATTGCGGATGCGCCCGCATCCGGCGGCGAGCTGATTCCACCAGATGTCGGCGCCGTGGCCGCTGTAGCTGTAGACGGCCACCTGCGAGGCGCGGCCGCAGGCCCTGCGGATGCGCTTTTCGTCGGGCTGGCCGACGTCGATCCACAGATCGATCGCGCCGGTCAGGTCCCGTTGCCACAGGTCCGGCTCGTCGTCGGTGCTCAGACCCTTGGCGATGGTCAGCGACTTATCGGCGTGCAGCGCGAACGCGAGCAGCCGCACCATCATGCGCTCGTCGGTTTCCGAAGGGTGACGCGCGATGGTGAGCGCATGATCGGCGTAATAATTGCGGTCCATGTCCGCGATCTGGAGTTCGACTTTGAAAATGGTGGCCTTGAGCGCCATATCGGTCCAAATTACGGCAGAATACAGAGGATTGGCAGGCGCCGTGGGGCCGCCGGGCGCGCGGCAACGCCGGGTCGCCGGCTTTTTTTTTGACACACATGCGGCCGGATGCGGGAAAGGCATTTTGGTTCTTATACGTCTCCCGATTTCGGGAAATTGCGAAGTTGCAACTGCCCGAAATCGGGAGATCAGAGATGCTGATTGCGCCCCTGCCGGCTCAGGCAATCCGCGCACATTCGAAGCAAGAAAGGAACGGTCAACAGCCGGTCCTCTACGGTTCACAGTACAACTCACAGGGAACTGCACATGAAAAGCAAGAAAGATACAGCGTCAATCCGCCAGGAAGCGCCGGTAGCCGGGGCCCCGCCGAAAGCGGTCTATGGCAGCGATGCCGTTGCCGAGATGCTGCGCGCGATGGATGTGCCGTATCTCGCGCTCAATCCCGGCGCGAGCTACCGCGGGCTGCACGACAGCCTGGTCAATCACCTGGGCAATGCGCGGCCGCAGATGCTGCTTTGCCTGCACGAGGAATCGGCGGTCGCGATCGCGCACGGCTACGCGAAGGTGTCGGACCGGATGATGGGCGCCGTGGTGCACAGCAACGTGGGGCTGATGCACGCGACCATGGCGGTGTTCAACGCCTGGTGCGACCGCGTGCCGCTGCTGCTGCTGGGGGCCACCGGACCGGTGGATGCGGCCCGCCGCCGTCCGTGGATCGACTGGATTCACACCGCGAGCGACCAGGGTGCCCTCATCCGGGGCTACACCAAGTGGGACGATCAGCCGGCCTCGGTGCCCGCGGCGCAGGAAGCGCTGCTGCGCGCCGCGCAGATCGCCCAGACGGCCCCGCGCGGGCCTACCTACGTCTGTCTTGACGTCACGCTGCAGGAGTCGCGCATCGACGCATTGCCGCCGCTGCCCGAGGTCGCGCGCTATCGCGTGCCGGCAGGCCCGGCGCCCGCGCCGGAGCTGGTCGCGCGCGCCGCCGCGCTGCTCTCCGGGGCGAAGACGCCGGTCATCCTGATGGGCCGCGTGTCGCGCAGCGAAGCGGGATGGCGCGACCGCGTCGCGCTGGCCGAGAAGCTCGACGCGCACGTGATCACCGACCTGAAGTCGAGCGCGGCGTTCCCGACCGACCATCGCCTGCACGCGGCCCCGGCCGGTGCGGGCGCTCCCGTCCCGCGGTCGCTGGAACTGATACGCGAGGCCGACGTCATTCTCTGCCTGGATTGGGTCGACCTGTCCGGTACGCTCACCCACGCCTACGGCGACGCGCCGGTCGGCGCGAACATCATCCGCGTGTCGCTGGATGCCCATTCGCATCGTGGCTGGAGCATGGACTATCAGGGCCTGCCCCCGGCCGATGTCTACTGCATGTGCGAACCCGAGGCGATGGTGTCGGCGCTGCTGCCGGCGGTGAAGGCGCGCGCAGCGACGCTGCCGCACGCCGCTCCCCACTCGACCGCGCGCGCGGGCGAAGCGCTTTCCAACGAGGCGGTCGCGCACGCGCTCAATGCCGTGCTCGGCGACTCGCCCGCCTGCGTGCTGCGCGTGCCCCTGGGCTGGAGCGGCGCCTGGCGGCACTGGCGCCACCCGCTCGACTATGTCGGTGCGGACGGCGGGGGCGGGGTCGGCTCGGGACCCGGCATGGCGGTCGGCGGGGCGCTCGCGCTGATGGGCAGCGGGCGCCTGCCGGTGGCGCTGCTCGGCGACGGCGACACGCTCATGAGCGTGACCGCGCTGTGGACCGCGGTGCACTATCGCATTCCGCTGCTGGTGATCGTCTGCAACAACCGATCGTTCTTCAACGACGAACTCCACCAGGAGCGCGTCGCGCGGGCGCGCGGCCGGCCGGTGGAGAACCGCTGGATCGGCCAGCGCATGAGCGAACCGGACATCGACATCGCCGCGATGGCGCGCGCGCAAGGCGCGGAGGGGCTCGGACCGGTCAAGAAGACCGCGCAGCTGCGCGCCGTGCTCGAGGACGCGGTGCAAAAGGTGCGCGCCGGCGCGGTGTGCGTGGTGGACGTGCGCGTCGAACCCGGCTATGGCGCCGACATGAGCGGCACCCCGGCGCGGGGCAGGT
>MEQZ01000127.1:8564-8808 GCA_001770425.1 Betaproteobacteria bacterium RIFCSPLOWO2_02_FULL_65_20 | reverse complement strand
GGGGCGCATGGGTCGCCTTGGCGCGCCGCAATGCGCAGGCGCCGCATCCGGCCGGATCCTCTCCGATCGATCCGACCCGGGTATTGACCACTTGGGCGCATTGCCGGGTCGACAGGTGTGGCGAGGCACCTATCCAGCCCGCAAACAAGTACTGGTCGGACATGAGGCGAGCCTTTTCAACCCGGACGGCGATGGCGTCTCGGGTCTGCTCAGTACGCTCGCACAAGACCGGGAGCCCGGGCTT
>MEQZ01000127.1:6799-8519 GCA_001770425.1 Betaproteobacteria bacterium RIFCSPLOWO2_02_FULL_65_20 | reverse complement strand
AAGAACTCGAGCAGCAAGGAAACAATGCGTTAGGCAAGGCCTTTGCATTCGGGATCCCGGGAAGCTAAATGGCCGACGTGCAACTGAAGACTCCTGACGACGTGCATGCGTACGTGCAATCGCTTGCCGGGCGGCGGGTCGAAGACGATCCGTCGGTCAAGGCGTGGCGGCTTGCCAAGCAGACCTCTTACCTGTACGTGCTGGTCGTGTTTTTCCTGCTCTATTTTCTGGTCGATGTCATCAACGAAACGCTGTCGCTGCCGGCCGTCGATTTTCCGGTGGTGATGAAGCCGGCGCCCGCAGGCGACGGCTTTCAGCGGCCACAGGCGAATTAAGTTCGCCGGCGTTGACCGTTCCTGCCCGAAGGCAGTCCCACGCCCGGCCAACGGATCGTTTCGGAATGGGACCTCGCTTGCTCAGCGCCTCACTAGGCGTTGGGGTCGTAGAACACCAGGCCTTCGATGTCATCGGCGGCGCCCGGCTCGAGGCGCGCGCGCAACTCGATCACGTTGCGGTCCGGATCGCGCACGAATACCGAAACATGGCCGTCGCCGAAAGTCACCGGTCCCTGGCTGATCTGGATGGCGTTTTCCTTGAGGGTCGCCATGGTCGCCTTGATGTCGGCGACACGGAAGGCAACATGCGTGAGGCCCGGATGCTTGTCCGGCATGTCCATGAGGATGTTCTTGCCGCCCGTCTTGTCGACGCCGTTGACGATGAGGTTCAGTTCCACGTCTTCGGCGTTCTTGATGATGGTGACGGCGTCGAAATCGACCTCATGCTCGATCTTGAAGCCGAGCGTCGCGTAGAACGCGAGCGCGCGGTCCCTGTCAGTGACGCGTATGCCGAGATGGTCGACTTTTGCGATCGCGATCATGGCGGCCCCTCCGGTCAGCGATGCCACCTCATATGGCCTCGAACGGGGCATCCTTGACCGAGGCGACCAGGCCGTAAAAGGCCTCGTTCACCTTCGCCCAGTTGGGGCGCGCTTTCATGGTGCCGAGCCAGCGCGTGATGTTCGGATAGGCCGAGAAGTTGCAGCGTACGACGTCGCCCAACGTCAGTATCGGCGCACCGAAGTAGTCGGCGATGGTGATCTCGCTGCCGCACAGGTAGGCATTCTTGGGCCCGATCAGTTTTTCATCGAGAATTTTCAGCCAGCCCTTGGCCTTGTCCTTGCCCCAGGCGATGGTGCCCGCCTGCTGCTCGTCGCTCGGCCGGCGCAGGTTGGGGAAAATCTGCGGATAGATGAGCCCGTATGCGTAGTCGCGGTAGAACTGCGTATTGAGCCAGTCCATCATTTCATTGATCTTCGCCCGCTTGCGCAGATCCGCGGGGTAGGTCGGTGAGCCGGTCTTTTCGGCGAGGTATTTCAGGATCGCCGAGCTCTCCGTCAGCCGGAAGTCGCCCTCCTCCAGCATCGGAACCAGGCAGTTGGGATTCAGCGCGGCGTAGGCGGGCTGGAGGTGCTCGCCGGTAAACAGGTCCACGACCTTGAAATCGGCCTTGAGTCCGGTATCCGCGGCAAACAGCGTCAGCATCCGACTGGTGGTTGAAACCGGGTGATAGTAGATGTTCATGGTTTCGTCTCCTGGGGTGGTCAAAGGGTGATTTTTTGTTGGTTCTTTGCCGCGAATGCGGCAAGACTGCTGCGCGAATTGTAGCAGGTGGTCCGAATGCAGGTGCGCAACGACCGTGCGCAACGGCCTCATTGCGGCGG
>MEQZ01000127.1:0-6788 GCA_001770425.1 Betaproteobacteria bacterium RIFCSPLOWO2_02_FULL_65_20 | reverse complement strand
CTATTTCAGCGATGCCGCCGGGTACGGGCGTTCGTCAGTCTGACCCGGGGAGGGGACGCGGCCGGCCTAACGGTGCACGAGCACCGGAATCTTGCTGTGTGTGAGCACCTTGGTGGTTTCGCTTCCCAGCAGCAGGCCGGCGAGGCCGCGGCGGCCGTGCGATGCCATGAATATGAGATCGCACTTGTTGTCGTGCGCCGCCTTGACAATCGCCTTCCATGGCGTGTCGCTCAGCAAGTGGACCGTCTTGCAGCGCACATCGGCCGCGTCCGCGGCCTTTTGGATCACTCCGAGGTACTGCTCGGCCGTACGCTTGGTCTGCTTGGCGAATTCCTGCGGCGTGATGAAGTCCGACGGCACGAAATCGCCATAGACCTGAACGCTGTAATTTGGCGCCGCGTAAAAGCCGGTGATGCGCGCGCCGTTCGATTTTGCAAATGCGACCGCTTCCCGGATCGCCCTGGCCGACAGGTTGGAGCCGTCGGTGGGCACGAGTACGTGCTTGTACATGGTCTCTCCTTTCGTCCGATATCAAGGGCCGGGACTGAGCGCACCCGGCGCCTGCGAAGCCGCAATGCCATCACATCACGTTCACTGAACACCCGTTTGACGTGGATCAATAGGGCCGATGCCGGATGCGTCAGATTGACTCCCGGTCCGGTTGAATTGATGCAGCCGGGACCGGTGAAGCGTGCAAGGTGGTTGGCTCACATGACTGGCGGGGGAGGCATCAATGAACATTGAAGGAATCTGCAGTCGCATCGTGGTGGTCGCGCTTCCGGCGACGTCGGTGCACGAAGGCGCCCGCCTGCTGCGCGAACATCACGTGGGCGCGCTGGTGGTCATCGACAGCCGCCAGAACAGCCGCCCGCTCGGTATCGTCACCGACCGGGACATGGTCGTCGAGGTGCTCGCGATGGGAATCGATCCATCGAAGCTCGCGGTGGGAGACCTGATGACCGGGGACATCGTCACGGTCAACGCCTCGGAGGGCGTGCCGGAGACCATCGAGCTGATGCAGAGCAAGGGCGTGCGCCGGGTCGTGGTGGTGGACGATGCGGGCGCGCTGGTGGGAATCGTATCGTTCAACGACCTGGTGCCGTATGTCTCCGAGGCGCTCGCCGGGCTTGCCAGCGCCATCATCGGCGCGCAGGCCCGGGAGCGGGAAATGCGCGCCTGAGAGCAGGTTGGCCGTCCAAGCCACGGCGCCGAACCTGATCGGCAGGCCGCCACGCGAGCGCGGCACTCGCGCTGAACGCGCAACCGCAGCGGCCCGACCTCCTCGATACCTACTGCCCCATCGCTAACGACGCGGGGCGCCCGTAGCCATCGACTCCGACGCGCACAGCGAATTGGAATTCGACAAACTGCGGTTCGGCGTCTGCCAGGCGCGCCGGGGTTGGATCGAGCTGCGATCGCCTGGACGCGCGTTCAATAACCGGACTGTAGGCATGGCTTTGCGAAAGCTCGCGGGAATGTAAAATGCGCGCTTGGTGGCGGAATTGGGCGCTGCGCGCTCGCCACGCGATGCAGGGAGGCAAAGTGCTGAAGATTTTCGGGAGCAGCAAGCCGGATCATCCGATGGCCGACATCAAGGAGGCGCGGAAGATCGTTGAGCAAATTCCGGGGAACGACTCGTTGAAGGCGATCGACGAGATGTTTCACTGGTTGGAGTCGGTGCGCACCGTCGAGGGCTTCAAGCCCGAATACCGCGCCGAGCTCGTCCAGTTGATCGATGATGCGGCGCAGGTGCACGCGAGGAAGCTCTCCCGCGAGTACCTTTCCGCGCCGCGGCTGTCGAAATTCCAGGAAGGCCGGCTGTGGGGCGCAATCCACGAGTTCTGGAAACAGTCGGCGCTCGCGTTCGCGACCTGCATCGACCTGCACGCGACCGGCGCCAAGGGTGCGGAGGCGCTCAAGCCCCTGATGCCGCTGCTGACGGTGCGCGCGCTGCGGGCGCTGGCGACGCAGATGAAATGGCAGTACCTCCGCTACGGGCCGTTCGAAGAACCCCTTTGGGGCGTTTTCGCGAAAATCTACGCGCTGGCCGAATCGAACAAGTACGCGCAGACACAGGTTACGCCCTATGCCAGTGTGCCCGGCGAATCCTCGGCGGAGCAGGAGTTTCTGCGTGCGGTGATGCTGTCGGCCTCTTCGCCCGACAGCCTGCTGCCGTTGGAGATGGAAATTGCGGAGCGGCTGATCGCACATGTTTCGACATCGTTCACGCTGGTTCTCGAACAACAACCCGACATCGCCTACTGGATCGATCTTGCGACCAGCCAGCCGCCGCTGCGCGTCGCGCGCCCCCCGCAGCACGCACCGACGCTGCGTTTTTTCGCGGCCGGTCGCGCGGAGCAGGACCTGGAGCGTCTGATTCAGACCGTCAAGGCGACCAATGCGTTGCCTTCGGGCGTCAACCTCGGTGGCACCTACGACCCGCAGACCGTACTTGCGGTGCTGCGGCACCTGGCGATGTACTGGTCATCCAAACCACCGGCGCGCCGCTCGCCGCGCCACAACGTCAAATCCCGGCTCAAGGTGACGCACGGATTCGACGGGGTGCTGGAGGTGCTGGCTCCGGAGAAGTCGCTCGACTTCGATGAATCGCTGATCGAGAGCTGGATCGTGGAGAACGTCAGCGCCGGCGGCTTTGGGGCGGCGATTCCGCAGTTCAAGGGCGACTGGTTGCGGATCGGCGCGCTGGTCGGCCTGCAGCCCGAAGGTGGCGACAACTGGTTGATCGGCATCGTTCGACGGCTGAACCGTGAATCGGCCCAGCAGGGGGCCGTCGGCATCCAGACGCTTGCCCGCCGCGGCCAGACCATGCAGCTGTGGCCCGAAGGCGGTACCGCGGGCCGCGATTCCGATCTCGGCGTCCTGCTGGATATGGCTGCCCCAAACGGGAGTCCCGAGGTGGAACTGTTGCTGCGCGCGGGGGCGCTGGTGGCGGGCCAGAATCTGGAGTACCAACGGGACGGAAAGACGTTCCTGCTGCTTACGACGGCCGTGGAGGAGAGCGGCGAGGACTACGATCGGGTCCGTTTTCGCCAGATGATGCGCGACACCGGGGAATAGGGGCCGGGAGGAATTGCGCGCTGCGCGCGCCAACCGCGATTTCCGCACGGATAGAAGACATCCGTGCAGAAAACCCGGTTTGGGTTAACACCGGGAACGTCTCAAGGGGTTCAATCCAGATCGGCGATTGCGGACGGATGGTTTTTCATCCGTGCGCAATCGGCGATCCGCGCGGACGGCTTCTCGTCCGCGCAACATCGTATGCGGGGTCATCGATGCTGCCGCATGCCGCCAGTGGCGTTGCGCGCTGCGCGCGCCAACCGGGTTTTCTACACGGATAGAAGACATCCGTGCAGAAAACCCGGTTTGGGTTAACACCGGGAACGTCTCAAGGGGTTTGATCCAGATCGGCGATCCGCGCGGACGGCTTCTCGTTCGCGCAACATCGTATGCGGGGTCATCGATGCTGCAGCGCGCCGGCCGGAATATTCCGCTTGGCGTGGTACAGCAGCACTTCGACTATCGCCGTGGCGAATTCGCTCGAGGTGGCACCGCCCTGGGTGCGGCCGATGTTGTTCAGACCGATGTCCGGCAGGTCCACAGTGATCGTCTGGCCGGCACGGGAGGCGTAGCTGAGCTTCGCTCCGTGGATCACGAGGCGGTCGACGACGATCTTCTTGCCCGGCTCGGCCCTCTTGTCCGCGGCGCCGCGCCGGATGTTCTCCAGCAGCGCGGTGAAATTGCTTCCGGCCTGGTTCTCTTCGTAGGTGATCCGCGGCGATGCGAGCCACAGGGTGCGAACCACGATCGCCCCCTTGTCCAGGGTGGAGAGTTCCACCGTCAGCTTGATCGAATCCGCTGTGAGGGCTGCCGCTGTCTTGAAGCCCGCGGGGTTGCCGACTGTAAAGCCGGTGACGAGGCCGGTGCCGTCGGCAGCGGAAATCTGTACCCGGTCCAGGTGCGCGCTCGCCTGGATCGCTTCGCTGGCGACGTGCTCGATCGCGCGCCTGGTCACCTGGTCCGGGGACTGGTAGCGCATAAGGCCGGCGCCGATGGCGGCGATGACGATGCCCCCGGCGATTCCAAGCAGCAGCTTTTTCATGGCTGGATCTGTCCGGAGGTCAGCGCCGAGGCGCCGTCCGTCGGAGCTTCCGGTATCACGTGCGTTTCGGCCTCAGGGCCGATTTGGGCCGGAACGCCCGTATGACTTCCTCGTTGGTCTCGATGTAGGGTCCGCCGATCAGGTCGATGCAATAGGGCACTGCGGCGAAAATGCCCGGCACCAGCGGCCTGCCTTCGGCGTCCCTTGCGCCTTCGAGCGTCTCGCGGATGGACTTGGGCTGTCCCGGCAGGTTGATGATCAGGCACTGCTTGCGGATCACCGCGACCTGCCTGGACAGGATTGCCGTCGGCACGAACTCCAGGCTGATGCGGCGCATCTGCTCGCCGAACCCCGGCATCAGCTTGTCGGCGACCGCAAGCGTGGCCTCGGGGGTGACATCGCGCTGTGCAGGCCCGGTGCCGCCGGTGGTGAGTACCAGATGGCAGCCGGCCGAGTCGACCAGTTGCGCGAGCGTGGTCTCGATCAGCGCCTGTTCGTCCGGGATGAGCCGGTTTTCCGTGCGCCAAGGCGTCGCCAGGGCACGGCCGAACCATTCCACCAGAGCCGGGATTCCCTCGTCCTTGTAAGCGCCGGATGAAGCGCGGTCGCTGATCGAGACCAGCCCGATCAGCAGTTCGTTGTCGTGCGTCATGGCCAAGCCTTCATGGTGATTCGAGAATGTCACGCAGCAGCCGGAACAGTTCGCGATAGCTCTTTGGCGGGCGTCCCGCCTCGCGCTCTGCGCGGGTGTTGCGGATCAGGGTGCGCAGCCGCTGCGAATCGGCGCCGGGCCGCTCGCGCAGGAATTCGCCGAGGGCCGCTTCGTCATCGAGCAGCCGCGCGCGCCAGCGCTCGATGCCGTGCAGCGTCGCAGCGTGCTCGCGCGACTGCCCGTTCCAGGCGGCGATCTTCTCCCGGATCGGCTCCGGGTCGACGTCCCGCATCAGTCGGCCGATGTACTGCACCTGCCGGCGGCGCGATTCGCGCGGGGGCATGTTCTGGGCTTCGGCCACCGCGGTGCGCAGCTCATCGGGCAGCCCGATGGCATCGAGCTGCCCGGCGTTGAGCGTGAGCAGACGCTCGCCGAGCGCCTGAAGCTCGTGCATCTCTCTCTTGCGCCGGGTCTTGCTGGGCCGTTCCTCGTCGATCATGCGCGCGAAGTGGGTAGCAGGTGTGCTGATATGATAGCCACTTTTTCCCCGATCACGACGGCCCTCTTTTCCCCGGGACCCAAGTCAAACCATGACCAAGGCACGTTTTACGCTGCGCTACGAGGCCCTGCAGGAAATCGCCGCCGACGTGCTGCGGCACGCGCGCGAGGGGGGCGCCGACGGCTGCGAGTCGGAGGTGTCCGACGGCTACGGGCAGACCGTGACCGTGCGCAAGGGCGAAGTCGAGACCATCGAGCACAACCGCGACAAGGGGCTCGGCGTCACGGTCTACATCGGCAAGAAGAAAGGTCACGCCAGCACCTCCGATTTTTCGGCGCGCGCCGTCGGCGATGCGGTGGGCAAGGCGCTGACGATTGCGCGTTTCACCGCCAGCGACGATTGCGCCGGGCTCGCCGACCCCGCACGGCTGTGCCGCGAGACGCGCGATCTGGATCTGTTCCATCCGTGGGACCTCGGCGTCGAGGAGGCGATAGCCATGGCGCGGGACTGCGAGGCGGCCGCGTTCCGGCTCGATCCGCGCGTCGTCAACTCCGAGGGCGCCAGCGTCTCCTGTCAGCACAGTCAGTTCGTGCTCGCCAACAGCCTGGGTTTCATGGGGGGATTCCCCAGTTCGCGCCATTACCTGTCCTGCTCGGTCATTGCCGCCGAGGACGATCAGATGCAGCGCGACGACTGGTACGTGTCGATGAGATCGCCCGCGGACCTGCCGCGGCCCGAAGCGGTGGGCGACTATGCGGGGCGCAGGGCGCTCGCGCGGCTGCGCGGCCGCAAGATCGACACCATGTCGGTGCCGGTATTGTTCGAAGCCCCGGCCGCAGGCGGCCTCGTGTCGCATTTCGTGTCGGCCGTCTCCGGGGGCAACCTCTACCGCAAGTCCTCGTTCCTGCAGGACAGCCTGGGCAAGCCCGTGTTCTCGCCCGTCGTGACACTCGTCGAGCGGCCGCATGTGCCGCGCGCGCTCGCGAGTTCGTACTTCGACGACGACGGTGTTGCCACGCGTGACCGCGACGTGGTGAAGGCGGGCGTGCTGCAGGGGTATTTTCTCGGCACCTATTCGGCGCGCAAGCTGGGCATGGCCTCCACGGGCAACGCCGGCGGCAACCACAATCTGATCCTGGAGCCGGGCGAACTCGACCTGCCGGGCCTGGTGCGCGCCATGGGCCGCGGCCTGCTGGTCACCGAGCTGATGGGCCAGGGCATCAACCTCGTTACCGGCGATTATTCGCGCGGCGCGGCGGGCTACTGGGTCGAGGGCGGGGAGGTCCGCCACCCGGTGGAGGAAATCACCATCGCCGGCAATCTGCGCGACATGTTCCGCTCCATCGCCGCCGTCGGCCGCGACGTGCTCGCGCGCGGTTCGCGCGAATGCGGTTCCATTCTGATCGACCGGATGACCATAGCAGGCAACTGAGGGGGCCGGCCTGCGCCCCGGCAATGCTCCTGCCGGGCTGTGTATAATCGGACCGTTTCGCCCTCATACAGCTATTTCAAAGGAG
>MEQZ01000126.1 GCA_001770425.1 Betaproteobacteria bacterium RIFCSPLOWO2_02_FULL_65_20 | reverse complement strand
TCGCCATATTCGCCGACCAGAAATGTCGTGGCTTCCCAACTGGTGAGAAACTGGGTGAGCTGCTGAATGAACGATTGCATCTCTATTTCGCCGGCAGTGGCCAGCGCTTTGCGCATCACGGTGCGAAAGGAATCCACCACCACGAGGCCCGGATTGGTCGCCGTGACCTGCTTGATAATTTCGGCGAGGACCGCGTTCAAATCCTGATTCAACACGAGGTCGCTCAGGTTGATAAAGCGGACCGCCTTGCCCAGCTTGGATTCGTCGAAGAAAGAAAATTGTTGCTGATAGCGCAGCATTTTCAGGGCAGGTTCGCCGAGGACGGTGAAATAGAGCGCCGGTGTTTTCACTGTCGCATTGGCGAAAAGGATCTGATGCGCCATCGTGGTTTTGCCGCTACCGGGCGAGCCGGCGATGACGTTGAAAGAAAATTCCGGGATGCCACCGCCCAGGATGTCGTCGAGGCCGCGCACGCCGGTCGGTATTTTTCGGATCGTGACTTTAGCCGGCTGGCTCACGGCTTTTTTCGTCAGTTGGCCGTTATCCGCGGCATTTTGGTTTTTCATTTTTTGTCTCCTTTGCCAAAATCCAAATCGTTGACGGACAGTTTCGGCCAGACCTCGCGCACCAACCGCAGCGTTAAAGCTTCGCCGATGAAAGCCACCAGCAGGCCGAGCAACTGGGCGACCAGAACCACGCTACCCCTGGCAAGCTCTTCCGGGGAAGCTTGCACTTCAAGCTTGTCCAACCCCGCCAAAGAGCCATCCGCTTTGACCTGCATCGAGCGCAGCGACGGAACGTCCGCCTCGGCCCGCACGAGCGCGCGCGAAAGAAGTGCGCGAAAACCGTTGTTACCCATGAGGTTCGCCAGATGCGGACGCAGCTTCTCACAGACGGGAAAGGCCGCCAGGGCTTTTGTCCCGGAAGATTTATTTTCCCTGATCTCATAAGCAATGAGACGCTTGGCGAAATCCCGCATCTGTGGGTTTCGCGTGCTGAAGATGGTTTGCGCCATGAGTGATGTCGGATTGCGAATTGGCATTTGGGTCGTAAGCGGACGTTTCGCCGTTCTCTCTTATGGCCCGCGTTCAGGTAACACGGGGGCCTACGGATACAAAGCTACTCTATGAGGGAACGGAGGGCAACTTAGTCGACGGGATTAGCGGGGCGCCAGCGCTGGAATGCGTGCCCGGATTGGCGCCAAGACGGCTCCCCGACCAGGGCTCGAACTGTTCAACCCGATTTTCGGCTTTCCCTCAAAAGATGATCAATGCTGTCGGGCACTTCCCCGCGCGCGAGCATGCGACGGAAGGTTTCGCAGACATCGGTCTTGGAGCCGGCCTTGCGCAGCGTGTCCTCGTCGTTGAACCAGACGTAGACAATCAGCTTGACCGGCTTCGAGGCGAAGCGGAAGAAAAGACGATAGCGCTCCGGCAATCCTTTTTTTACCCGCCGCCAGTTGCCGTAGCCCCTGCCCAGGGTCTTGCCCAGGCGAAAATCCGCATGATCAGGGCTTGCGGGTACGCGCTCGGTGATGGCCTTGTATACCGATGCAAGCAAGCGCGTTCTGGGATGGGCTTTGTAGCCGCGTGGATCGCTTGCCGCCAGCGCGGCCGCTTCGGCCTCCAGTTCGTCGAGGGCGGCGGCGAAAGTCCGAAAGTAATAGAGCTGCCAGCCATTGATTTCCACGACAGGTCGCCGCTAATCCGTTTTGACCCCTTTTACGAGGTTGCCGATGCGCGCAAGCTGGGCCGGATCGGCTGCGGTGATCCGCTCCGGCTGCGCTGCCATCTGCGCCTCCAGAAAGCCAAGAAAGCCAAGCAGAACGGGGTCGTCCATTTCGCCGGCTTTCCCTTTCTTCCCCGACGACCGGGCAGACAGCAGTACCTGTCCGTCGGCGAGGACGGTTGCGCGAACCGCGCCTTGGAACTCCGGGTGTGCCTTGAAAAAGGCCGCATCCAGCCGTATCCCCTTGGAGTTTCCCACCGGCGTGACCTTGCCCGAATATTTTTCAACGACGCTGGACATGAATCTCTCCAAATGTACTTACGCGTGTAACCACATTGTAACAGGTCCGTCCCTGCAAGCCAGACCGGGTTCTTTCCGGCAGATATCCCAATCCGGGTCGAGTCATGCTTTCCACGTAATTGTCCCGGCGCCGCAGAGGCACAGCTTGCCAGCAACAGCGCTGCAGTAAGGGCGGCTTGTTTCATCGCATTTTTCGACATGGCGTCTTCCATCGACCGCGATTCGTTCCGGGATACCATAGCAACGGGAAGAATCTCAACCAGCCAGATCACGGGACCCTGCATGGACCCGTCGCCCATACGGACGGAGATATCGCACCACACGGCGCAGGTCAACGGCGTACAACTGCACTATGCGCAGGCGGGCGCGGGCAGGCTGATGCTGTTCCTGCATGGCTTTCCGGAATTCTGGTATGCGTGGCGGCGCCAGCTCGAGGAATTCGGCCGCGACCATCTCGCGCTCGCCCCCGACATGCGCGGCTACAACCTTTCGGACAGGCCGCAGGAGGTCAATGCCTACCGCGGAAAAATCCTGATCGAGGACGTGCGTCAGCTCGCGGCCCGGTTCACCGCCGAACCCTTCGTGCTGGTGGCGCACGACTGGGGCGGCGCGGTGGCCTGGTCGTTCGCCATCGCGTACCCCGAACTGCTGGAGCGCCTGGTCATCATCAACGCGCCGCACCCGGTGCCTTTCGCGCGCGATCTCGCGCTCGACCCGGCGCAGCAGCAGGCGAGCCGGTACATGAACCTGTTCCGCGATCCGAAGGCCGAGCGGGTGCTGTCGGAACACAACTATGCGCGTCTGCTGCGCATGATGTCCGCCGAATGGGGCCGCGGCGGATTGAGCGACGCCGACCGCGAGGCCTATGTCGCCGCATGGTCGCAGGAGGGGGCGCTCACCGCGATGCTCAATTACTATCGCGCGTCACCGCTTTATCCGCCGATCGGAGACGACCCCGGTGCGGGCAGGATCAGGCTCGACGCCGCGCAATTCATGGTGAGGGTTCCGACGCTGGTCATCTGGGGCGAACGCGACGGCGCGCTGCTGCCCGGAAACCTGCGCGGCCTGGAGGCCTGTGTGGCCGACCTGAGGGTGAAACGGATCCCCGAGGGCTCGCACTGGGTAATCCACGAGCGGCCCGACGAGGTCAATGCGCTGATCCGGGATTTTGTCAGCGCCTGATTCTGGAGTTCCCGTGCCCGGGGCCGGAACGGAACTCAGGACAGCCAGATCAAGGCCACGACCCCGGCGGTGACGCAAAACGTGAGCCAGACGAGCCCCCATATCCTCTTCCAGTCGGCCTTTTCGATGCCTCCCTTCTTCTTCGAGGCGACATAAATCTCCAGCAGCACCAGCGCGACCCCGATCCCGAATGCGATTGCTCCCCATTTCAGCACGTTCTGTCCTCCGATAGCGAAGCTGCGGCGTATACGCGAACACTGCCCGCGTGGACGAATATCTTACCCGCTAAATCGGCGCGCCGGGGTCAGAGCGGCGCGTCGCCGCCGCGGAACGCCCATCGCTGCGCGGCCGGCAGCGCCAGCGCTGCCAGCAGCACGATGACACCGAGTGTGTGGAAGGCGACACGGATGCCATAGGCGTCGGCCAGGCTCCCGACGATCAGCGGCGTGGAGAGGTTGGACAGTCCAAAGCCCGCGCCGCCGAGCGCCATCGCCGAGCCGCGCTGCTCTGGCGCGCTGATGCTGCTGATCAAGATCTGGAAATACACGGTCATCACGCCAGAGCCGACGCCGAGGCCGACCAGAAACAGGCCCGCCCACAGCGGATGCGGGAACAGCGCGGCCAGCCCCACGGAGACAGCCGAGAGCACCCCCGCTGCGAACGGAGGCACGCGGTCGGCCGAGCCGCGTACCAGATGTGCGAGCGCGACACCGGCGACGATCGACCCGGCCGCGCGCAGCGCCAGCAGCCAGCCGGTGGCGTCGGAAGAAAACCCCTGTTCCACCAGCAGGATGGGATAGAACGATAGCGAGAGGGAGAACGGCAGTGCCGACAGGTAGGCGCAGAGCATCGCGATATAGATGGAGCGGCGCTTCAGCAGCGCGCCGTAGATGGACAGAATGGAATGCAGCGCCGAGCGGGCCGGGTGCGCGGGCCCGGACCCGGATCGATGGTGCTCGATGAAAATCGAAAACACGAAGGACAGGAATCCGATGCCGGCCATGATCCAGAACCCGGCGCGAAAACCCCATTGCGCGATGACCATGCCGCTCAGGGCGGTGCCGGCGATGTAGCCGGCGTTGGTGGTGGCGTTGAGGCGGCCCATGTTGCGGCTGCGCTCGCCGGCCAGCTGGCTGGCGAGCGCCCAGTTGGAGGGCCAGAACGCCGCGCGTGACAAGATCTGCATCAACTGCCCGGCGAGCAGCCCGGTGAAGCTTGCCGACAGCGCGAAGACGGCAGCCGAGACGATCGTGAACAGGCAGGCGAACAGCGATGTGCGCTTGGCGCCGATTCGATCGGCGTAGGCGCCGCCCAGCAGGCTGAACCAGATCTGGATCAGCACCGGCAGCGCGATGAGGCTGCCGATCGCCACGCCGCTCATGCCCAGTTCGCGCGCGTACAGCGGCACCAGCAGGTTGGTCATGCCGGTCGCGAAATTCCACGTGAAGGCAGTGGCGTGAAACGCGCTGAACGAGGGTATGCGGTGCATCATGTGAAGTGGTGAAGGCGCAATGGGCTTGTCGCAGATGGAACCGAGCGGGCAGGCTCATTCCTGCCTTCATCAATCTCCCGATTTTGCGCCTTTGCGCAGAGCGCAAAGGCGCAAAATCGGGAGACCAATATAACCCCAAATCCTGCGCCGATGCTGGATTGCGCGTTTAGCGATTCGTTTTCCGTGCGCGCGCTTCCGGCCCGCAAATCCTCGCCGGGCACCGGCTGCGCGGGCGTGCGGTATCATACGTCGCACATTTTGGCGCTGCGCGGGCTGTAATGGATACCTATCTGATCTGGCTGGCCGCAGGGTTTCTGCTGGTGATCGTCGAACTCGTCAGCGGCACGTTCTACCTGCTCGTGCTCGGCGTCGCCGCGCTGGCGGGCGGTCTGGTCGCGTACGCGGGTCTGCCGATTTCGGTGCAGGCGGGAGCGGCCGCGGTCCTGGCGGTGACCGGCGCCGTCTGGGTGAACCGGGTGCGCAGGACTTCCACCGCGGTGAAAATGCGCTCGCTTGACGTCGGCCAGCCGGCGGCGTTCGATCACTGGGTGGACCGTGCCGCGGGCCAGGCGCGCGTCAAATACCGCGACGCGCTCTGGGACGCGACCGTAGTCGGCGAGGTCTCCGGCGAGCCGGGCGAGAGTCTCACCGTGGTTTCCATCGATGGCAATACGCTCAAAGTTTCGAAGAATCGGCAAGCCTGAGACACAGGCGCCTGACCTGGATGCGATCGCGCACTCCATCCAGGACGAGGTAGCGCGTTACTCCACGGGAGGCAGCATGCTTGCGAGAATCATCGGTGTCGTTATCGCCACCTTCATCATCGGCAGCTTCGAGGTCGTCCGCCCGTACGCGATCCCCTTTTTCGTCGTCGCGCTGGCCGCGGTGTTCGTCATCGAAGGCGTGCGCGTGGTGCCGCAGCAGAATGCGTGGATCGTCGAGCGCCTGGGCAAGTTCCACCAGGTGCTCGAACCGGGGCTGAACGTCATCATTCCGTTCGTCGACCGGGTCGCGTGCCGGCGGACGTGGCCGAGCAGGTCTGCATCACCAAGGACAACACCCAGCTTGCGGTCGACGGCCTGATCTACTACCAGGTCACCGATCCGCGGCTCGCCTCGTACGGCACGTCGGACTACATCACTGCGATCACCCAGCTCGCGCAGACCACGCTGCGCAGCGAGGTCGGCAAGATGGAACTGGACCAGTCGCTGCAGAGCCGCGAGGAGATCAACCGCCAGGTGGTATCGGTGCTGGACGAGGCCGGACGCTCCTGGGGCGTGAAGGTGCTGCGCTACGAGGTGAAGAACCTCACCCCGCCGGAGGCGATCCTGCGCGCGATGCAGCAGCAGATCACCGCCGAGCGCGAGAAGCGCGCGCTGATCGCAAAATCGGAAGGCGAAAAGCAGCAGCAGATCAACGTTGCCGACGGCGCGCGCCAGGCGGCGATCCTCAACTCCGAGGGCGAAAAGCAGGCCGCGGTCAACCGGGCGCAGGGCGAGGCCACCGCGCTGCGGCTGGTGGCCGAGGCGACCGCAGCGGCCGTGTCAGCGGTAGCCGCGGCGATCGGACACGAAGGCGGGCTCCAGGCGGCGAACCTGAAGGTCGCGGAGCTCTACATCCAGGCCTTCGCCAATCTCGCCAAGGCGGGCACCACGCTCATCGTGCCGACCAATCTTTCGGATGTTTCTTCGGTGATTGCCTCCGCGATGACGGTGCTCGACCGGACGCGGGCCGGCGGGCAGAAGGCTGTTTAGTCCCTTACGACTCGAGTCCTGACAGTTCTGGAGAAGAGTGGGTTTACCAGGTCTCCCGATTTCCGGAAGTTGCGAAGCTGCAACTTCCGGAAATCATGAGACTGACGAAAACAAAGCGAGCCGATCTGCCAAGTTCCGGCTATGCTGGCGCAGGTAAACGCGAGAACGCCATTCTCGCATTGTCAATATTTCGCATTCGAAAGGACCGCACGTCAATGGATAAGGCACCACAAGTTCAGATCAACACCACCGCGCATTTTTTCCTCGAAGGTCTGAACGAAATCGGCATCGAGTATCTGTTCTGCAACTTCGGCACCGACCACGCGCCGCTCATCGAGGAAATGGCGCGCTGGAGGAAAGCGGGGCTCGCGTATCCGAAGACCTTGCTCTGCCCGCACGAAAACGTGGCGATGCACATGGCCGGGGGCTACGCGATCGCGACCGGCCGCGGCCAGGGCGTCCTGGTCCATGTCGATGCGGGGACCGCGAATGCGGCGATGGCGGCCCACAATCTGTTCCGCATCCGGGCGCCGGTTCTGGTGATGGCGGGAAAGGCGCCGTTTTCGATTCACGGCGAGCTGGCCGGCTCGCGCGACAATTACGTGCACTTCGTGCAGGAACCGTACGACCAGGCGAGCCTGGTGCGGCCATACGTGAAATGGGAGTACCAGCTGCAATCGGGCGCGACGACCAAGGAGACGCTGCGCCGCGCGCATACCGTGATGCAAAGCGATCCCAAGGGACCGGTCTACCTGATGCTGCCGCGCGAGACGCTCGCAGCGAGCTCCGACGCGAAGGCAGTGCGCTCCTATCCGGAGGCACGCTACGGCGCCGTCGCCGCGGGCGGGGCCGATCCGGAGGCGGTGCGTGTGCTCGCGGACCGGCTGCTCGCTGCGAGCAGCCCGCTGCTCCTGACGGCCTACTCGGGCCGCAATCCGGCCACGGTCGGCCTGATCGACGAGCTGGCGCGCTTCGCCGGCATCCGGGTGGTCGAATTCAATCCGATCTATCTCAACATCCCGCGCGATTCGCCGTGTTTTTCCGGCCACATACCCGGCAAGCACGTCGCCGAAGCCGACGTGGGCCTGCTGGTCGATACCGACGTTCCGTGGATTCCGGTGGACACGCCGGAGAACCCGGCGACCTTCTGGGCGCACATCGACATCGATGTCGTGAAGCGCGACATTCCGATGTGGGGTTTCCCGAACAACCTGAGGATCGGGGGCGACAGCTGCCGCATCCTCGCGCAGCTGCTGCAGGAGCTCAAGACGCGCGCGACGCCCGCCTTCCGCGACGCAGCGGCAAAGCGCGTGGCGGCGCTCGCGAAGGAGCACGCGGCGCGCAGAGAGGGTGCCGCCAAGCTCGCCGCCGACCGCGGCGCGCCCGGCCGCATCAACATGCATTACCTCTGCGCCGAACTCGGACGCGCGATCGGTCCCGAGGACATAGTGGTGAACGAGGGCATCCGCAGCACCCCGGCGGTGGCCGCCCAGGTGCCGCGCACCAAGCCCGGCACGCTGGTTGGACTCGCGGGCGGGGGGCTGGGTTTTTCCGGCGGCATGGCGCTCGGTATCAAGCTCGCGCACCCTGAGCGCACCGTGGTGCAGATCGTGGGCGACGGCGCTTTCTATTTCTGCAATCCGGCGGCGGTCTACGCCGTATCCAAACAGTACGGGCTGCCGATATTCACCGTGGTCATGGACAATTCAGGCTGGGCGGCGGTCAAGGAAGCGACGCTGCGCATGTACCCGGAAGGCGAAGCGAAGGCGGCCGGCCAGTACCAGGCGCTGCTCGCGCCGGAAATGAACTTCGCCAAAGTGGCCGAGGCGGCGGGGGGCTATGGAGAGGTTCTGAGCGACCCGGACGACGCGCCCGCGGCGATCCAGCGCTGCCTGAAGCAAGTGCACGGCGGGCGTTCGGCGGTGCTGCACGTGCGTATCACACCGATTTAGCCCTCTGCCAAGCGGTATTGACAGTAGCGGCGAGAAGTTAGGTTTTAATCTGTCTCCCGATTTCGGGAAGTTGCATGCAACTTCCCGAAATCGGGAGATTGGGAATGCCAAAGCCGGCCGTCGCGGTCGATGCCGGCTTCGCCTCAGTGCGACAGCAGCACCGGCGCAGTCATCGACTGTAGCACCGTGCGTGTGGCGCCGCCCATGACCAGCTCGCGCAGGCGCGAGTGCCCGTAGGCGCCCATCACGATCAGGTCGATGCCCAGGTCCGCCACGCGCGACAGCAACTGGTTCCCGACATCGATGTCATCGGCGCGGTGATAGCCGACCTCCACGCGCACGCCGTGGCGGGCGAGATAGAGCCCGATGTCGGCGCCGGGCACCGCACCGTGCGCGGTTCCCTCGGGGTTGAACGCCACGACATGGACCTGCTCGGCCTCGCGCAGCAGTGGAATCGCGTCGGTGAGCGCGCGCGTCGCTTCGCGGCCGGCGTCCCACGCTACGAGCACCCGTTTGCCCACGCCTTCGAAATTTCCCGCATACGGCACCACCAGCACGGGACGACCGGCGGCCAGCACCACTTGCTCGGGGAAGTCCGTCTCCACGCCGGCGCCGTCACCCTCGCGAGACTGGCCCAGCACCACCACGTCCGCATAGCGGGCGTGCAGCGTCGTCGCATCGACGGCATCGTCCGCCGAAACGCGCCACTCGACGCTCGCCATTCCGGCGCCTTCGGTCGCTTTGCGGAACAGGTTCTCTGCGCCCCTCGCCTGCGCGAGCGCAACCTCCTTCTGCGCCTCGATCAGCATGGCGCCCGCTTCGGCGATCGCATAGGCGGGAAGACGTACCGCCGTCATCGCGTGCAGCCCCACCAGGTGCGCGTCGAACCGGCGCGCCAGGTGAACCGCCACGCGCAGGCGGGCCGGGCAATACTTTCCGTTGTCGACATGAACGAGGACGGTCTTGTAGGTCATGGTCATGCCCCCATGCAGTAGGGTTTCAGGACGATCCGGATATGACTTTACCACGGTCGATGCGGCTACTGGTTGATTGAGGTCAAACAGGAGCTCGCGTCTTGCCGTTCTCAATCTCCCGATTTCTTCGACAATTCTGTCAGCACACGAGCTGACCATAGGGCTACAACCGCACGTAATCGAAATCCAGCGCAGGCAGGCTGTTGATGCCGCGGGCGGGCGGCGCAAGCCATCCCGCAACCCTGCCGCGCCCGAGCACCGGCTGCTGGACCGCGCGAAGGTGCGCCCGGTCTTCCTCGGTGGGCAACCATACGCCGCGGCGCGCCGCGAAAACTGCCTCGTCGACGGGGTCGCCCTGCGGCGAGAAACGCTGGCCGGCGTAGACCCCGAAGTTGCGGTTGAAGCGCTGGCTCGGCAGGCGGAACTCGGGCCCGGCGCCCGCGCGCGCCAGCATCTTGTTCCAGCGACGCATGAGCATCGTGACTTCGCGCAGGTAAGCCTGCCGCATTACGCCGTTCAGCGCATCCTTCATCGGGACCTGCACGGCGACGAACCCGCCGCTCGCGTCGGGCGAGCGGCGCTCGACGCTTACCGTGCCTTCGTCGAGGCGGACGTGTTCATCGTAATTGGACTCGTGCGAGCGTCCCTTGATGCCGGCGAAGAACGCGTCGGCGGCGCGAGGCGACTCGTCGCTGCCGAACAGGTCGTAGATGCGCGGCGCCCAGAAATTGAAGAAGCGCTGGATGGTCGCGAGGTTGATGCCGCCATGCGGCGCGACGTCGTCGGTGTCGTGCTCGCGCATGAGGTCAAGGGTCCTCTGGATCACGCGCCGCAGGCCGTCCTCGCCGATGAACATGTGGTGCGCTTCTTCGGTGAGCATGAACTGGGTGCTGCGTGCCAGCGGATCGAACCCTGACTCGGACACCGAAAGCAGCTGGTATTTGCCGTCGCGGTCGGCGAGAAAGCACCACATGAAATACGACAGCCAATCCTGCAGCGGGTTGTTGAATGCGTCGAGGATGCGCGCGTTGCCGGCTGAGCCAGAGCGGCGCGCGAGCAGTCCCTCTGCGTCGTCGCGGGCCCCGGCGCCGACATGCTCGAAGAGCAGATGCACCATCGCCCACAGGTGGCGACCCTCCTCGACCGAGAACTGCAGCAGGTTCCTCAGGTCGTACAGGGACGGCGCGGTGAGCGCGAGTTGCCTGCTCTGCTCGACCGAGCCCGGCTCGGTGTCGCCCTGGGTGACCAGCAGCTTGCGCACGTAGTCGCGATGCGCCTGCGGCAAGGTCTGCCACACGGGCCGGCCGGCGATGTCGCCGAACAGCGCGAGTCGTCCCGGCTTCTCGTGCGCCTGAAACACGCCCCACCGGTACTGCGAAAGCGGCACGAAGCCGTACCGGGCCCAGCCGAGCGCGTCCACGCCGACCGGCGTGCGCAGATAGACCTCGTTGTCCCGGACGCCCGCCGGCCCGCAGTCGAACCACCACTTGCGGAATTCGACGCCGAACCACTCGAGCGAGCGCCGCAGTTCGGGCTTCTGCGCCAGACCGACGTTGTTGGGAATGGCGCAGGCGAGATCGACCGCCGTCATTGAACCGGTCGTACGCGCACCGAAGCGTTGCCGCTCGCCGAGGACTGGCCGTAGGGGCCGTGTCGCACGCCCGCGTAGCGCTCCTCGACGCCGAGCCGCTCGATGCGAATTGATTTAAGTGAAACGCTCATGGCGGAACCGATTAGACAAGCGACAGGCGCTGCGGCGAACGGGCATCGCGCGAAGATGGGCGGATTCATGGCAGTCTCCATGTGAGCAAGCTTACCAGCGGTTTAGCCTTGGGGCACGACCCGATGTTTTGTCGGCCTGCCCTCGCTCCCTGAAACGCGCAACGGATTTTATGTTAATTTCGCTTACCTCCTTAACCCCAGACGGGGAGCGATCGGAGCGGGTTAGTGGTAAATTGAATTCAATGTCTCGAACAGCGCAGGGGTATAGGAATGATAATCGACGCACATGTCCATTTGACCAGACCGGGTTATGTCAAGCGAAAATTCTTGTGTGGCAACTCGCGTATGGCGTCCTCTCTCTACAACAGAGTGCACAAGACCAATATCACGCCGGATGACTACATCGCGATGGTCAGAGACAAGATTGACCCCACTGGAGAAAAACTAATCGCGGCAATGGATGAAGCCGGCATCGATAAGAGTGTAATTTTCGGCGTCGACTGGGCTTACGGTGTAACCGGTGAACCGAAGGTGACTAATCGGGAGCAGAACAAGTATCTAGCCGAATATGCAAAGGCATATGAGGGGCGATTCATTCCACTTGCCGCTCTGGATCCAAGGCGGCCGGATGTCATCGAGCAGGCGACGGAGGCGATTGAAGATTGGGGTATGAAGGGTTTCAAACTCATGCCATCGGCCGGTTTCAAGCCCAACGACCCCTTGTGTTTCCCGTTTTATGCCAAGTGTGCCGACTGGGGTGTTCCCATCATGTTTCACAGTGGCGGTTTGGAATTCAACTGGGAGTACAGCTCTCCAAAGCTGATCGCTTCGGCCGCGGAAGAATTCCCGGAAGTAAAAATGATCATGGCGCATGCCGGACTGGAGTCCTGGGAAGAATGCCGGCTCGCCTGTGCCGCGTTACCGAATGTCTATATGGACATTTCCATCCGCCAGTTTGATTACCAGATAAATCGTGAAAAATTTTATGACTGGCTTCGCGACATGATCGACTGGACGGGCCCCTGGAAAATATTGTTCGCCACCGACGCGCCGTTACCCACATTCTACTTGCCGACCAAAGATTGGGTGGATGCCATCAATGAACCAAAGACAGACATCGAGTTCACGCGTGAAGAACGCGACATTATCCTTGGGAAGGCGGCTGAAGCGGTGTTTCGATAAGACCTCTTGCGCTTGACGCGACAGACTTCAGCGGGATTCCATTCATTGGACAAGGACCGGACATCGTCCGTTCCTTCACAGCCATGAACGCAGAACCAATCCAGCAGCACGGCGCACAGCGCATCCCGGGAGGCGTCCCCTCCGCTCATGCGGATCGGTTTATCTGCACCATGATGCCGCCCAGGGAATTCTGGCCGAAATTCGATTATTCGAGCGAGCCTCTGGCTGCTTACCCG
>MEQZ01000125.1 GCA_001770425.1 Betaproteobacteria bacterium RIFCSPLOWO2_02_FULL_65_20 | reverse complement strand
GCTGGTTCCCTCGTTGACGTTGATTGTCCACATGACGGTATGCATCAAATTGATCGGATGTGGAGCGGCGATGGAAGCGATGGGAATTGAAGCGCGTGCTTTGTTTCTTGAACGATGTTAGCGCGCAGTGCTCAAGAGGCATTGAGCCAGATCAACTGCCTATCGGTACATCCGCAGATCAGCTCTTCGCCGCCGGCAGACTTGTCATCGCTACTGTATGCTTATACAGTAGCAAGTCGTTTCACGTTTGGCGGGGGTAGGATCCGTGTCAGGGATTTCAACAGCGCAAGGCGTCGCGACGCCGGTTAGGGAAACATCGTCGTATCTCGACGAGTTGAACCCGGCCCAGCATGCCGCGGTCACGTTCGGCGTCGACGGCCAGCAGGCTGCGCGCAAGACGCCGCCGCTGCTGGTCATCGCCGGGGCCGGATCGGGCAAGACGAAGACGCTTGCGCACCGCGTCGCGCACCTGATACTGAACGGCGCGGATCCGCGGCGCATCCTGCTGCTGACTTTCGCGCGCCGCATGGCGGCCGAGATGACCCGGCGCGTCGAAGGCATCTGCGCGCGGGCCCTGGCCGGGCGAGCCGTTCCCGCCGGCGCCATCGAATGGTCCGGCACCTTTCACGCGGTTGGGGCCAAGCTGTTGCGGATGCATGCGCAGAGCATCGGCATCGATCCCGGATTCTCGATCCTCGACCGCAGCGATGCCGCGGACCTGATGGACCTGGTGCGCGACGAGCTGGGTCTTTCGCAGGCGCATGGGCGTTTTCCGAAGAAGGCGACCTGCCTTGCCATTTACTCCTACGCCGTCAATGCGCAAGTGCCGCTGCATGACGCGTTGCCGCGCGCATTCCCGTGGTGCGCGGATTGGGAGGAACCGCTGAAGGGCCTGTTTGCGGCCTATGTCGCCGCCAAGCAGGCCCAGTCCGTGCTCGACTACGACGATCTGCTGCTGTACTGGTCGCAGATGATGGAGGTCGGCGAGCTCGCGCGGTTCGTGGCCGGCCGATTCGACCATGTACTGGTCGACGAGTACCAGGACACCAATGCGCTGCAGGCTTCGATCCTGCTCGCGCTGAAACCGGACGGCGCGGGGCTCACCGTCGTCGGCGACGATGCGCAGTCGATCTACTCGTTCCGCTCGGCGAGGGTGGAGAACATTCTCGAATTTCCGGGCCGGTTCGATCCGCCGGCGAAAGTGGTCACGCTGGAACAGAACTATCGCTCGACGCAGCCGATCCTGGAGGGCTGCAACCGCATCATCGGCCATGCGGCCGATCGCTACACCAAGAATCTGTACTCGCGCCGCCCGGGCGGCAGCCGGCCGGTGATCGCCATGGTGGCCGACGAAGCCGCGCAGGTGGAATATGTGATCGAGCGCATCCTCGCGAACCGCGAGGCGGGCATGGAACTGCGCGAGCAGGCCGTCCTGTTTCGCGCCTCGCACCATTCGGGGCAGCTCGAGGTCGAGCTCGCCCGGCGCAATATTCCGTTCGTCAAGTTCGGCGGCTTGAAATTCCTCGAGGCCTCGCACGTCAAGGACCTGCTGGCCATTCTGCGCTGGGCCGAGAATCCGCGCGACCGCGTGGCCGGCTTTCGCGTGCTGAAACTCCTGCCCGGCGTCGGTCCGGCAACTGCGCGCCGCGCACTTGCGGCTGTGGAAAGCGATGGCCACGGACTCGCGGCGCTCGGGCGTTTCCGGCCTCCGCCGGGCGCGGCCCAGATGTGGTCGGGGCTCGCCGGCACGATGCAGTGCCTGACGGCGTCGACTCTCTGGGAGGGCCAGATCGAACGGCTGCGGCGCTGGTACGACCCGATGCTCGAGCTGCTCTATGACGCCGCGCGCGTGCGCCGGGGCGACCTCGAGCAACTCGAGCGCATGGCTCTCCAGCATGCTTCGCGCGCCTCGTTTCTCACCGATCTCGCGCTTGATCCGCCGGTGGCGGCCGGCGACGAGGCGGGCCCGCCGCTCAGGGACGAGGACTGGCTGGTGCTCTCGACAATCCACTCGGCCAAGGGCCAGGAATGGCGGGCCGTCGTCATACTCAACGTGGTCGACGGGTGCATCCCGTCGGATCTCGCGACCGGGACAGCCGCGGAGATCGAGGAGGAGCGCCGCCTGCTTTACGTGGCCATGACCCGGGCGCGGGACGATCTGGTACTGATGCAGCCGCTGCGCTTCTACGTACGCGGCCAGGCCCTGGGCGCTGACCGGCATGTGTACGCGCCGCGCAGCCGTTTCATCGCCGACGCCGATCTCGAGGCCTTCGAACTCGAAGGGATGCCCGGGCACGCCCCGGCAGAGGCGGACCCGGCCTGCGCGCCGACCGCCGCGAACGTCGACCTCATGGCGAGGATGCGTCAGATGTGGCGCTAGAGATTCGTGGTGGCAGGGACGCCTCGATTCAGTCTGTTCGCTGAACCTGCGGGCTCGAGGTGAGCCGATTCCGATTCTCCCTTACACTTTGCCTGTTCAGGAATTCGACCGGGTAACAGGTGAATACCGCACAACTTGACCGCCGCCACTTCGCCTGGCTGTCGATCGTCGCCGCAATCGCCACCATTGCGCTGAAGACGATTGCATGGTGGGTCACGGGCTCGGTCAGTCTGCTCTCCGATGCGCTGGAATCCCTGGTCAATCTGGCGGGCGCATCGTTCGCTTTGTGGATGATCCTGATCACCCGCGTTCCGGCCGACGACGAGCATCCCTTCGGGCATGGCAAGGCGGAATACTTCTCCAGCGGTTTTGAAGGCGTGCTGATCTTTGGCGCCGCGGTGGCCATCATCGTCACTGCCGTGCAGCGCCTGTTCGCCCCTCAGCCCCTGGAGGCGATCGGACTCGGTCTGGGATTGTCAGCGCTGAGCACCGTGATCAACTATGGCGTTGCCGTGGCTTTGCGAAACGCCGGGGTTCGCTTTCATTCCATCGCCCTGGAAGCGGACTCGAAGCACCTCATGACCGACGTGTGGACGTCGGTGGGCGTGGTGACTGGCGTTGTCATGGTGACCATGAGCGGCTGGCTGTGGATCGATCCGGTGGTCGCCATTGCCGTCGGCCTGCATATCATCGTCGAGGGCTACCGGCTCGTCAGCGCCTCGGTCCACGGCATGATGGACGGCGCGCTGGTCGAAGACCGTCTGGAGAACATCAAAGCGACGCTGGATGCGTTCGCGGAGCGCGGCGTCGGCTACAAGAATCTCAAGACCCGCCGCGCGGGTACCGTATCGTTCATCCAGGTCGACATAACCGTGCCGCGGCAATGGACGGTCGGGCAGGGACACGATGTGCTGGACGAGATCGAATCCAGGCTGGCTTCCATCGTGCCCAATGCGAATATCGTGACTCACCTCGAGCCCAAGGATTAGGCGGCCGCCGCGCGGGCGCAGTGTCCGCGAATATGCCTCGATGACCGCTGCCTGGATCAGACGTCCCTGTCCCAGGTGACGATGATGCGCACGATCCTGCCGCCGATGTTGGGGTGCGGCTGGGGCGGGCTCTCCAGGTGCAGCCGGTCGCCTTCGAACCGGTACGCGCGGACCTGCTCGGTGCCGACCCATGCCTCGTTCCACGCCGCCTCGACCTTGGTGATGACCTTGCCGTCCTGCAGGCGATACTTGCCGGTGTAGGCGATCATGGTCCGCAGGGCAGTGGCGCGTTCTTCGTCGGTCTGCGGCAGCGTGCGTCCTTCCGCCGTGACCAGCGCGAGCCAGCGTCCCTCGGGTGTGGCGATCTGGCAGCCCTTCGGGTGGGCGCCGAGCACGGGGGTGCGCTCTCCGGTTTTTGCGTCCTCATAGACGACTGAAACCAGTTTCCAGGTGCCGGCGATCCTGTCCCGGTCGTTGGCGGGGTCCGTCCCGGCCGGCGAGGTGAAAGCCGAAGAGGCCAGAAGCAGGAACGCGTCAAGGAGATGGCTTTGCATGAATGTCCTCGCTGGATGAACAGTCTTGCACATCGATACCGTTCTGTGAATAAATGGAACTCGGCGCAAACTCTGCTGCGCTTCAAAGGCCCGTCAACCCTTTACCTCTGGGGAGTATGAGCGGATGTATCCTCTCGTATCGCGACGAACGCCAGGCGCGATCTTAACCTCGATTGGAATTCAGGTATGGACCCACTTCATGCGTTGACCGAGCAGATACGATCGTTCGCCCGGGAGCGGGACTGGGACCAGTTTCATTCCCCCAAGAATCTGTCGATGGCGCTGATTGCCGAGGCCGCGGAACTGCTGGAGCATTTTCAATGGGCTACCGAAGAGCAGAGCTATGCGCTTGGCCCGGACAAGCTGCAGGAGGTGAAACACGAAATCGCCGATGTCTTCATCTATCTGATCCGGCTGTCGGACCGGCTGAACATCGATCTGCTGGCCGCTGCGCGGGAAAAGCTCGAACTCAACAAACAGAAGTATCCCGCGGACAAAGTGCGCGGGGATGCCCGCAAATACTCGGATTACGACTGAAGTATCGATCTGGGCTAGTCGCCTGCACAGCCAAGCCCACTCAGCGCGCCAGGCCCTTCTTCAGCAGTTCGGCCACCACCTCGTTGAGCCCGGTCTTGCGTTCCTGCGCCAGGGCCTGAATCTGCTTCACGAGTTCACCGTCGATCTTGACCGCGAAGGGTATGAGGCCCCGCGCCTGATCGAGCTTGCGTTGCTCGCGCCGGCTCGGCAGCGCGGCGTCCTTGCCGAAGCGTCCCGGCGTGACCGAGCGGCCCATCCGGTCGCCGATCTTCACGCCCTTGAGTTTTTCCAGCTCAGCCTGCTTCATGAGTGCACATCCTTGTACGGTTGCGAGACTGCATTGTACGCAGATCGGCGGGGTTCGCCCCGGCATGCTCTCCTCTTGGCTTCAAATGCGGACCGTTCCATGCTCGCGACCGAGTGGATGGCCGCCGTTTTTGTTAAGATTCAGAACGCGTTCAATCACAGGCGAGCCGCGCTGGCTTGAGGGTACCGACAATGAAACACAGCGATCTTCCGTTGGTGGTCGATTTCCACGTGCACATGCTGAACCAGGAGGTTTTCAAGGCCTCGACGAACAAGACGGTATTCACCGGCTTTGGCGCCACGCCGGCTACGGCGCCGCGGCCCGGGGCCCAGCCGTTGATGCACAGGATGGCCGATCCGAAGCTCGAGATCGAGGACATGGACGCGCGCGGCATCGACATGAGCGTGGTCACGACGCCGGCGGTGATGCAGGGCACGTCCTGGGCTGATCCGCAGACCGACCTCGATCTGTGCAAGCGCTGCAACGATCAGGCTGCCGACTGGGTGGTGCAGCACCCCAGCCGGTTCATAGGCAGCATCGTCCTGCCGCTGCAGGACGTGAAACTTGCGATCCAGGAACTGGAGCGCGGTGTGAAGACGCTCAAGCTCCGAGTCGCGAACATCTCGTCCAGCTACAACGGGGTCTACATGGGCGACCTGCTCTACCACCCGTTCTGGGAAGCGGTCAACAACCTGGGCGTGACGGTCTGGGTCCATCCCGAGGGTGTGAAGGATCCCTGGTTCCAGCGCTACGCCCTGTGGAATTCGGCCGGACAGTCGATCGAGGAAACCAAGTGCATGACCTC
>MEQZ01000124.1:636-7684 GCA_001770425.1 Betaproteobacteria bacterium RIFCSPLOWO2_02_FULL_65_20 | reverse complement strand
TATGATAGCCTGAAAACATTCACGCGCGACGGCCGCGCACCACGCAAACTGCTACGGGGGAGGATAGAAATGGCAACCAAAGCTACGGTAGGCGGGAGAACTGCGAAGATGACGCGGGGCCGCACTTGGCCTGTGCCGCGGCAACGCGGCCTGCTGCGCGCTCTGGCATCTGTCGCATTGGCGTGTCTCGTTCTGACCACGCTTTCCATTCGGCCGGCGGCAGCGCAGGAGAGTTCGCCCGCGCTGTACGAAGGGCCGGACCGCACGGCCCGGTTGATCGCCGGCGCCAAGCGCGAGGGCTCGCTCACCCTGTACGGGTCGATGGCCGAAAGGGACCTACGCGGCCTGGTGAACGAATTCGAGCGCCGCTACGGGATCAAGGTCAACGTCTGGCGCTCAGGCAAGCAAAAAGTTCTGCAGCGTATCGTAACCGAGGCGCGGGCGAATCGCTTCGAGGTCGACTTCATTCACAACCCGTCGCCGGAGATGGAAGCGTTGCACCGGGAGAAGCTGCTGCAGGAGGTGCACTCTCCGGTCATACGCGGCCTGATTTCGGCCGCGGTGCCCGCGCACCGGGAATGGGTCGGCGCGCGCATCTATATTTTCGTGCAGGCCTACAACACCACCAAGGTGAAGCCCGAGGAACTGCCCAGGACGTTCGACGACCTGCTCGACCCGCGCTGGAAAGGTCGGCTCGGCGCCGAGTCCAAGGCGCAGGAGTGGTTCTACACGCTGGTGCAGGAGATGGGCGAGGACAAGGGTTTGAAGTTCTTCCGCGACCTGGTGGCTGCGAACGGGCTGTCGGTCCGTTCGGGAAACTCGCTGCTCAACAACCTGGTGGTCGCGGGCGAGGTTCCTCTCGCGCTCGCGATCTACAGCTATCTGCCCGAACAGAAGCACCGCGCCGGGGCGCCGATAAACTGGATCGCGCTGCAGCCGACCGTTGCCTATACCGACGGCATGGCGGTGGCCAGGCACGCTCCGCATCCGAACGCGGCGGTGTTGTTCTACGATTTCCTGTTCACCGAAGGACAGACGTTTCTCGAGAAGTTGAATCACGTCACGACCCAGCGCAAGAACGAGGCCTATGTTGCCAAGTTCAATCCCAAGTTCATCGATGTCGGCGCGGTGCTCGACGGGTATGAGAAATGGGGCAAGCTGTACGAGGACAGCATTCAGGGGCGTGGCGCCGGTGCCAGCGCGGGGGCGGGGGCGGCGAAATGATAAGCCTCGGAGACTGTTGTTGAATGAGGGGATCGTTCCCCTGTTGCTGCCCCGAGTCGAAGGCGGTCTTGGTAATGCGGAAACGGCCGCTTACGCGTTTTGTCGAAGCGCGTGGGCGGCGTACAGCGCGGCAGCGAACACCAGCACGGCACCGGCCTGGTGGGCTGCGGCGAGCGGTACCGGGACGGCCAGGAGCAGTGTCGCGATGCCCAGCGCAATCTGTACCGTGAGAGTGCCGAACAGCAAATGGGCGGCGAACCGCTCCTGCGGGCCGGGATCGGCCGCGAGCAAGCGCCACCAGAACCAGGGCACCAGAACCGCCAGCAGCCAGGCGAGCAGCCGGTGGTCGAACTGCACCGTGGCCATGTTGTTGAAGAAATTCAGGTACAGCGGCTCGAGCATGAAGATTTCGGAAGGGACCATCTGACCGTTCATGAGCGGGAAGGTGTTGTAGGCATATCCGGCCCGAATGCCGGCGACCAGTCCGCCGGTGAGCACCATCAGGAAGACCAGCGCCGCGAGCAGGTCCGCGAATCGGCGCAGGCCGGCTATTCGAGGATCGGGTGGATCGGGCGGACCCGATGGCCGTCTCGGCAGCAGCAGATCGAGCGCCACCCAGAACATGGCTGCGAAGATGACGAATGCGATGCCCAGGTGCGCGGTCAAACGCAGATGGCTCACCCGCGGATCGTCCACCAGACCGCTCTGGACCATATACCAGCCCATGGCACCCTGCAGGCCGCCGATAAGGAAGATGCCCAGTAATTTCCAGGCCAGCGATCCCTGCAGGCGGCGGCGCAACAGCAGCAGTGCATAAGGAATGAAGAAGACGAAGCCGATCAGGCGTCCAAGCAGCCTGTGGAAATACTCCCACCAGAAGATTCCCTTGAACCCCGCGATGTCCATCCCGAAGTTGACTTGTCGAAATTCGGGCGTGAGTTGGTACTTGACAAACGCTTCCCGCCATTGCTCGTCATTGAGCGGGGGCAGGGTACCGACGATGGGCTGCCACTCGACGATGGAAAGCCCGGAATGGGTCAGGCGGGTGACGCCGCCGACGACGATCATCAGAAAGACCGTGAAGCAGCAGATGAGCAGCCAGGCTGCGATCAAGGGGTCGGTCCGTTGCTGCACTGGGTTTCCTTGCCCGTTGCCCTTTACACTCGTGCGTTATGGCTGCTCGCCACTGGCGGATTATGACGACCTGCGGCGTTCGAGGTCAAATGCGCGCCTGGTCCTGCCGCATTGACCGGGACGAGCCTCCTGGCGCATGGCAAAATGGAACCCGGGAGGAGGTAGCGGCATATGGAAGTCATCGACGGACGGGAAATGGAACCGCCGGAGCCGTTCGAACGCGTGATGGAGGCGATTTCCGTTCTGCAGCCGGGCGGCAGGATCATGCTGATTCTGAACCGCGAGCCGCTCCCGCTTTACCGCGCGCTCAAGCTCAATGGTTTTCAATACCAGGCTACTTCGTTTCCCGACGGCCGCTTCGAAATCGTCATCAGCCAGGAACAGGGCGGCGGCTGAAGCCCGGGCGTGGCTAGGATTCGTAGGTGCGCAGCTTCTGCATATCGCGAATGGCGATGGTGCGCCCGCGGACCTCGATCATGCCCTTGGCGACCAGTTCATGGAGAATCCGGGAGAAGTGCTCCTGCGTCAGGTTGAGCCGCGACGCGATGACCCCTTTGGCCGCGGGCAGCGTGACTTCGAGACCTGATTCCCGGGCGGCGCCCTCCGTCTCGTCGCGCAGCAGGAAGCCGATGACGCGCTGGATGCCCGAGTGCATCGAATAGCCCTCCATATCCTCCATCAGGTAATGCAGGCGCTGTGACAGGCCGGCGATCATGCGCCGGGCAAAGCGGGGGTCGCGCTCCAACTCGTCGAACACGGCGGCTTTGGAAACGTAGAGCAGCATCGAATCGGCCAGCGCTTGGGCGGTGACCACGTGCGGCTTTTCCGCGAACATGACGGCTTCGCCGAAACTCTGTCCGGGGCCGAGCAGATCGACCACCTTCTCGTCGCCCGCTTTGGATATGAACGAGAGTTTGACCTGGCCGTAGATCACCACGTAGAAGCCCTCGCAGGGCTGGCCGCGCTGGAACAGCACGGTGCTGCGGTCCAGATGCAGGGACTTGGTCTGCTCGGCGATCCTGCCGATCTCCTCGTCCGCCAGCTCGCGAAACAGCGGGACGTTGGCGAGAAAGGTCCGGACGGTTATCGGCGTCGAAGGCATCGCAGTCCTGATGGTGAGGCGTCCCGCGGGTAATCCCCGGGGGCGCCGCAGCGTGCAATCGCTACATGTGCGGCCCGCTGCGTTTCTTGTGGGCGTCATTTTAACCCACGGTGCCGATCTCGTGACGACCCCATACGGGCACGGCCGGAACCATTGGTCAGGTCCCGATGCGGAGATGCGATAATGCGCCCGCCCGCTATTTTCGCGAATCCGCATGGCCCAACTCACCGACTACGGCGACGGCATCAGCGCCATCGACTCGGAATTCCTGCGACCGCAGGCGACCTCGATACATCTCATCGTCGAGCGGGGTCGCGCCGCGATCGTCGACACGGGTTCCAACGATGCCGTGCCGCTGGTGCTCGAGGCGCTCGCCGCGAAGGGGCTGGCGCCGGAAGACGTCGATTACCTGGTGCTGACCCACATCCATCTCGATCATGCGGGCGGCGCGGGCCTGCTCATGACCAAATTGCCCAATGCGAAGCTCACGGTCCATCCGCGCGGGGCGAGGCACATCACCGATCCGCAGCGGCTCATCGAGGGCACCGTCGCCGTCTACGGGGCGGACGCAGCGCGTCGTCTGTATGGCGACATCGTCCCCGTGCCCGAGGCGCGCATCATCGAGACGCCGCACGAGGCGCGGGTGGCGCTGAACGGCAGGGAACTGCGGTTCATCGACACGCCCGGCCACGCGCGGCATTGCGTCAGCATCGTGGACGGCGGGACCGGGCATATCTTCGCCGGCGACACCTTCGGCCTGTCGTACCGGGAGTTGGACCTGGGTGGCCGATGCTTCATATTCCCGACCACGAGTCCGGTGCAGTTCGATCCGCCCACGCTTCACAAGTCAATCGAGATGCTGGAGAACTGCAAACCCGGCGCCATCTACGTGACGCATTACAGCCAGGTGCGGGACATTGCGCGCCTCGCACCCGACCTGCATCGGCTGCTGTTTGCGCACCAGCGCGTGGCGCTGGAGGCGAAGGACCTGGGCTCGGGCCGTTACCAGCGGCTGAGGGAGGGCATTACCCGGATCGCGATCGAGGAATCCAAGCGCCAGGGCTGGACGCTGTCCGAGGAGCGGCTGTTGAAAGTGCTCGGCCACGACATCGAACTGAACGCTCAGGGTCTGGGCGACTGGCTCGATACGCTGGCTTAGGCTGGCCGTCGCCCTGGCGGGCGCAGGATCGAATTGGCGCCGCGCGAATTACCAGGCCCCGAACCCACGGCCCATGGCCGCTGCCGCACCGACGAGAATCACCAACGCGGTCAGATTGGTTCCCATGAAGCGGCCGGTCGACCTCCCGGGGCTCGAAAGCAGGCCCTGAGCGTGCCATAGTCTTGCGACGACCAGCGTGACCGCCAATGCCGCGGGCAGCCATCCGGGACCGATCTTGCCGACTTCGACCAGGATGATCAGGAGCAGCGCGAGCGGCACATACTCCGTAAAATTCGCCTGGGCTCTGACGCGCTGGCGCATCTGTTCGTTGCCGCCGTCGCCGATATCGATCTTGAACTTGACCCGCCCCGCGATGACGTGGCCGCTGAGAAACAGCAACAGGATTCCCAGCAGGCCCGCGGTAATCATCGAAACAGTCATTTTTTCCTCCTTGTGAAGTAAGTCGGCGCAGCGGCGTGCGCCGTGCTGAAATCGGCCGGTGCAGTTCGCGTCTCAGGTGATCTTCATGCTTTCGAGGAGCGGACGTCAATGTTTCAGATCACCAGCCGCCGCGGGTCAATATCCTGCCTGGGTTGCAACCGCGAGCCAAGCGGCCATGGTCCCCAAAGGGATGATCGCACTGACGGAAGCCGGCCCATAATAATAGAGTTGGCCGTTGGCTGTGCCGACGTAGGCGTTGGTGGCCGGATAGTAGCGGTAGACATAACCCGAAGCCGCGGCCGTAGGCTGGCTGGCCGGGGCGAGATTCTTCGGGTAGGCGGCTTCCAGGTAATTGAACAGCCGATCCGAATCACTGGCCGTGCCGGCGCCGGGCAGCACGGCGGCGGTTGTCACCATCACCAGCTCGGACTGTCCCACCTCGAGGGATGCGGGAATGCTGGTAAGCGGCAGGTTGGAGAAGCCACTGGCGCTGACCGCCGTCAGCGCGGCGATGGCGTCGATCACCGCCATGCCGCTACCCGTGACGCGACCGAAGACGGTGAAACCGCCGTTCTGGCTATCGAGATTGGCGGCGTTGTCGGCCAGGCTGATGAACCACTGGCTGGTCGCACTGTCCGGATCGCCGCTCACTTTGGCCATGGCGATGGTGCCGCGCACGTTGGAGCGGGCGGGGCTGAATTCGTTCGCCACCGGCGGGCCGGCAGTGATTTGCCTCAGCCCGCCGGCATTGTCCATGGTGTAGCCGCCACCCTGGATCACGAAGAACGGAACGCTGCGCTGGATGAATGAATTGTTGTAAGCGCCGCTGTTCACATAGCTCAGGAAGTTTGCGACGGTACGCGGCGCTTCGCCATCCAGCAGCGCGATATCGACTGCTCCCAGCACCGTCTGCAGGCGCACCACCGTCGCCTGCACGGCCGGCGGCAGAAGAAGAAACAGAACCATCGCCCATTTCATGGATCGCACGAAAAGCTCCCTTGCGCAAAAATACCGGTTACCGGCGCCTGCCGGTTCAAGGCCGGCATTCTAACCGCCAATTGCGCGCGATCCGGTACCGGTAACTGCGCCCTGCGTGTCCAGCGCCGGCCGCGGGGTCGCGGGAATTCAGCGTTAACCCGGATTCCAGGCCGCAAACCCGCAGCCGACGTACCACTCCGGATACGGATGGTAGCCGAGCAGTTCGAACCCTTTCCCCTGCGCGGCGCCGTGGGCGACCAGCCAGTTGCGCATTTCGGCGGCACCGTTTCCGGCTGCCTCAAGGCGCTGCTCGAGAAACGCGAGGAGGCCTTCACGATCACCGGATCGCAGGTGCTCGAAGCAGTCGCGATCGAAGGCTTCGTCGATCCGGCCCATGTCGTGCTCGCCGATGGAGTGGCTCGCGCCGCCTGTGGCCAGAACGGCCACGCGCAGGTTCCCCGGATAGCGCTCAACCGCGGTCCGGATGAGATCCCCCCATGCAAGACAGCGCCGCAGGCTGGGCATCGGCGGCTCGATGGTGTTGACGATGATCGGCACCAGCGGGGGCAGGCGATCGATGCCCATTTTCCACAGCGGGATGACGAATCCGTGGTCGAGCTCGAGGTGGTGCGACAGCGAGGGTTCGAAGCCTTCGTCGAGAGCGGTGCGCGCGAGATGGCCGGCGAATGCCGGATGCCCGGCGACGGACGCATAGGGCAGGTGCGAGAGCCAGGGCTCCGGCGGTCCCTTGTGCGTCTGGCCCACGCCGATGCAGACGCCGGGCAGATTGTCGAGGAAGAAATTGACCCAGTGATCGGGTGACACCACGACGAGCACATCCGGCTTCGCCGCTGCGACGCGCCGCGCCAGTTCTGAAAATGTTCGGGATATGGCATCACGCCGGGCGGCGTCGACCGCCTCCCAGGCACGTGCGATCAGCGGCGCGTGGCTCGATGCGAAGGCCCCGACGAACTCAGCCACGAGCGGCCTCGTTCGGGCGAGCGGGTCCG
>MEQZ01000124.1:193-626 GCA_001770425.1 Betaproteobacteria bacterium RIFCSPLOWO2_02_FULL_65_20 | reverse complement strand
TCCGATCGAGAAACCATGCCTCGGACTTGCCGATCGCAAAAAAATAGAAGCGCAACAGGTAGGGATTCACGAGTCTGGCCAGCGCGGCCACGTCCTCCTCGACCACGGCGAGCCGGACCTCGGGCTCGAGCGGATACCGATCGAGCACCATGTCGCGGCCGGCGCGATATTCCTCGGCCGCCGCGGGCGCCTGTAGGTCGAAGAACAGCTTGCTCAGCCAGTAGTCGCGCATGGTGCAGTCATAGTCCGTTTCCGTCACGGCCGCTCGCGGGTGAGCGGCACGAAGCGCACCGGGATCGTGCGGCGGGTGGTCGTCGAGCCATCGGCCTTCTTTTCGATCACCACCAGCTCCTGCACGTCGAACCGGCCGCCGACCGGAATCACCAGGCGCCCGCCCGTTTTGAGCTGGTCGACCAGCGGCTGCGGCGTTTGC
>MEQZ01000124.1:0-106 GCA_001770425.1 Betaproteobacteria bacterium RIFCSPLOWO2_02_FULL_65_20 | reverse complement strand
CGATAGCCGAGCGCGGCCAGGGTCGCGGCCGCTTTTCTGCCCAGGGCTTCGACGATTTCGATCGTGTAGACGCTGGCGACGATCTCGGCGAGGACGGCGGCCTGAT
>MEQZ01000123.1:10454-10788 GCA_001770425.1 Betaproteobacteria bacterium RIFCSPLOWO2_02_FULL_65_20 | reverse complement strand
CTCCGACTATCCCTCGGACGCCTGCGTTTGCAGTTAAGGCTCGGGGGAGGGTATGATTACAACAGCCTGGACTCGCTCCGAGGTTCGATCAACTGGATTGGCGGCCGGATTGATTTTTGTATCTTCTTTTCCAGTCTCTCGCGCACTAGGTCACTAGGTCCAAACTGAAGAGGAGTTCGCTGTCGTGATAGCGCTCGATTATGGCCTTCCGACGGACAAGGAGGGTATTCAGCTTCGCCTGGGTGTCGGGCGCGGGTTTTTTCGCGACGAAGGCATCGACCTGAATGTCAAGGTGATATTTGGCGGCCCGGAAATCGCAGCAGCTTACGATTCA
>MEQZ01000123.1:10003-10417 GCA_001770425.1 Betaproteobacteria bacterium RIFCSPLOWO2_02_FULL_65_20 | reverse complement strand
CCATAACGGCTCTCGCCAAAGGTGCCCGTTTCAAGATAATCGGTAGCGGTGTGCGCCGGAGTGTGTTGATGTATCTGGTAGCAGCACCTGAGATTGTCGACTGGGCTGACTTGCGTGGGAAAACCGCCGCTGCGCTGACGATAGGCAGCTGCAGCTACTGGTACATGCGCCTCGTTTTGCAGAGCCACGGTCTGAATCCGGATCGCGATGTGAATGTGATCGGCCTCGGACCACGTTACCCTCGCGTGATCGAACTCTTCGAGACGGGCGAGCTTCAGGCAGCGGTGATTACCGAGCCGAACGTAGCGATCGGCGAGTCTCGCGGACTGTTTCGCATCAAGCAGGCGCTCACCGATGCAGAATATTGCCCGACGATGCAATGGGTTGTCGTGGCGGCGAACAATCGTGCCATTG
>MEQZ01000123.1:8634-9960 GCA_001770425.1 Betaproteobacteria bacterium RIFCSPLOWO2_02_FULL_65_20 | reverse complement strand
CCGAAGTTACCATTATTGTGCAGACCATCCCGACGAATGGATTGCCTTTGCCGCAGATCACTTCGGCACCGACAGAGCGACCATGAAGCGGTCTATCGAACGTGAGTTCAGCGGCCTGCATTTCGACTGCGAGCCCGACATGCCCGGGCTACAGCAGGCGATTGAGTTGCAGCAAAGGCTTGGTGCGGTGAAAACGCCTATGAGGGCCGTTGACATTGCTGATCTGCGGTTTCTGCCCGAGAAGGATTACGCCGATGCCCTTTAACCGCATGCGACGAGTCGCCGCGTTGGTTCGCTTGCTCACCGCGCTAGGCTTGGGTTTTACCGTAATCGCGCACGTGCACGCGCAGACGATTGCCTACCCGTCAAAGCCCGTTCGGGTGGTAATTCCCTATTCGGTCGGCGGCGCTGCAGACCTGGTGGCGCGCCTGCTGGGCGCAAGACTTTCCGAATCGCTGGGACAGCAATTCATCGTCGAGAGTCGCACTGGCGCGGGGGGCAACATCGCCACCGATACCGTGGCGAAGTCAGAACCTAATGGCTACACCCTTCTGCTCGCTACGGACGGGCCGATTGCCATCAATCCGGGTCTGTACTCGAAACTGCCGTTCGACATTGAGAGGGATCTCGCGCCCGTCACCCTTGCGACATTCACTACGTTCGTCCTATTGGCGGGGCCGAACTTTCCACCAAACTCAGTGCAGGAGTTGATCGCGCTCGCCAAGGCGAATCCAGGAAAGTTCAATTTTGCGTCATTGGGAACCGGTAGCGAGGCTCACCTCGCGGGAGAGAAACTCAACACAAGCGCAGGTATCCGCCTCGTTCACGTGCCGTATAAAGGGTACTTCCCCGCTGCAACCGACGTGATGGGTGGAAAGGCGGAAATTTTGTTTGGCTCGGTATCCTCGTCGGTGAATCTTGTTAAGAGTGGCAAGCTCAAGGCTTTGGCGGTAACCAGCTCGAAACGCTACGCGGGCTTGCCTCAGGTGCCAACGCTCATTGAGTCCGGCTTCCCGGATTTCGTACTCTATACGTGGTTCGGGCTGATGGCCCCAGCGGGCACGCCTCGGCCGATCATCGACAAACTGCACGCTGAAGTCGAGAAGGCGTTGCGGACGAAGGAGCTTTCTGAGCGCTTTGCCGCTCAAGGTATGGAGATTATCGGCGTTGGACCGCGGGAGTTTGCCGAAAGAATCAGATTGGACACACAGATGTGGGCGCGCATCATCAAGGACTCGGGCGCGAAGGCTGACTGATCAGATCGCCCGTCGTTAAGCCGGACAATATCACTCAGTGCGCCCTGCGCCGCCCCCACGGTGACATTGG
>MEQZ01000123.1:0-8537 GCA_001770425.1 Betaproteobacteria bacterium RIFCSPLOWO2_02_FULL_65_20 | reverse complement strand
CCGCTTCAAGTGGACGAACTCGTGCGTTCAGTCCGCGGCACCCTGAAGGGGCGGGACGGGAAACAAATGTAACTGGGAAGGTCGGCGTCGGCCCGGTCGTCAGCGCTGCACTGGTGAACACTCTCGAGCGTGCCCCCCTGAAGAGCGCAGATGCCTTCGTCGCGTTCACCGGTCTGGATCCCCGACCGGATGACTCGGGACAACATCGCGGCAAACGGCGCCTATCCAAACGCGGCCCATCTGAGCTGCGCCGGCTACTTTACGTGGCCGCGATGTCGGCCAAGAAGTCTAAACTCGCTCCGATCGCCCCCGCCGGGGGTGCGTAGCGGAGCCAAATTGATATAAGGTGCATAGTGCGCGGTTCGGGGCGGGTTCAAGCACCGGATTGCGGCGCCCCGGAGGGCCGTTCCGACTTCGCGGCCGGATTGATTCTCTTATCCCTGCCCGAACTTTCGCGCGCTGAATCTCGTCGAGCACTAATACGGAATTACTGGGCCGGTCGCCCGACGCCGATTGCCGGCGACGCAGCGCTCTGCGGTCGTGGCGCAGGGAGCGCGCGAATCACCATCGGACGCGGCTGGACCACCGTGGGCGGTGCGATCTGCGCCGGTGACGGCCTGGCGCGGGCGAAGGCGAGCTGCTGCTGCGCGAGCGAGAGCTCGGCGCGCAGGCGCTCTCCGTAGGCCTTCTCCTGAATAAGAAAGACCGCCGCCGAGTCGCGCTCGCTGCGCATCTTCTCCGCGGCGGCTTGCTGCTGCTGCAGTTCCTGCACGACCTTGGTGAGCGACTCGCGCGCCTTGCGCAGCTCGTCGTTCGCCCTGGTCAGCGTGGCGCGCGCCGTGGCGAGCTCGCTCACCGCGCGGTCGCGCTCCTGCTTCTGCTGCCAAGCGTAGAAGCCCGAGGCGCCCGCGGCGCCGAAGGCGATGATCGTGACGATGATTGTTTTCATTTCGTTCCCCCAAAGACTACATGCTATCTATTTTCCAGGACCCGCCGTCGTTCACGAAAGTGACAATTCCCGCCATCCGGCGATCTTTCTGCTGGCGCACAATCGCGGCCTCGCGGTAATTGCCGCTCGCCTCCTGCATCGAGAACGCGACGAAGCTCGCTCCCATCTGCCGCAGCTCGTCGGCCGACATGCGCGTAAGGAGCGGCTCGAGCTTGGCCTGCATGCCGGACGTGAAGCATTCGAGCATCGCCCCGGCGTTGCCTTTCTTCGCCGCGCCCAGGAACGCGGCCCAGGTCTTTTCCGGGCTGGCGTAGCGCGCATCGCCCGCGGAGGCGAACGGCACGCGGATGCCGCGAGTGCGAAAGAACTGCTCGGCCGCGGCCTTCACGTAAGGCGAGGGCTCCTTGGCGAGCGCCGTCGCGAGGATGCCCGCTGTCAGGTAGCCGGCCGGATCGTGCTTCTCGAAAAAGGGCAGCATTTCCCTCGGCGCGAGCTCCAGCATAGCGGGAAAGGCGCGCGCGAGCTGTAGCTGGGACGCGGGAAGCCGCGCAAGCGCCTGCGGCTCTGGCGGCGGGTGGATCGGCTCATGCATGGTGCCGAGCGCGAGCCAGAAGAACGCGGTCTGCATGTCCGCAGGCCCGAGCGCGCCGGCGAACCGGCGCCCGCGCTCCAGATAGTCGATTTCGTGCTCGATCCAGCGCCGGAGCCCCGCGAAGAACGCCGCGTCCTGCGACTGCACTGGCGCACGGTAGCTTCCAAGCGCCCGGCGATACTGCTCGCTCGCCTTGCGCGCGTCGCGCTTGTCGAAGCGCTGCACGTCCGCCACGGCGATGGCGGCGAGGTCGAACGAGTCCTGCGGCCGCACCCGGCTCGCCGCTTCGTACGCCGCCGTGGCATCGTCCGGCCGGTGCAGCGTGAAGCGCAGGAACGACCCGAGCGCGAGGTAGTCCTTCATGAGCGCTTCGCTCGGGGCCCTGGTTTCCTGGCGTTCGAGCAGCGCGCGCATCCCGGCGCCGTAGCGTCCCGGATCCGTGGTCTTGAACGCCGCGAGGCGGCGCTTTTCCGCGGCATATAGCCGCTCGCTGTCGCGCTGGTCGCGATGCGTGACGAAGCGCGCGGGATCCGCGAGGGCGGCGTCCAGCTTCTTTTGCAGCAGCGCGGTGCGCTCGGCCGCCAGGCGAGCCGCGCCCAGCGCCGCACGCCCTGCGCGCCAGTCGGCGGGCTCGCCGATCGCGAGGAGCGCATCGACCGCCTCGTCTGCTTTTGGGGATTGCGTTATGGCGCGCAGGAGCTGCGGCAGGCCGGCCGTCTCCTTCCGGTTGGCGATGAGCTGGATCAGCCCGCCCCAGGCACTCTCGTTCAGCTCGGCCGGCAGCGCCGCGGCGAGCTCGGCATACGCCGGCGGGCTGCCGGTGGGAAGCTGGCTCGCATAATTCAGGATGTGCCATACCTCGTATCCTGCGGCCTGGGTGCGGCTGCGGCCGAGCGTGCGCAAGCGCTCGAGCACGGCCTGCACGGCCGCCGGCGTGCCGATCTGCAGCAGCGCCCAGTCGACGCGCTCGATCATCTGGTTGGTATTGCGCTCGTGCGGCACGCGCGCCTGCAGCGCCAGGAGCGCCGGCACCGCCGGGGCGTACTTGCGCGCGCCGAGGAACATCACGAGCTCGTTGGCCGCCGCCGGGTCGAGCTGCGGCAGCAGCGCGACGAGCTCGGGCTCGACGGCGAGGTCGGTCGCGATGATGCGGATCGCGTAGTGCTGCGTGTCCCTGCCCGCCTTGAGGTCGGCGTAGAGCAGTTCGAAGAGCCTGCGGCTGCGGTACTTCGGGTAGCGCTCGAACCGGTCAAGGCTTTTCGCGAGTAGACCGAGCAGCGGCCGCTGGACGACGGGATCGGCGTAGTGCTCGACGATGAGGGTCTCGAGCGCCGGCGCGAGTTCGCGTACCGCGCCGAAGTTCCAGGATGTGCCCGCCCGGTAGATAAGCGCCTGGTTGCGCTGGCCGATCAAGGCCCGCAGACCGGTCACGTCCGCTTCGCGGCCGATGCGCACCGCGTCGGCCTCGGTCAGCGCCGCCGCCGCGCCGGCGATGGGCAGCAGCGCAGCCATCAACAAGCAGAGCGCTCTCGTCAACATGCCTGTCCACCTTGGCGGCTTTCGAGCCGCGGGTTTATCCGCCTATCCGGAAACCAACGTCGCGATCTCGTCGCCGCACAGATCGCACCACTCTACACAAGCATCGGCCACCGCGAAGCGCGCACCGCCGCGGATAATTGCGCAATATGTCTCATCCGCGGCGTTCCCGAATAGCGGCTTGTGGCGAGTCAGCCACCGTCCAATCATCCGGGGAATGTCGGAATAAAGCTCTCCCGGCAATTGTTTAGACGCATGGGTTCGGCATCGTGCCTCATTCTATTGTCACGCGGGAGTATTGCATGAGGATTTCTCTTCCACTGGCGGCCATTTCGTTCTGGCTCGCCTCGGCGGGCCCGGTTTTGGGCGCAGGGAGCGTCGACGCGGGTCGCACCTGGTTCCAGGGCGTCTGTCTCCGCTGCCACGTCGATCCTCCCACTGCGCCGCGCTTCGTTCCGGCCCGGTTCGATCCCGCTTACTCGACCAGATGCCGAACGGCCGCTAGGACGAACGCATGATCCACGCCGTTTCCGCGCCATCGCTCCTCGCATGCCCGGCGGCGCAAACCAGCCGACCGGCACCTGATTTCGTGCTGCCCGACGCATCGGGAAAGCATACCGTATGAACAAGCAAGGGGTTGGCAGCTTTACGATCAGACGATCCCGGGCGCCGGTGCGTGCGCTTCGCATGGTGCTGCTGCCCGCATGCCTGCTGTTCGTTCTGGCCGCCATGGCGCAGGCTGCGGCACCCGAAAAAGGCGTGGACGGTGCGGCAACGTACGTGGGCGAAAAAGTTTGCGCCAATTGCCATGCCGCGGAGAATGCGCACTTCGGCCATACAGAGCACGCAGGGGTTTTCCGGCAAAATCCCCGGAATGAACGCGAGAGGCAGGTCTGCGAAGCCTGCCACGGTCCGGGATCCCGACACCTGGCGAATGCGACAGATCGCAACGCGCTCATAGGTTTCACGAGGGAGTGGGGCACCCCCGTCGAAAAGCAGAACGCCCAATGTCTGGGCTGCCACCAGGGGCGGCAACGGATCTACTGGCCGGGTTCCCCGCACGCCTCGAACATGCTCGCATGCAGCGACTGCCACAACACCATGACGCGGATGTCGGCCACCGGTCTGCTCAAGAAGGCGAGCATTTCCGAGACCTGCTACTCCTGCCATCAACAACAGCGCGCCGAATTCCGCAAGCGCTCCCATATGCCCCTGCCAGAGGGCAAGATGTCGTGCGGGAGCTGCCACAACCCGCACGGCTCGCCAACCCGCCCGATGCTCAATGCGAACACGGTGAATGACGTGTGTTATTCATGCCACACCGAAAAACGCGGCCCGTTCATCTGGGAGCACGCGCCGGTGCGCGAGAACTGCCTCAACTGCCACGAAGCTCACGGCTCCAACCACGAAGCGCTGCTCGTGGCCCCGCGCCCGTTCCTGTGCCAGCAATGTCACACGAACCGCACCCATCAAAACACGCTGGCCACTGTTCCGAATCTGGCCAGCGGCGCGGCGCCGAACCAAAGGCTGATCGCCCGAGGTTGCCAGACTTGCCACGCCCAGATCCATGGCAGCAATCATCCGGCCGGTGTCAGATTTCTGCGTTGAGACTGCCTTCCGGTCGATGTAAAGAAAAGCACGATCGCACGATTCGACATTTGCAGGGATTCCAACATGCGATTTCGTCTATTGATCAAGACAACGGCGTATTGCGTCGGTGCCGCAGTCGCGCAATTCGCGAACGGGCCCGCTTTCGGGGACTCCGCCGCCGGGGCGGACGCCGTGTCCGGCAACGCAATGAATCCGGGCGCGGTGGATTCGACAAGAGACCGGGACCCGGCCGGCTTGAGCCCGTATCGGCAGCCGGCCTCGCGTACGCCAACCGGCCAGCTTTACGACATCCCGTATTTGCCCCGCGAGACCCGCAAGTCGGAATCGGGATGGGAGTATTCCGGATTCATCGAAGCCGGTCTTCTCGGCGGCGACGCCAACAACAAGAACGCCTTGTTCCGGCGCTACCGGGATATTGGCAACGGCCCCTATCTCAACAACTTCGGAATGGAGGCGGCCAAACCGGATGAGGCCCGTTTTTTCGAGATCGTCGGCGGCGGAGTCGGCCGCAGCGACCCGTTCTACGGCGTTCAGTTTGGCCGTTACAACGACTACCGCGTAGACCTGTCCTACAGTGAAATCCCGCACCTGTACTCGACGACCGCCAAACCCATCTGGCAGGGCGTCGGAACAGGCAATCTGTCGCTTTCGGTCTGGCCCGGCGTCGCGCCTGGGGGCGCCAGTGGAAACAACGGCGCCACCGCCGCGGCTCTCCAAGGGCTCATCAACGCGACGGGTGAGACGGAACTGGGTCTGGTGCGAAAAAAGGGCAGTGCGCGCCTGGACATGAATCTGACCGACACCTGGAAGTTCCACGCCCGCTACTCGCTGGGGCATCGGAAAGGCACGCGAGCGTTCGGCGGGAATGAGGGCAACGGGGAAACCGTGGAGCCCGTCGACTACAAGACGCACGATCTGCTTGCCGGACTGCAGTTTGCGGACAGCGTGAGCCATTTCAACCTTGCCCTGTCCGCTTCGCTGTTCCGCAACGACATCGACGCCTTGACCTGGGAAAACCCGTTTCGCCATACCAGTGGGGCGCTGCTGATACAGGGGGGACGAACGGACCTGTATCCAGGTAACGATGCCTACAATGCCAGGATGGAATACGCGCGGACGTTGCCCGCGTTTTTCAATGGCCGCTTCAACGCGACCGTCGCGCTCGGCAGCATGCGGCAGAACGACAAGCTCCTGCCGCCTACGATCACCCGCGGGACGGGCGCGGCGCTCTCCGGCGGTTTCAATGGCAATTTCAACCTTTGGAACACAACGGCCGCGTTGAGCCGGCAAAGCGCGAACGCCAATATCGACACCCGGCTCGTCGATCTCGGGCTTTCGCTGGCTCCGGCGGACAAACTCACGATTCGCGGCACGCTGCGCCATTACGGAACCGTGAACCACACGAACTACACGGCGTTCAACCCGCAGACCGGGCAGTTCGGCTACCTCATCCAGGATACCAACGCTTCCACCGTATTCAGCGGGACGAACAACGTCCATTACAGGAGCATTCCGTTCCAGGGCGAGCAGGACAACTACAAACTGAGCGGGGAATACCAGGTGCGCCGGCGCGCGGTGCTGACCGCGGACTATGAGCGGGAGGATTTTCACCGCGCCCACCGCGAGCGCGACCAGACCTGGGAAGACCGCGTCAGATTCGGCTATACCGATCGCGGGTTCGAGTCGGCCACCCTGCGGCTCGCGTACGAATACGGCAGCCGTCGCGGCAGTCAATACAACAGTGATCCTTACAAGGACTTCTACACCGCCTCGTTGGCGACCTACACCGACACGGTGGGCAGCGCGCTCAATCGCCTGCGCAATCTGGAAGAGTTGCGCAAGCACGATATGGCTGACCGCGAGCAACAGGTTCTGAAGGCGCGGGCGAATTACCTGCCCCGTGCCGACATGGACTTCGGAGTGACGCTGCAATCGAAGATCAACGCCTATCCGGCGGATTTCGGCCGCACCGGCAAACAGACCCAGAATTCGCTGAATCTCGATCTAGGCTATCTGCCTTCCGCCGTCACGGCCCTCAACGTCTATTACTCCTATCAAACATCCAAAATGAAACAGGCCGGTGCGGCCGACCTCGGCAGTCCCTTCGCCGCGGGTTGCGCCGTCCTGCCGCCGTCGTGTTCCAACTCATTCGGTGCACCGCGCAGCATTTATCCGGCTGACCGGTATTGGAGTGCGGTATCGAAGGACCGCACCGGCGTGTTCGGACTGGGATTGAGGCACGATTTCGGCAAGCCCAAGCTTGACGTCCAGTACACCTATTCGTCGTCGCGCTCGCCGCTCGGCTACTCGTACGCTTCGGCCGGCGCGCTGGAGAGCCCTGGATTGGCAGGGCAGGCCGGGAATGCCTTCCCTGACCTCACCTACGATCTGCACGTATTCGATACCGGCTTGCGCTTGCCGGTCTCGCGAAAGACCGCGGTCCGGCTTTACTATCATTTCGAAATGGGCAAGATTGCCGACTGGCACTACAGCGGACTGGATCAGAGCAGGGTCGTGCCCAACCAGGTCTACCTGGATGCGGGTCCCAGGAATTATCGCGTCCAAGTGCTGGGGGTGTTCCTAAAGGTGACGTTGTAACAGAGAACCGCATCCATGGAATACCGCTTCGTCATAGGCGACCCGCAGTTCCCGAACCGGCGCATGGGCCGCGTGCACGGCGGCCTAGACTACCTCGCTTCAGTGCACCGCCGGCCGCTCGCGCAATCCGCGTACCGGCGGCGGGTGTACGGACTGGCAAGCGTGCGCGCTTCGCTCCCGCCGACGCGCAGCGCGGCCGGGCCGCGCTGCGCGTGCGGATTTGACTGGAGCGCCGCGGCAGAACCCGCGGCGACTTGCGGCCTAACGGAAAGGGGTCGCCGTCGACAGGGTAAAGTCGTTTCCTGTTCCCGGATAAGTCAGGCTGACACTATACGAAGCCGGCCCCGTTATGCCTGGAACCAGAACGACCGGAATGGTCAGTGCGCCATTGCTGTAAAGCGGCAGCGGGTTGGTCGCGGAATTCTCGATCAGCTGGGCCCGCAGTTCTCCGCCCGCGGCAAGCGAGCTATGGATGTTTAAATACCACTTTCCGGCCAGCAGATCCGTTTCCTGGGCGGCCGTCAGCGTCACCGCACCCGTGAGTTTACCCGCGCTCCCCGTGGGCTGGGTGGGTAGCGCGATCGCGACCGGCGCGCTCGCGCCCAGGTCGGCGGCGCCGTGGAAATGGGATGCGGTCGCGGTCGCGCCGGCGTTCAACTGGTAGACAGCGCTGTAGAGCAGGGACTTCGTAGTGGTTTCGTACAGGACTGTGACGCTGCCGTAGCCGGCCGAGGTCGGGGGGCTGCTTTCCTGCGAGGCGGTCAGGGGCATCCCGACAAATGCATAGACGTCGGCCCAAACGGGCGCCGGCAGGGTCAGGACTGCGACTGTTAAGAAGGTAATCGATTTCTTCATTGGAAACTGTCCTCCGTGGATATGGGAGCAGGAAAGTGCTCCCTGGAGGCGCTAACAGCAACGGGGGCCGATTCATTCCTTCACCTGGCCCAGGAAGGAATCCTGTCTCGATCAGGCATCTCGGCCGCGCCCGCAGCAAGAAACGCGCACCAGGACCGGCCGCCGCCGGAAGCTCTTCCAGCCGCCCTGCTCGGTGAACTGCCCGAAGGTGAAGCCCGAGGGGGCGAGGCCGCCGGGGACTTCGGATTGATGTACGTCAAGAAATCACAATTTGCCACTCGCTCCGATCGCCCCCGCCGGGGGTGCGTAGCGGAGCGAAATTGACATAGTGCATAGCGCGGTTCGGGGCGGGTTCAAGCACCGGATTGCGGCGCGCCGGAGGGCCGTTCCGACTTC
>MEQZ01000122.1 GCA_001770425.1 Betaproteobacteria bacterium RIFCSPLOWO2_02_FULL_65_20 | reverse complement strand
GACATCGGTGCCGGCGAAGGGGTGCTGCAGATGAAGGCGCCCGCGTTGATGAACGGATACCACAAGCTGCCGGAACTGACGCGCAAGGTCATGACCGACGACGGCTACTACATCACCGACGACATCTTCAGGCGCGACGAGCATGGATTCCACTACTTTGTCGGCCGCGCCGACGACATGTTCGTGTCTGGCGGAGAGAACATCTACCCAAGCCAGGTCGAACGCATGCTCGAGCGACATCCGGCCGTCGAGCAGGCCAGCGTGATTGCCGTGGCCGACGAGATCAAGGGGACCAAGCCGGTCGCCTTCGTGGTGCTCAGGCACGGGCAGCGGGCGACCGAGCAGGACATAAAGGCGCATGCCCTAGCGCACGCGCCCGCGTACGAACACCCGCGCCGCGTGTGGTTCCTGCCCCAACTTCCGCTGTCCGGCACCAACAAGATCGACCGCAAGGCGCTCGAAGCGATCGCGACTATGGAACTAACCGCTAATCAGGAGACAACTTGAACACCAGGACAACCATGCGCGCGCTGGTTCTGCGGCGCCACGGCGGCATCGGCGAACTCGAAGTGGTGCCGGACTACCCTGCCCCCAAGGCGATCGCCGGACACGTCGTCATCCGGGTGCGTGCTTCGTCCTTCAACTATCACGACGTGTTCACGGTGCAAGGCATGCCCGGCATCAAGGTGCCGCTGCCGGTGATCATCGGACTGGACATGGCAGGCGAAATCATCGAGGTCGGCCCCGGCGTCGATGGCTGGAAGCCCGGTGACCGCGTGCTCGTCAACCCGCTCAACAAGAAGAAGGGGCTGATGGGCGAGATGCTCGACGGGGGCATGGCCGAGCAATGCCTGGTTGCGGCCGACCAGTTGCTGCGCATGCCCCCGGGTGTGCGCTTTGAGGACGCCGCCGCGCTGCCGGTGGCCTACGGGACGGCGCATCGCATGCTGGTCACGCACAAGACCGTCCTGCCCGGCCAGCGCGTCCTCGTGCTCGGCGCGAGCGGCGGCGTCGGCACCGGCTGCGTGATTCTCGCCAAGTTGCTCGGCGCCGAAGTGATCGCCTGCGCCTCGAGCGACGAGAAGCTCGAGCGCCTCACGGCGATGGGCGCCGACCACGTCATCAACTACAGGAACGTCGACTGGTCGAAGTGGGCGGTCGAAAAATACGGCAAGCCACAGCGACGCACCTACGAGGGCGGCGTGGACGTGGTGGTCAACTTCACGGGCGGCGACACGTGGTTGCCCTCGCTGCGTTGCGTCAAGCGCGGCGGCAAGGTTCTGGTGTGCGGCGCGACCGCGGGCCACGATCCGAAGGAAGACTTGCGCTACATCTGGAGCTTCGAACTGCAGGTGATCGGTTCCAACAGTTTCTATGACGACAACCTGGTCGCCCTGATGGATCTGATCCAGCAGGGGACGCTGAGGCCGGTTGTCGACACGGTACTGCCGCTGGAGAAGGCGGCCGAGGGCCTGCGCCTGATCCAGGACCGCGAGGTCATCGGCAAGGTCGTGGTAACGCCCTGAACGGAGCTGAACATGAGCGATGACACGATAACCACCGAGCAAGTGCAGCAGTTGCTGACGCGCGGTCCGTACCACCAGTGGCTCGGTTTGCAGGTGCTCAAAGTCGAGCGCGACGCCATAGAGATCAAGGCGACATGGCGCGAGGAGTGGGTGGTCAACCCGGACAAGCGCTACACCCACGGCGGCATCCTCGCCGCGCTGGTGGACCTGGCCGCCGACTGGGCTCTGGTCAGCCGCACGGGCCGGGGCGTGCCCACGATCGATATGCGAGTCGACTATCACCGCGCGGCGAAGCCGGGCGATCTGGTCGCCAAGGGCCGTGTGGTGAAGTCCGGCGGACAATTCTCGGTTTCCGAAGCCGAGGTGTTCGACCAGGACGGCGCGCTCGTGGCGAGCGGACGCGGCGTGTATCTCACCGCGCCGCCCAAGGCCTAGGCTCGAACCGCGCCATCCCGCGCTTGCACAGGCTCGATCGCCCCGAGCGCATCCTGACACGCCGAGCACCGAGCACGCGACTGCAAAAATGAACACGCTACCGGAAGCCGAACGGCAATTCAAACGCGACTACCCCGCCTATGCCGAGACGGGTCTGATTGATGATCTGCGCGCAAGCGACTACCAGCGCCTCGACCGACTGGGACATGTCTACCTGGATTACACCGGCGGTGGTATCTACGCAGATTCCCAGATCCACGCACACATGGAACTGCTGCTCGGCAACGTCTACGGCAATCCGCACTCGACCAACCCGACTTCGACATTGACGACACGCCTTGTCGAGCGCGCACGCTCCAGTATTCTGGAATTCTTCAACGCCTCGCCGCAGGAATACGCGGTCGTCTTCACCCAGAACGCGACCGGCGCCCTCAAGCTCGTCGGGGAATCCTTTCCCTTCCAGCCCCGCAGCCGTTTTCTTCTGCCCTTCGACAACCATAACTCCGTCAATGGCATCCGCGAGTTTGCCCGATCGGCGGGGGCCGGCGTCGTGTACACACCGGTGGTTCCCCCGGACATGCGATGCGACGAATCGGCCCTCGCCGCCCACCTCGAGCAGGCCGATCCCGACGTGGATCACCTGTTCGCGTATCCGGCTCAATCCAATTTTTCCGGGGTTCAGCACCCGCTCGAGTGGATCGCGCGGGCCCGGTCCAAGGGCTGGCACGTCTTGCTTGATGCCGCAGCTTACGTGCCCACCAACAGGCTGGACCTGGCGTCGTTCAGGCCGGATTTCGTCTGCCTGTCGTTCTACAAGATCTTCGGCTACCCGACCGGGGTCGGCTGTCTCATTGCGCGCAAAGCGGCTCTGGCAAAGCTGCGCCGGCCCTGGTTCTCTGGCGGCACGATCACCGTCGCGTCGGTCCAGGGCGACCGCCATTACATGCAAGAAGGACCCGAAGCCTTCGAGGACGGCACGATAGATTATCTCAGCCTGCCTGCGGTCGAAATCGGGTTGCGGCACGTCGGCAGAATCGGCTACGAGACGATACACGCGCGCGTTGAGTGTCTCACTGGGTGGCTGCTTCAGGAACTCGCCGCGCTCCGGCATGGGAACGGCTCGCCCGTCGTGCGAATATATGGGCCTGTCGCAAACGACGCCAGAGGCGGCACAGTCGCGTGCAACTTCTACTCTTGTGAGGGCCGTTTCATCGACCATCGCGTCATCGAGGAACGCGCCGGCGGTGGGAACATATCCGTGCGAACGGGTTGCTTCTGCAACCCGGGCGGCGGCGAGGCTGCACTCGGCATCTCCGCGCAGGAACTGAGCGCGTGCTTCACGCGAACGCCGGACAGGCTGAGTCTCGACGATTTTCGCCGCTGTATAGACGACAAGAGCACGGGTGCGGTCAGGCTGTCGCTCGGCCTGATGAGCAACTTCGCGGATGTCTACCGGTTCATGCGCTTTGCCAGTGGACTGGCCGACAGGCGCGCGGACGAGATCTAGACGGTAGTGGTAGATGATGAATGTCGAGACGAGCGACGCTTTCCGGTGCCGGTCCTGGCGGATTGGCGGATCAGCATGGGAAGGATTAACCCCTGTCCGGCAATGGATTCCAGGGCGGTTCGAATGATGGACTTGATCGAAACGGTTCTTGGGGGCATTCTTGTCCCCCCGGGACGGGATGGTGGTCCCGCCGCTCCGGCTGGATGCGCGTGTATGTTTCTGGATGATTGAACCTTGGAGGATGGTGATGAAGAATTTCTGGATCGGTCTGTTTTGTGCGGCAGGGCTCGCCGTGGCGGGCGCGGCGCTCGCGGTGGATTTCCCGACCAAGCCGGTGCGCCTGGTGGTGCCCTTTGCCCCCGGCGGAACCCTGGACGTGGTGGGAAGGCTGCTCGCGCGCGAGCTGCAGGAAGGCTGGGGCCAGCCGGTCATCGTCGAGAACCGCGGCGGTGCGGGCAGCGCCATTGGTGTGGACTATGTCGCCAAGAGCGCGCCCGACGGCTACACGCTGGTCATTAACGCTGCCACCCCGATGGTCACGGTGGTGCATCTGCAGGATGTGCCTTATAACCTGACACGTGACCTGATCGGCGTCGCACAGACAGCGGCGATCGACTACGCGCTTGCGGTCAGTCCCAGGAGCGGCGTCAAGACCGTCAAGGAATTGGTCGAACTGGCGCGCGCCCAACCCGGCAAGCTCAACTTCTCCAGCGCCGGCAACGGCTCGGGTCCGCACATGTACATGGAACTGTTCGCGAACGCGGCGAATATCAAACTCACTCACATTCCGTACAAGGGCAACGCCCCCGCCATGCAGGCGATGCTGGCGGGCGAGGTGGATCTCATCTTCGACACCATACTGGGCATCCTTCCGCACGCAAGCGCGGGCAAGCTGCGCCCGCTGATGGTGAGCAGCGCGAAACCGGCGCCGGCCCTGCCTGGGGTGCCGACCATGGACAGCGTGTACCCGGGATCCAGCATGGACGGCTGGCACGGCGTGTTTGCGCCCGCGACTACGCCCAAGGACGTGATCAACAAGATCGCCGAGGACATCCGCAAAGCGGTGCTCTCGCCCGACCTCGCCGCACGTCTGCGCAAAATGGGTTTCGAGCCGACCGGCATGGACTCGGCGCGCTTCAACGAAGTCATACGCCGTGACAGCGCACGCTGGGCAAAGATCATCCGCGACAACCACATCCGCGCCAACTAGACATCGTCCTCGCGGCCAGCGCACCCTCGGCAATTCCATTTTTCAAGGCGAAATAGCCCGATGAACTCCGTCCCCGAAGCAGCACGCCGGATACTGGACAAGGTGTTGAACAAGCAGCTCTACGTGATCGTCACGACCGCAGTCGCACCGCGGGAGGAAATAGAAAAGCGGCTGCCCGAGCATCTGGAGCACCAGATCCGGCTGGAACAGGAAGGGATCATGTTCGGCGCAGGCCCGCTGTTCACCGACCAGGGCCAGGGCGGCCGCGGGATGATCATCGTTCGCGCCGGCTCGTTCGAGGAGGCGCGCGCCATCGCCGACCGCGATCCGTTTCACAAGAGCGGACTGCGCACCTACACCGTCGATCGCTGGCAGCTCAACGAAGGCACCGTCTCGATACGGATCAACTATTCCGACGGAAGTTACACCTTCGACTGAACGCCCGACTCTGCGTGGCCGCGGCCGGAACGCCGTCGCCGGCTCCGTAAGACCCTGCGGCCTGCGCAGGTAGTTCGTCGGCGGGGCCGCCCGGTTCCCCAGCCGGTCCGCAGGAATGGATTTGACGCAGATCAAGCCCCGGTTTTTGTTTGGATCGCAAACAGTGTAGCTGTGTTAAATTGGCGCGGCCCGCGAAATTGGCGACAATGGGCTGCCGTTGCGGAGCGGCTGAAATCGACCGCCGCAACGCGGTGATGCACGGATTGCGCGCCTGTTCTGCACCGCCCCCTATCCACACTGTCGTTCAGGGAGGAATACATTTTGGCCACCATCGACCAGATCACGCTCTCGACCGTTTGGTACGGGTTTCAGTCGCTGTGCCGCGAGATGCGCAGCATGGTGACCCGGACCTCGCAGAGCTACCTGATATCGACGCTGAAGGATCTGTCGGTCGGCGTCTGGCTGGCTGACGGGTCGATTGTTGCCGTTCCCGAAGGTCTGCCGGTCCAGTTTCTCGGAACCTCGTTCGCGATTTCGTCCATCCGGGAAATGTACAAGGACGACCTGCATCCCGGGGACGTGATTCTCACCAACGATCCCTACCATGGCGGACACAACACCCACCTGCCCGACTGGGGCTACATCCGGCCGGTGTTCTACGAAGGGGAACTGCTGTTCTTCACGCTGGTGCGCGGGCACATGATGGACACCGGCGGTTCGTTTCCGGGCGGCTACTTCGCCAATGCCTACGACATCATCGCCGAAGGCCTGTGCATTCCGCCCCTGAAGGTCGTCAAGCGCGGCGTGGTGGATGAAGACCTGAACAAGCTGATCTTCAACAACGTGCGCTGGCCGGTCGAGGTCAAGATCGACACCGACGCCATGATCGCCGCCGGCAAGTTCGCCGAGAACCGCATCGTCGAACTGATTCAGCGCTACGGCAAGGACACGGTGCTCGAGTCCATCCGCCAGATGATGGACCGCACCGAGCGCGCGGTGCGCGCGGAGATCGCGGCGATACCGGACGGCACTTATTCGGGCGAGTCCGCCACCGACGATGACGGCACTATTCTCGATGAGCCGGTTACGGTGCGGGTGGACGTGACCATCAAGGGCGACGAGATCACGCTGGACTTTTCGCGCAGCGACGCCCAGCGCCCCGGATTCATCAATTCAGTTTACGCCAGCACGTATACGAGAGCCGCCGCGGGCGTGATCCTCTACATGGACCCCGCGCTGGCGGATTTCCACAACAGCGGCTCGCTGCGGCCGATGACGGTGATCGCGCCGCTCGGGAACGTGACCAACTGCAAGTATCCGGCCACCGTGGGCGCAAGCCCCATCAACGTCGGCTGCCAGATGCTCGAAGCGGTGGTCGAGGCGCTGGGCAAGGCCAGGCCCGACCGGTCGATCGCCAGCTGGGGCAAGCACCGCGGCGACTATACCTTCGCCGTCGATCCCAGGACCGGGGAGCGCTATGTGCGCACGACCTTCGACTACGACGGCAGCGCCGGCGCGGTCTGGGGCCACGACGGCATGACCGGCCCCACCCACCTCACCGCCCTCGGTTCGGTGCAGCGCGGCAGCATCGAAGAGGCGGAGATCCGCTTTCCCTGGCGCATGCTGAAGCTGGAAACGCGCCCGAACTTCACCGGCCACGGCCGCTGGCGGGGCGGCGGCGGCGTGGACTGGCGGGCCGTCAACGAGGGCAGCGACGGCCGCATGTCCTCCGGCAGTTCCGATGGCGACGTGGTCCAGGGCAAGGGCGCGCTGGGCGGCCAGCGCGTTCCCCGCGCCCGGACCTTCATCCTGCGCGGCGACCAGAAGATCCGCCTCAAGCCGCACCGGATCGATCCGGTCAAGACAGGCGACGTGGTCGTCAAGCTCAGCCCCGGCGGCGCCGGCGTCGGCGATCCGTGGCTGCGGCCCGCCGACAGGGTGGAGATGGATGTGAAGAACGAGAAAATCACCGCGGATGTCGCGAAACTGGTCTACGGCGTGATCCTCGACCCGGCGACCCTGAAGCTGGACCAGGCGGCGACGGCGAATCTGCGCTCGGCGCCGCCGACCCAGCGCTTTGAGGCGGTGATCAACGAGGAGACGCTGGACATCGAGATGAAACCCATGCAAACGGGAGGAACCCAGCTTGACAACCATTGACCCGATTACGCTCTCGACCGTCTGGTATTCGTTTCAGTCGCTGTGCCGCGAGATGCGCGCCATGATGACGCGGACCTCGCAGAGCTACCTGATATCGACGCTGAGGGACCTATCGGTCGGCGTCTGGCTCGCCGACGGGTCCACCGTCGCGGTCCCCGAAGGTCTGCCGAGCCAGTTTCTCGGAACCTCGTTCGCGATTGCCGACATCCGGGAAATGTACAAGGACAATCTTCATCCCGGGGACGTGATTCTCACCAACGACCCGTTCCACGGCGGCCACAACAGCCACCTGCCCGACTGGGGCTACATCCGGCCGGTGTTCTACGAAGGGGAACTGCTGTTCTTCACGCTGGTGCGCGGGCACATGATGGACACCGGCGGTTC
>MEQZ01000121.1:7421-8565 GCA_001770425.1 Betaproteobacteria bacterium RIFCSPLOWO2_02_FULL_65_20 | reverse complement strand
CTTGAGAATGAGGAGGAAAAAACGGGTGGCGAACCCCAGCCGCCAGATCATTCCGGTGACGCGCGCGCCGAGCCGGCGCAGCAACCCTGCGACCCGCTGCATCATGCCGCCGCCGCAATCATGTCCTCGCGCAGATCCCTGGCCGGGTAGTGGAACGCAACCGGACCGTCCACCTCGCCGTAGACGAACTGGTGTACGAACGTTTCTCCGGACGCGCGGATCTCCTCGGGCGTGCCCCGGGCAATGACGACGCCTTCGGACATGAAGTAGACGTAATCGACGATCTGGAGCGCCTCGACGACATCGTGCGTCACCACGATCGATGTTGCACCCAGCGCATCGTTCAGACGCCGGATCAGCTGCCCGATCACGCCCAGGGAAATCGGGTCGAGCCCGGCGAAGGGCTCGTCGTACAGCATCAGCATCGGATCCAGCGCGATCGAACGCGCCAGTGCCACGCGCCGCGCCATGCCGCCGGACAGCTCCGAGGGCATAAGATGGGCCGCACCGCGCAGGCCCACGGCGTGCAGCTTCATCATCGCCAGGTCGCGAATCAGCGACTCGGGCAGGCTGGTATGCTCGCGCATCTGGAACGCCACGTTCTCGAACGAAGACATGTCGGTGAACAGCGCGCCGAACTGGAACAACATGCCCATCTTCCGGCGCAGCAGGTAAAGCGCATCCGATGACAGCTTGTTCACCACCTGGCCGGCAACCCGCACTTTCCCCCGCTGAGGCCTGACCGACCCGCCGATCAGGCGCAGCAAGGTGGTCTTGCCGCAGCCCGACAATCCCATGATGGCCACGACCTTGCCCTTCGGAACGCCGAGGCTGATCTGGCGCAGAACGGCGCGCTGGTCATAGCCGAAGGTGACGTCCTCAACCTCGACCAGATTGCCTGTGCTCACGGGAATGGGACGCGAAATGAAAGGGCGAATTTTAGCCCAGATCGGCGGGCTGCACCATTCACGCGTTTCCGCCCGCGCACGCTTGCGCCAGGTTCGCCCCGGAATCGACTCGACGCTGTCCCGGGGTCGTTCGGGTTCCCCGGCGCGCGAATCCGGGACGCTGATCTGCGGCGAGGTCATCGGCCCCCATGATTTCGTATATCATCGGCCGACAGCAACAATTCCATGCCGTTTCC
>MEQZ01000121.1:0-7413 GCA_001770425.1 Betaproteobacteria bacterium RIFCSPLOWO2_02_FULL_65_20 | reverse complement strand
ACCACGCTGATCAAGTGCCTGCTCGACTTCTGCGACGTCGATGGAGGCGCTATCGAAATCCACGGCATCCCGTGCCACAGGCCGGAAGCGCGATCGCGCCTCGCGTTCCTCCCCGAGCGTTTCATTCCGCCCTATTTCCTGACCGGGCGCGAGTTCGTGCGCGCGATGCTCAGGCTTGCGCACAGAGGCTACGAGGAGGAGCGGGTGCGCGCCATGTTCGGCGACCTCGACCTGGAACCGGTCGCGCTCGACAAGCCGGTGCGCTCCTACTCCAAGGGCATGACGCAGAAGCTCGGCCTGGCCGCGTGTTTCCTCACCGGACGCGACCTGTATGTGCTGGACGAGCCCATGAGCGGGCTGGACCCCTCGGCGAGGGCGCGCGTCAAGACCATCCTCGCGCGGCTCCATGCCGAGGGCCGAACCATGCTGTTCACCTCGCATTCCCTTACGGACATCGAGGAAATCTGCGACCATATGCTCATCCTCCACGGGGGAAGCTTCGCCTTTTCCGGCGCCCCGCGAGTACTGCGCGAGCGCTACGGCGAGCCCACGCTGGAGCACGCATTCCTGAAATGCATCGAGGCCCCCGAACATGGCTGAAGACCAGAAACCGAGCCTGCTGATCGTCGACGACGATCCGCTCATCACCGATACGCTCTCCTATGCGCTCAGCAAGGACTTCGAGGTCCTGGTCGCCGATTCGCGCCAGAACGCGGTCAGCCTGCTGCGCCAACTCGACACCGCGCCGCAACTGGCCCTGGTGGACCTGGGCCTGCCGCCGACGCCGCACCGTCCGGACGAGGGCTTCCAGTTGATCGCCGATCTGCTCGCGCACTCCCCGCCGATGAAGATCCTGGTCCTGTCGGGACAGAACGACGCCGCCAACGCCCGTCATGCCCGCACCCTGGGCGCTGCCGAATTCGTCGCCAAGCCCTGCGACCCCGACAGCCTGAAGAAGATCCTGCTGCACGCGCTGCAGTTCCGCGCCGCGGAGATCTCCGGGGAGGGAGTTGCCGACATCGACCCGCTGATCGGCAAGAGCCCGGCGCTGCAGAAACTCAAGAGCCAGATCAGCCAGTATGCGGACTCGCCGTTCCCGGCGTTGATCGAGGGCGAGTCAGGCACCGGCAAGGAACTGGTGGCGGTCCTGCTGCACCGTCTTTCCTGGCGCAGATCGAAACCCTGGTATGCGCTCAACTGCGCGGCCATCGCGCCGACGCTGGTCGAGCCGACGCTGTTCGGCTACACCAAGGGCGCCTTCACCGGCGCAACGCAAAATAAGTCCGGCTACTTCGAGGATGCGGGCGACGGCACCCTGTTTCTCGACGAAATCGGCGAGTTGCCGCTGGAGCTGCAGGCCAAGCTTCTGCGGGTGCTCGAGAACGGCGAATACCAGCGGGTGGGCGAGACCCAGCAGCGGTTTTCGCAGGCCCGCGTGATCGCCGCGACCAACCGCGACCTTCGGCAGGAGATCCGCAAGGGCCAGTTCCGCCCCGACCTGTATCACCGGCTTTCGGTGTTCACCATCAGCGTGCCGCCGTTGCGCGACATGGACGAGGATAAGGCGCTGCTGCTCGAACACTATTGCCGGTTCTACGGCGAGCAGGCCAAGATGCCGCCCTTCTCGCTGGACGAGGAAGCACGGAAGGCCTGGCATGATTACCACTTTCCGGGCAACGTGCGCGAACTGCGCAACATCGTCATACGCCTGACCACGAAGTACGCCGGCCAGAGGCTCTCGCCTGCCGAAATCGAGCCCGAGTTCGATCTGGAGGCGCCGGCCGAAACCGGGACCGGGCTGCCCGGGGATCCGGGGACGCTCGTCGAGCAGGCGCAGCGGCACCTGCAGCGCGAGCGCGGCTTCGACCTGGACAACATGCTCAAGGCATGGGAGCAGGGCTACATCGAGGCGGCCATGAAACTCACCCGCGGCAACGTCAGCCAGGCGGCCAAGATGCTCGGCATCAACCGCACCACGCTGTATTCGCGCATGGAATCGCTGCAGAAGCAGCAGTAGGCGGCGATTTCACCGGGACGACGAGCGAGCCAGACGCACCATGTACCTCGACCATTTCGGGCTGAACGAACCGCCGTTTCGCATCACACCGCACACGGATTTCTTTTTCGCCGGCGCGAACCGCGGAGCGACGCTCGAGGCGCTGCTGTACGCGATCACCCATGACGAGGGCATCATAAAAGTCACCGGGGAGGTGGGCAGCGGAAAGACCATGCTGTGCCGCGTGCTCATGGAACGCCTGCCCAAGAACGCCGAGACCATCTATCTCGCCAACCCGTCGCTCGCCCGCGACGAGATCCTGTTTGCCGTAGCCGACGAGCTGAAGGTCGAGCTTGCCAACGACCGCCCCAGCCGCCTGATGCGCGCGCTGCTCGAGCACCTGATCGCGCTCTACGCCGAAGGACGGCGCGTCGTGGTGCTGATCGACGAGGCCCACGCGATGCCGCGCGAGACGCTGGAGGAAATCCGGCTGCTGTCGAATCTCGAGGCCAACCGGCACAAGCTGCTGCAGATCGTGCTGTTCGGACAGCCGGAACTCGACGACCACCTCAACACGGCGGCCCTGCGCCAGTTGATGGAGCGCATCACCCACACCTTCTGCCTGGAGCCGCTGGTGCGCAGCGACATCGAGGGCTACATCGACTTCCGCATGCGCGCCGCGGGCTATCGGGGCCCCTGCGTCTTCTCCGCAAACGCGCTGCGCCTCATCGCGGATGCCTCGGAGGGGCTCACCCGCCGCGTCAACATCCTCGCCGACAAGTCGCTGCTGGCGGCATTTGCGGCAAACGCGCACGCGGTGACGGTCAAGGAGGTGCGCCGGGCGGTGCGCGATTCCGAGTTCTATCGCGCAAGGAGGAACTGGCGCCCATACGCGCTTGCCGCGGCCGGTATCGCAGGCGGGTTGGTCATCGGCCTGAGCGCCCATTCCCTGCTCTTCGGCCCCGTTCCTGCCGTTTCGGCTGCGCTGAATGCCACTGCGCGCCCGGCGCACGTCCCGGCCGCATTGCCGCAGCCGGCAGCGGCGACTGCCGCAGCGGCCCCGGAAGGGCGCCCCCCCGCGCAACCCCTCGCGCTAAGCGCAGGGTCAGCCACCCCGGCGGCGGCGCCGCAGGCGCGGCCGCCGGCGCGAGGCGAACTCACCCGGGAGCGGTTCGCCGCCACCCAGGAATGGCTGAAGACCGCGCCGGGGGACTACTATGCGATCCAACTCCTCACCGTCAAGGACTCGGAGCTGGCGCACATGGAAAGCTTCTTGCTTTCAGCCTTCAAGATGGCACCTAGAGAGGATTTCCGCGTCTACAGCGTCAAGATCGACGGCGTGCAGTGCTATCGCGCCGCGTACGGCATGTACCCGAGTATGGATGAAACGCGTGCAGCGATGCGCGAACTGCCGCAACTGTTCGCGATCCAGAAACCGTATTACCGATCGGTCGAGCGCATGCGAAGCCAGAACCGGCAATAATGCTTACTGGACAAGCCAAATCAACGTGTTAGAGTATAAACTTATTGCTTTTCGCAGACCGACAAGGGCTCCTCGCCTAACCGACATGCCTATGGCCGTGCGCGCTTTGTTCGCTGTTTGGTTGGGCCTGTTCATCGGCGCCTGCGCTCAGGCGCCGATGAAGCCGTCGCCAAATCACGTCCAGGCTGACGGCGCTGCGCCTGCCGGCACGATACCGGCACCTGTCCAGATCTCGACGGCGCTGCCCAGGCCCAGGCCTGCGCTCAAACCGGAAACCTACAGCGTGGTGGTCAACAACGTGAACGTGCAGGAGTTGCTTTTTGCGCTGGCGCGGGACGCGAAGCTCAACGTGGACGTCAACCCGGGCATCAGGGGCGTGGTAACGCTGAATGCGATCGATCAGACCTTGCCGCAGTTGCTGTCGCGCATCTCCAAGCAGGTCGACATGCGCTGGGAGCTGGATGGGCCGAATCTGGCGGTGATGCCGGATACGCCCTATCTGCATCTCTACAAGGTCGATTACGTGAATCTGGATCGCAAAACGACGGGCGTCGTCGGCGCCTCCGCACAGGTGACAGCATCGGTCGGCGGTGGCGGCGGAGGCGGGGGCGGTTCCAACAGCTCGACCATTACCGTGACCAATTCCGCGAACAACACCTTATGGACAACCCTGGAAAAAAACATCAAGGATATTTTGCACGAGACCGACAAGATCCTTCCCAGCGGCGCAGCCGGGACGCCCCAGGCGGCAGCGACCCCGGGCGCCTCGGCGGCCCCGCCCGCGGCGGGCGGGGCCGCCCCGAGCGCGCAGCCGGCAACGCCGAACATCACGTTCCGCGAGGCGGCCGCGGTGATCGTCAATCCCGAGGCCGGCGTGATCACCATCCGGGCGACTTCGCGCCAGCACGAGAAAATCCAGGAATTCCTCGACCAGGTCTCGGCCAGCATCAAGCGCCAGGTGCTGATCGAGGCGACGATCGTCGAGGTGCAGCTCAACAACCAGTTCCAGCGCGGCATAGACTGGTCGATCATGCGCAAGGGCACGACCGGATTCTCGTTGAGCCAGGCTTCCTCGACGGCAGGGCTGCCCAGCGCGCCCTCGCTGCCGAACCTGTTTACCATCGATGGGGCAGCCGCCACCTTCGGCAACCTGTCGGCGATCATCCGCCTGCTCGATTCGTTCGGAACGGTGCGCGTGCTCTCCAGCCCGAAGCTGTCGGTGCTCAACAACCAGACCGCCGTGCTGCGCGTGGTCGATAACCTGGTCTATTTCGAAGTGAGGGCGACCGTCACCGGCGCGACCCAGAGCTCTCCGGCCCTCACCAGTTTCAGCACCACCGTGCAGTCGGTGCCGATCGGCTTCCTGATGAACGTCACGCCACAGATCAGCGACACCAATACGATACTGCTGAACGTGAAGCCGACGGTCACGCGCCTGCTGCGATACATCGCCGACCCCAACCCCTCGCTGGGGTCGATCCAGAATCTGGTGCCCCAGACGCGCATGCGGGAGATGGAATCGCTGATCAAGGTGAACAGCGGCCAGATCGCCGTGCTGGGCGGCTTGATCGAAGACTCGGTCAACGACGCCGAGGACACGGTTCCGGGACTCAATCAACTGCCGTTCGTCGGTTCGTTTTTCGGCGCGCGCACGCGCGCCAATGTGAAGACCGAGCTGGTGATTTTCATCCGCCCGCTGGTGGTGACGGACCCGAGCATCGACGGGGACTACCGCGCCTTCCGCTCATCGCTCGAGCAGGAGGACTTCATTTCGCGGCCCAACCCGGGCAGGCCGCCGCAAGGCGCTTGGCGCCCATGAGCCTGCTGCTCGAAGCGCTGAAAAAGGCCGAACTCGCCAAGCAGGGCAGAAAACCTGCGGACGACGGGGCCACGGGAGCGCTCCAACTCGAACCCGCGCCGCCGAGGCCTTCCAGCGCAGCGCAACCCGTCATCACACGCCAGGATCTGCCCGACATCTCCCAGCCGCTGGAGATTCTCTCCGAGGATCTTCCGTCGGCGTCCGCGAAGCGCGCGGTGGACGAAGCTCAAGTCGAGCGCATGGCCGCACGCGCGGCAGCAATAGCCGAGCCGCTGGCCGTGGTGCCGCCCGCTCCCCCGCCCCTTCGGCCCGCTCGCGCCGCGGAGCCCGAGATGGAGCCCCCCTCGACTGCGGCCCTTGCGGCTGCGGCGCCAACGGAGTCCGGGGAGGGCGCAGCCGAACGCGATGCAGCGCGACAGCTCTTCGAAGCCAAAGAGGTCGATTACAATCCGAAGCGCAATTTCCACATCACGGTCGGCGTGCTGCTCGCCGCCGGCGCCGGCTATGGCGGCTACGTGTGGTGGCAGCTGCAACCCAGGAGCGTCTCCACGCCGGCCGCTGCGCAGAACGCCCCAAAGGGCACGCCGGCCGCACCTGCGCCCCCGCCGCAGCTGGCTGCTGAACCGCCGCCGGCCGCGGCAGCGGCTGCGCCGGTCACACCGCCTGTCGCCACGACGACCGCCGCCCCGGCGCAACCGCAACCTGCCGCCGGACCCGCAGGGCCGGTTTTTGCCAAGGGCGTAGACGGCCCCTCGCCTGGCGAGCCCTCACCGATCACCATTCGCCCGCCCGTGCTGGCGGTCGATCCGCTGGTCGAGCGCGCATACGAGTCCTACCAGCGGGGCGACTTCGCCGGCTCGCGCGAGGCCTACCGGCAAATGCTCCAGCGCGAGCCGCTCAACCGGGACGCGCTGCTGGGGCTGGCCGCCATCGACGTTCGCGCACGCGAGTTCACTACTGCCGAGGCGCGCTACGTCAAGCTGCTCGAACGCGACCCGCGCGACGTCGATGCCCAGGCCGGACTGATGTCCCTGCGAGGCCAGGTCGATCCGGTGCAGTCCGAGAGCCGGCTGAAGACGCTGATCGCGGCCAATCCGGATGCCTCCGGGCTTTATTTTCCCCTCGGAAACCAGTACGCGCAGCAGTCGCGCTGGGCCGAGGCGCAGTCCGCCTATTTCAAAGCTTACGCGGGCGATTCTGAAAACGCGGACTTCGCCTTCAATCTCGCGGTCAGCCTCGACCAGTTGCGGCAGACGGCGCCTGCCCTGCGGTATTACCAGCGCGCGATAGTGCTCGCCGCGAACCGTCCGGCCGGCTTCGACCCGGCCCAGGTCCGCGCGCGCATCCAGGAACTCGAGCGGCGATAGCCGCGGACGTCCTCCAATGAACTCACCGCGCGTATCCGCTCCAGCCGTTGCTCAGCAGGCCAAGCGCCATATCGGCCAGATCCTGATTTCGCAGGGAATCCTCACCGAGGACCAACTGCGCATCGCGCTGCTCGAGCAGCTCAAGACCAACCAGCCGGTCGGCAGGCTGCTCGTGAACCTGGGCTTCGTGTCCGAGGCCACGCTGCGGGACGCTCTTTCCGAGAAGCTCGGGCTGCAGAGCGTCGACCTGTCCCAGATCGTGGTCGATTCGGCGGCGCTCAAGCTGATCCAGCGCGAATTCGCGAAGCGGCACAACATCTTCCCGGTGGCGCTGGACCGCGATAAGCACCGCCTCATCATCGCCATCGCCGACACCAACAACATCGTCGCAGTCGACCAGGTGCGCGCGCAGCTGCACGGCGAGCTGGAAATGGAACTGCGCCTTGCGGGCGAAACCGAAATCGCCCGCGCGATCGACCAGTACTACGGCCACGACTTTTCGATCGACGGCATCCTGCACGAGATCGAGACCGGGGAGGTCGATTACCAGAGTCTGCAGACTTCGGGCGACTCCTACTCGCAGCCGGTGGTGCGGCTTATTGCGGCATTGCTTTCCGACGCCGTGGAGCGCGGCGCTTCGGACATCCATTTCGAGCCGGAGCAGAATTTCCTGCGCATCCGCTACCGCATCGACGGGGTGCTGCGCCAGATCCGCTCCCTGCACAAGACCTACTGGCCGGCCATGGCG
>MEQZ01000120.1:31600-33509 GCA_001770425.1 Betaproteobacteria bacterium RIFCSPLOWO2_02_FULL_65_20 | reverse complement strand
AAGCGCTGTGCGAACACCAGACACACGGGCACGGTGGCCAGGGCTGCGGCGTAAGAAAAAGGCGCAATGGGGATCTGGATCGTCGGCGTCTGCTCCCCGCCGGTCTGGAGGTGATACCCATGGCTGAACAGACGCCAGACGATGAGCATGAACAGACCCAGGCAGAGCAGCTGCACCACGCTGTCGATCAGGCCCTGCGCGCGCCTGGGCAGCAGCACCACGAAGAATTCGACGCTGACGTGCCGGTTGTGCACGAGGGTCGCTGCGGCTGCAAAGGATATGCCGATGAGCTGCGCCAGCATCATCATGTCGAGCGATCCGGGTACCGGGAGACGAAAGAGCTTGGAGCCCAGGACGTCGATGCACGTCAGCACCACCATGAAGAACAGGGCGCCGAAGCCGATCCATTGAGCCCGGCGGCTTACGGCTTCATTGAATCTCTCGAACTTCTCCAACATGCGCGATTCTCCGGATTGCTCACGTTGAGCGAAAAGCACGCCCTACGGCCACCGACCGATCGCCGAGAAAAGTCCGGCGCCGAATTAAAACAAGCTAGCCCCTGCCCGACCATCGAGGATCAGGCAGGGGCTTGTCCGTCGAGATTACTTGACGTAGGCCTCAGGCCGAAGCCCGGCAGGACCGGTGGGGGAAGCAATCTTGTATTGCATCTGTTTCTCGGTCCAGTATTTGATTCGCTCCTTCATATAGGCAATCCAGCCTTTGACTTCGGCCTCTTTGTGCCCTTTGCCTACCATCGCCTTGACGTAATCGTCCAGGACGGGTTCCACCGCCTTTTGCCATCTTGCTCCCTCTTGTTCGGAGAGTTCGAGATACTTCACCCCCTTGTCCTTGGCGTAATCCTTGCCGTCAAAGTCTATTTCATTCCACATCAAGGCAAATCGCTCCTGATATTCCCCGCTCATCGCGTCCACGAGCGATTTAAGATCCGGAGGCAGCCTGTCGTAACTTTTCCTGTTCATGACCAGGAAGAAGGGAAACGAAGCGCCAATCTGCCAGCTTACGGTCACATTCTTCGCGACCTCCACAAATCGGAACGTCTTGAGGGTTTCATAAGGACCCCAGACGGCCTCGTTGACCCCTTTAGCAATGGAATCGTAGACTTCCATCATCGGGGTGGGGGTGGGGGTCCCGCCGAGCGCCTTGACGATGTCGCCCGGAATTCCGGGGGCCCGGATGGTCAAACCCTTCATGTCTTCCAGCTTTGCCACCGGCCGCTTGGAAATAACCATGCTGGGGCCGTTAGCGTGGATGGCGAGCACTTTCACGCCGCCAAATTCCTTCGGTTTGAATTTCTGGTAGAAGTCGTATGCCATGTGGGCGCCGACCCAGCCGGTGGGTACACCCAGCGGCAGTCCCATCCCCTCGCTGACGGGCATCCGCCCGGGGGTGTAATAGACGTGGGAATAGCCGATATCGGCGATCCCCGTCTCGATCCCCTTGAACATCGCCGGCCCCGTGAGCAACGAGCCCCCGGCAAAGTATTGGACTTTGATCCTTCCTTCGGAACGCCGCTCCAGTTCTTCTCCGAACTCCTGAGTGATTTTCGCCTGTTTGGAGGGAGGAGGAAAGAAATTGGCAATTTTCAGGTTGATTACCTTGTCGGCCGCGTAGGCTGATTCGACTGTCAGTGCCGAAAACAGAAACGCAGAGCAGATGGCCGCAGTCGCAATGGCCAGGGTTCGTCGTTGCATTCTCAGTTGCATCATCATTACCTCCTCTTCAATGGGGCGGATGGAATATCCAATCTCCCCTTTATGCCTCGTTTCGGTCGCGCGCAACAGCCTCGAGACCCATGCTCGCGTCGGCAGCCGCGCATCAAGCCTTGGCAATGCATGGAATTGGTCGACGAGCAAGGTACATTACACCAGGCACGTCCCACAGCGAACGC
>MEQZ01000120.1:8980-31562 GCA_001770425.1 Betaproteobacteria bacterium RIFCSPLOWO2_02_FULL_65_20 | reverse complement strand
ACGCGCCACGCCACAATATAGTACGTCTCGAATGGCAATGCAGCAACCCAATTGCCTGGTTTGATGGGGGAAGGACAGGAAGATCGATCCGGCCGCAATGCCAGGACGGTGCATATTCGGCCCTCGGTTCGTTCCTGGATCCTCGTGCGCTGGAGGCGCCCCGATCCGAGCGGAATTTGGGCGGAATTCCCGGTCGATTGGCGCAACGGATCGCGCCCGGACCCACCGCGGGCGCAGCTTCTGGTAAGTTGCGCCAGTGCGCAAGCCAGTCCACCGTCCGTCCGGCGTTCCGCCGCTGATCAAGCGCAATACCGCGTTGTTTGCGCTTGCCCAGTCTTTCACCGGCGCGGGCATGAATTTCGCGTACGGCCTCGGGCCGCTGATGGTGATCGCGCTGACGGGATCGGCGTCGCTGGCGGGATTGTCGGTCGGCCTGCTGGGACTGAGTCGGTTTCTGGTCTCCTACCCGGTCGGCAAGGTCACCGATCGCTACGGCCGCAAGCCCGGCATTCTGCTCGGCCTCGCGCTGGCGCTCACCGGCACGATCCTGCTCTGGCTGGCGATGCGCATGCACAGTATTTTCGCTTTCGCCGGCGGCATGCTGGTGTTCGGCATGGGAATGAGCGCCGCGCAACAGCTGCGGGTCGCCGCCACCGACATGTTCCCGCCGCACTTCCGGGCGCAGGCGCTGGGCTACATCGCACTGGGCTCGGTGGTGGGCCTTGTGATCAGCCCGCTGATGATCAGTGGCGCCGAGGCGATCGCGCACCGCATCGGCGAGGAGCCGCTGGCGCTGCCGTGGCTGCTGTTGCCGGTGTTGATCGTCGCGGGCATGCTCCTGGTTGCATGGGTGCGCCCCGATCCGAAGGAAATCGGGATGCACCTCGAGCGCTATTACCCCGACTACTCGCCGCCGCCGCCGCCGCCGCTCGGACACCGGCCGGCATTCAGCATCAGCCGCCTGTTGCGCAGCACGCCGATCCGGCTCGCCATCGTCTCGAACTGCGCCGCCAGCGGCAACATGTCGATCGTCATGGTCCTGACCTCGCTGGTGCTCGCCCACCACGGGCACTCGCTGGGTGCGATCGCGTTCTCCCACATGTTCCATGCCGCGGGCATGTTCGTGTTCACCATACCGCTCGGCAAGCTGGCCGACCGCTACGGGCGCGGCTCGGTGATGTTCCCGGGCGTCGCAACCGCGCTGCTCGGTGCGGTCTTGGTCACCTTCACCCAGGGATACTGGTCGATCACGCTCGGGACCTTCCTCGTCGGCCTGGGCTGGGCGGCGGCCAACGTCGCCGCGACGGCACTCATCGCCGATTTCGCCGAAACGGTCGAACGCGGCCGCGCGATCGGCGTCAACGACAGCTTCGCCGGCGCGATGAGCGTGCTGATGGCGCTGGTGACCGGCCCGCTGATCGAATGGTCCGGTCTTCCGGCAGCGGGCCTGACTGCCGTGGTGGTGGCGCTGCCGCCGCTGGTGCTTGCTGCGCGCGCCCAGTGGCGCGCCGCGCGCAGCAGGTCGGATGCCCAATCACGCTGAGCGGGACCAAAGCTTGGGTTTCAAAGTCGTCCGGTGGGATTAGGTCTATCGCTCGCCTTGGAGCGAAGGACGGCCGATGCTACCATCGTCTGTCTTTACCAGGAGGAGGATCGAACGATGAGTCCCAGGCGCACCCTGTTCGCATTGGCGGCGATTGCGATCGCCGCGCTCTCGTTCAACGCTACCGCGCAGGAGGGCACGATCAGGATCGTGCTCGGGTTCCCGGCAGGCGCGACGAGCGACATCCTGTCGCGCGTCGTCGCCGACCACATGCGCCAGGCGCTCGGTCAGCCGGTGATCGTCGAGAACAAGCCCGGGGCGGGCGGGCGGATCGCCAACGAACTGGTCAAGGCGGCGGCGCCGGACGGCACCACCCTGCTCATGACTCCGGTCGCCTCGATGTCGATCTTCCCCCACTCCTTCGGCAACCTGCGCTATGACCCGTTCAAGGACTACGAACCCGTGGCGCATCTGTCGGATTTTCAGCTGGCGCTGGGTGTCTCGACCAAAGTGCCCGCGAAAACGCTGGCCGAGTACGTCGCGCTGGTGAAGAAGGATTCCAAGTGGGGTTATTACGCCTCCGCGGCGGCGGGCAGCATCCCGCATTTTCTCGGGGTGATGTTCGCCCGCGCCGCCGGCATCGAAATGATCCATGTGCCTTACAAGGGAACCGCAAACGTGCTTCAGGCTCTTGCCGGCGGCGAAATCTCCGCGGCGACCACGCTGGCCGCCGACATCGGTTCGCTCGTCAGGGCGGACAAGGCGCGGCTGCTGGTCGTTTCCGGAGCGAAGCGTGCATCGGCCTTCCCCGAGGTTCCGACGTTCAAGGAATCAGGCTACGACATGGAGGCCTACGGCTGGTACGCGATGTTTGTGCCCGCAGGTACTCCCAAGCCGGCGATCGAGCGCCTGTCGAAGGCGGCGATCGCCGCGATCCACGACACCGCCGTCAACAAGCGCCTGGTGCAGATCGGGCTCGAGCCGACCGGATACGGGCCAGCCGAATTGGCCCGCATCATGAAGGCCGATTACGACAAGTGGGAACCGGTGATCAAGGCGTCCGGATTCCGCGGCCAGTGAACGTGTGAACTCGCGCCCCGCCGCGCGGGCAAGCGGACCCTCGCCTACCAGACGCCGATGTAGATGCCGTGCTTGGCGGCGGAATTGGTGCGCGCCTCGACCTCTACGTCGCTGAGGGTTGTACGCTGTTTCCTCTCGCTCATCCACTGGAGGAGGCGCTCGCGCATCTCGCGCCGCACCGATTCATGGCGCGCATCCTCGCCCAGATCGATGAACTCGTCCGGATCGTCCTCGAGGTTGAACAGCTGGGGCCGGAAACCCTGCCAGTGGACGTATTTCCACCGGTCCGTGCGCACCATCCAGCCGCGGCATTCTCCAGGGCGTCGCCCCAGTATCCGCCGTGCCTCGTTGAAAGCGTAATCGACTTCCGATACGGCCATGTCGCGCCAGCCCGCCACATCGCCCGATCGCACCAGGGGAAGCAGCGATCTTCCTTCGATCAGGTGGCTGGCGCCGGGAACGCCGAGCGAATCGAGAATGGTGGGAACCACATCGATGGCTTCGATAAACCGCCGCTCCGACGTTCCGCGGGTGGCATGCGCTCGCGGGTCGGGGTCGACCAGGATGAGCGGCACGCGCGCGGCCTGCTCGTAAAAGAGTTCCTTTTCGCCGAGCCAGTGATCACCGCCGAACTCGCCGTGGTCTGAGGTGAAGATGATCAGCGTGTCCTCGAATCGTCCGAGCTGCCCAAGCGCCTCGACGAGCCTTCCGATGTGGTCGTCCACCTGTTTTACAAGCCCCATGTAGACCGGCCGAACGCGCTCGATCACTTCGTCCCGGGCGAAGCTGCGACACCATTCGTGCTGCTGGAAGGCGCCGTACACCGGATGCGGCCGCTCGCGCTCGATCGCTGCGCGCCGGACCGGCAGCATGTCCCGCGGCTTGAAAAGCGCGTGGTACGGCGCCGGCGCCACATACGGCCAGTGGGGCTTCACCAGCGACAAATGCAGCACCCAGGAGTCGTTTCCCCGTTCGCGTATGAAATCGATCGCCTTGCGCATCATGTAGGCGGTCTCGGAGTCCTCCTCCTTCACCCGCGCAGGCAGGTGCACGTTGCGCATCTGCCAGCCGCTGTATGTCTTTCCGCGCTCATCCTCGGTCGCGATGACGAAATCGGTCCACGGGTCCTTGCTCAGATAGCCGCGGCTCCTCAGGTAGCCGGCGTAGCCGCTTTCGCTGCCGGGCGGGGAATGGCCGTCGTAGCGGTCGATCGGGACGAACCCGCCTTCGCGCAGGAGCACGCCGCGCTCCGATTCCAGTTCTATGCCGAAACGCTCGAACCCGCGCGAATCAGGAAGCACGTGGGTCTTGCCAGCCAGCACGGCTCGCCGGCCGGCCCGCGCGAGGTAGTCGCCGAGCGTCAACTCACGCAGCGACAGCGGCACACGGTTCCAGGTCGCACCGTGGCTCATCACCGAACGGCCGGTGTAGAAGGACATGCGCGAAGGTCCGCAGATCGGCGAGGAGACGTAGGTGCGCTCGAACCTCACCCCACGCGCCGCGAGCGCGTCGATGTTCGGCGTCTGGAGCACGCGATGGCCGTAACAGGATAGGTGATCGGCGCGCAGCTGGTCGCACATGATGAACAGGACGTTGCGCACTGTACTCATCGTTCACCTCCGGCGCCTGGACGGCGCGTCGCCTGCCCGTGATTCAGGCAGCATGAAGAACGCCTGCCAGCTGCCCGGATTCGAAACCCGGAGCGCCAGACTGGCAACGCAACCGTATACCAAGGTCTCGGCTTTTCTACAACCACGCCGGATCAAATCGGAGTAAGGTCGCGATGGAGGCGCCGTGCAAGCATGAGGAAATGCGATGTGGAAACCGGGATTTACCGAGGAGGGATTCTCACGGCCACAGACTGATGCGAGCACGCATGTGGCGTTCCGGTAGACAGCGGCCCGACGAGCGATGAGTATTCCCGGGTTTCGACCCGACACCAAAGGAGGAGCAAACCATGAGTGAAGCCAATCGCGAACCCAGACTGCTGATCCCGCAACTGAAGCCGTTTTACGACTGGGTCGAACCTCTTACCTGGCCATTGATACGGCTGACCGTAGGGCTCATGATCCTCCCGCACGGTGTTCCCAAACTGATGGCCGGCATCCAAGCGGCAGCCACGCAGGTGTTCATCAAGCGCGGACTATGGGTCGGTATCGCGGAACCCATGGTTGTGTTCCTCATATTTCTGGAGACGGTAGGGGGGATCTGCATTGCACTTGGACTGTTCACGCGTTTTTTTGCGGCCGCCATCACCATCGAGATGCTCGTCATCGCGAGCCTATATGCGCCAAAATTCGGATGGACCAGTCCTGGTTATGAATACCCGCTGATGTGGGCCTTGGTCATGTTCGCAGTGGCGCTGCGCGGCGGGGGCCCATGGTCGCTCGACCGCAAGATCGGCGTGCAGCTCTAGCAGCGCAAGCCAGGGTCGGGTCGGCGGGGGCGTGCGGCCTGGCCCTGGTGTCGCTGCTCGTGTCCAAGCATCTTGATGGCGGAATGATATGCTCCGTTCGCAAGAACGTGTGCGCATTGCGCACAATCATCGACAAAGGAGAAGCACGTGGTACCGAACGACTTGAGGAGTTTTCTAGAGGCGACGAAAGCCTCCGGCGACCTGGTTACGATCGACGCGCAAGTCGACTGGGACCAGGAGCTGGCAGGAATCGGGCGGCTCGCTTGCGAGAGGAATGGTCCCGCGTTCCTGTTCACAAACGTCAAGGACTACGCACCCAAATGGCGCGTTGCCACCAACCCGATCGCGAACTGGAGGCGCATGGCCGTCGCGTTCGGTCTGTCCGCCGACACGCACGTGCGGCAACTCTACGATACGTACGCCGAACGCGAGCAGCACCCCATTCCTCCGGTGATCGTCAGGGACGGCCCGTGCAAGGAAGTGGTCGTCCCCGGTGACAAGGTCGATCTGTTCGATCTTCCGGTTCCGATGGTGCACGACGGCGACGGCGGCCGCTATCTGGGAACCTGGGACCTCGTCGTCTCCAAGGACACGAAGAGCGACTGGGTGAACTGGGGCATGTACCGTTTCATGGTGCATAACGAGCGTCTGCTGACGGGGTTTCCGCGGCCGACCAGCCACCTTGGGAAAATGCTGCTCGATGGCTACGTGCCGCAGGCAAAGCCGATGCCCATCGCCATCGCGATCGGCTGCGACTGCCTGTCGCATCTTTCGGCCGCGGCGACGTTCAGGATCGCCGGAAACGAAGCGGACCTCGCCGGGGGCCTGCGCGGAAGTCCGGTTGAATTGGTCAAGTGCAACACCTCCGATCTCTACGTTCCGGCGAACGCCGAAATCGTCATCGAAGCCGAGGTCTACCTGGATCGCATCAATCAGGAAGGCCCCTATGGGGAATATCCGGGATACCGCAGCGGTGAAATGGGCAACGCGATCTGCGCACGCGTGACGACGATCACGCACCGGCGCGATCCGATCCTCACCGTGGACACGACCGGATTCATGGATTCGAGCGCCACCTCCACCTCCATCACCGGCGCCATCGCCATCAAGCGGCGCCTCGAAGCGAACAATGTGCCGGTGGTCGCGGTGTACGTTCCGCCGGAAGGCGGGGTGCACCTGGCCATCGTTGCGGTGCGCAAGGGCGGCGCGGAAATCGCGCAACGCGTGGTCAACGTGCTGACGGTGCGCCGCGCGCTGATCTCCAAGATCATCGTGGTCGATGAGGACGTGGATGTCTTCAACATGGCCGCGGTAATCCACGCCTTCGCCACCAAATGCCATCCGGGCAGCGGGCTGCACGTTGTCCGCTACAAGGGCCGTGCGAACACGCTCACGCCCGCCTACACCCAGGAGGAGCGCGTATCGCGCTCGGGGGCGAGCGTCGCGCTCGATGCGACCTGGCCCCCGGAATGGCCGCGCGACGCCACGCCAGTGCGCGCCACGCTCGATTCCATGTATTCGCCCGATGTGCAGCGCCGGGTGCTGGAGCGCTGGTCGGCGCTCGGATTGAAATAGACAAAGGAAAGCGAACATGCCCCAGGAATACGAAACCTTCGCGCGCGACAGCGCGCACCTTTTCGGTGGAAAGGAAGTGGTGATGACGCTGCGCGATCTCACGCCCGGGCGTCGCAAGTACCGCGGCATCAACGTGCGCGGCGTGGTGTCGCGGCCGCCCCGTCCCGGGGAGGCGGTGCTGTGGATACGATCGGTGGTCGGCAACCGGGATCCGGCGCCTTGCAGCGTGCGCATCGTCGAGGAACTGCCCGAGACTTTCCAGGGCCTTCCGTACAGCGATTTCTTCGAGGCGATGCAGCGGGCCTGACCGACGTTGATTGAAACCATCATCGATGCGCTCTCGCGCCAGGCGCGCGAGCGGCCCGCGGCACCAGCGCTTGCCGACGGGCGAGAACGCCTGAATTGGGGCGAGGTCAAGGCATGGGTCGACCGCGCCGCCGGATGGCTGCGCTCGTGCGGTCTGGCGCGCGGCGCGCCGGTTCTCGGCTGGCTGCCGAACCGCGTCGAATGGTATCTGCTGCGTCTGGCGTGCGAACAGGCTGGACTGTTTTGGATCCCGGTCCCGGCGAGTCAGGGCAAACGGGAGCTGGCGTCGATCGCCGGTCGGGTGCGGCCTGCGGTGCTGGCAACCGGTACCGTCTTTCGGGACCGCGACTTTGACGCCATGGCGGACGAAATCTGCCGCGAGCACGCCATTGCGCCGCTGCGGATCACCCTGCCGAAGGATGGTTTGCTGTGCCTGGAAGGGCCGGTCGATGATGGCCGTGCCGCCCTTCGCCCCGAAGAACCGGCGCATGCGCTGGCGACCACCGGGACCGAAGGAATTCCCAAGCTTGCCGTTTTTTCGCTTGCGGCGGCTTGCGAGCGCGCGCATGCCCAGGCGCGGCTGCTGCGCCTCGTTCCCGAGGACATCCTGCTCACGCTCTCGCCGGGTGTGGGACCCGCAAGGGCGGCTTGGCTGGCGGCGCCCGTTGCGGGATCCTGCGTGCTCGGACTGCCGGCGTTCGGCACGGATGCCGCAATCGAAATGATTGAACGCGAGCGGCCCACCGTGGTATGCGGCACTCCGACCCAGCTTGCGATCTTGGCGGCAGGACTCGATCGCGCCGATTTCACCAGCGTGCGCTTCTGGTACACCGCAGGATCGGTCATGCCCTCGACCCTTGCCGAAGATCTCGAGCGCGGAACGCGTGGAATCGTCCTTTCGACCTACGGCGGCGCCGACTTCGGCGGCTGGGCTGCGCCGTCACCGGATGACCCTGCTGCGGTGCGCCGCGGCACGGTCGGCAGGCCTCGCGGCGGAACCGAATTCCGCATCGTCGATGCTGAAGGCCGGGTCCTCCCGCGGGGAACCGCGGGTGAACTGATCGGGCGAGGACCGTGCTGCGCCGACGGCTATTTCGGTGGCGAAGGCAACGAGAGTTGGCGCGACGGCTGGTTCCATACCGGGGACCTCGCCGTATTCGATGGCGAGGGAAACATCGTCATTGTCGGGCGGTTGAAAGAGGTCATCAATCGCGGCGGTGACAACGTCAGCCCGTCGGAAGTGGAAGCGCTGTTGCGCACGCTGCCCGGCGTAACTCAGGTTGCCGTCATCGGCGTACCGGATCCGGTGCTGGGGGAGCGGGTATGCGCCTGCGTGGTTCCGGCGCCGGGCAGCAATATCCAATTGGCGGCGCTGCGCGAGCGGCTCGGCAGCCAGGGGATGGCGCATTTCAAGCTGCCCGAGCAACTCGTATTGTTAGACTGTCTGCCGGTCATAGGCGACAAAACGGACCGGAGGGCGTTGGCTGCGCTTGCTTCAAGCAAGTCGAAGAATGGCGGCAGCGGCGTGAAAGTGGTGTCGATGCAAGGGTAATTGGTCAGGGACTTGCGATCCACAAAGGAGGTTCAAATGAGGAAGATACTGAACGGCTCGATCGGCTTGCTGCTTACCTGCGCGGCGTTGGTGGCCGGGGCGCAGGGCTATCCCACGAAACCGGTGCACATGGTGGTTCCATACCCCGCGGGCGGGTACTACGACCTGCTCGCCCGCGTGATCGGCGCCAAGCTCGGCGAGACCTGGGGCCAGCCCGTCGTGGTTGAAAACCGCGTCGGCGCGAACGGCATGGTCGGCACCGACTTCGTGGCCAAGGGCGCTGCGGACGGCTATACGATTCTGATGGGCGGCATCGGTCCGTTCGGCATCAGCCCGAGCCTGTATCGCAAAATGGCCTACGACCCGGTGCGGGACTTCGCTCCGGTCATTCACGTCGCCTCGGCCCCGAACGTGCTCGTCGTTCACCCGTCGGTGACGGCAAACTCGGTCAAGGAATTGATCGCCCTCGCCCTCGCCAATCCCGGCAAGCTGACTTTTTCCTCGGCCGGCAGCGGTTCGTCGCAGCATCTTTCCGGCGAAATGATGAAGACCATGGCCGGCGTAAACATGACCCATGTGCCGTACAAGGGCAGCGCGCCGTCGGTCACGGCCGTGCTGGGCGGCCAGGTGTCGCTGCTCTTCGGCACCATGGCGGACGTGATGGCGCACATTCGCGCCGGCAAAGTGCGCGCGCTTGCGGTCACGAGCGCGAAACGGATTCCTGCTCTGCCCGAAGTGCCGACCATGGTCGAGGCAGGCATTCCGGGATACGAGGCGACCGCGTGGTTCGGGGTTTTCGCACCCGCCGCGACCCCCGGCGACATCGTCGTCAAACTCAACCGCGACATCGCGCGCATCCTGGAGATGCCGGACGTGCTGGCACGCATATCGCTGCAGGGCTCGGCCGAGATTATCGGCGGCTCGCCGGAGCAGTACGGCAGCTTTGTACGCGCGGAAATCGCCAAGTGGGCGAAAGTAGTCAAGGACTCGGGGGCCAAGGTCGATTGACCGGACATGCGGGGTTTTCGCGCCTACCGCATCCACGACGACGGAAAATTCGGCGACGGTCGTCTGGAGTCGATGACGCCCGAGGAGTTCGACTCCGGCAACGTGGTGCTGCGCATCGCCTACGCGGGCGTCAACTATAAGGATGCGCTCACCGCGCGGGGCCGGGCGAGAATGGCGCGGAAATTTCCGCTGGTAGGGGGCACCGACCTTTCCGGAACGGTCGAATCCTCCGAGGATCCCCGGTTCAAACCGGGCGACCCGGTGTTTCTCCATAGTTTCGGACTCGGAAGCCACCACGACGGCGGTTTCGCCGAGTTCGGCCGTTTCCCCGCGGAGTGGGTTTTCGGCTTGCCGGGCGGGCTGACGCTGTTCGAAGCGGCCGTGCTCGGCGTTGCCGGCCACTCGGTCGGCGTCGCGCTGGAACTGATGCAGAAGAACGGACTTGTACCCGGGCGCGGCAGAGTGCTGGTGAACGGCGCCACCGGCGGCGTCGGCAGCATCGCCGTCGATCTGCTTTCGAAACTGGGTTTCGACGTGGTGGCCCTGACAGGCAAGATCGACGAATCGGATTATTTGCGCTCGCTAGGGGCCTGCGAGGTGCTCGATCGCCGCAGCGTCGACTTCGGCGCCGGTCCGCTGGGTACCGAGCGCTGGGCCGGCGCCATCGATTCGGTTGGAGGGACACAGCTCGAATGGCTCATCCGCACCATGCGCCGGGACGGCGTCATCGCCTCGATAGGCAACGCGGCGAGCAACGAATTCGCCGGAAACGTGCTCCCGTTCATTCTGCGCGGGGTGCGCCTGATCGGTGTCAATGTGAACAATCCGGTGGAATCGAAACTGCGCATCTGGCGGCGCATGGCGGCCGATTGGAAACCGCGGCATCTGGAACGGATCGGGCGGCGCATCCCGTTTTCTGCCCTGCCGCAGGCCTTCGAAGACCTGCTCGCCGCACGCGTGCGGGGGCGGCAGGTGGTGGATTTTTCCCTGGGCTGAGGAATCGCGGCGGGACCCGCTCGTACGCCGGCCGCGCCGCGCTTGTACCGGGGATTCAGAGCTGAATCGAATATCCCCCGTCCACGGGAATCGCCGCGCCGGTGATGAAATCCGAGGCGCGGCTGGAAAGAAAGACCGCAACACCGGCAAGATCCGACGCTCGGCCCCAGCGACCCGCGGGCGTGCGCGCGACGACTTTTTCGTTGAATCCCGGGATCCGCGCCCGTATGCCGGACGCCAGTCCGGTATCGATCCAGCCGGGCGAAATGGCGTTGACCTGGATGTTGTGCATTGCCCACGCCGCAGCGAGCCCCCGCGTGAGCTGCACGATGCCGCCCTTGCTTGCGGTATAGGGCACGTTGAACGGGCTGCCGAAGCTTGCGGTCAGCGAGGCGATATTGACGATCTTGCCGCCGCCCTGCCGCTTCATTTCCGGGAATACCGCCTGGGAGCCGATAAACGCGCCGGTGAGATTGGTGTCGATAACGGAATGCCATTCCTCGAGCGAGTACTCTTCCGGCGGTTTGCCCAGCAGCACTCCGGCATTGTTGACCAGGATGTCGATTCGACCGTACTGGTCGAGCGTGCGCTGAACGACGAGTTTCCAGGCGCGCTCCAGCGTGACGTCGATCTCCAGTGCGATGCTCTGCGTGCCCATGGCCGCCAGCTTCGCGACCGCAGCGTCGCTCTTGGCGCGGTTGCGCGCCGCTATGACGACGCAGGCCCCGGCGCCCGCCAATCCCTCGGCGATTCCCAGGCCAATGCCGCCGTTCCCGCCGGTCACCACCGCAACCCGATCGCGCAGCCCGAAAAGACCGTCTGAACTCATCTTGTGCCCCGGTTTCGCGTTTGAGAACTGACCTGGCCCGATGTCCCCGGCGCTCAAGCCTGGGCAATGCCGGATCCGATTCCCGATGCGGCGCCGGTGACGATCGCGGTCTTCGCCCTCAGGTCTTTCACCGCGCCTCCTCATTGCCGCTCGTATTCGGAACCGATACGGGGCTTTCGGGTGCGGCGAACAGGTTCATCCGGCCGTGACTCCGCCGTCGATCGGAATCACCGTGCCGGTGACGTAACTCGACGCCGGCGAGGCCAGAAACAGCGCGAGTCCCTTGATTTCCGCGGCATCGGCGATGCGGCCCAGCGGAACGATGCGCCTGAATTCTTCCTGCACAGCCGGATCGCGCAGCCTACCGCCGGCGATATTGGTGAAGAAGACCCCGGGGGCGATCGCATTGACAAGTACGTTGTAGGGGGCAAGCTCGCGCGCCGCCTGGCGCACCAGATTGATCAACGCGGCCTTGGTCGCCGCGTAGGGATAGCCGACGAATGTCTCGGCGCGCAGTCCCGCGATCGATGAAGTCACGATGATGCGGCCGCTCCTCTGCGCTTTCATGTGGGCGGCGGCGGCCTGCATGGTCACGAATACGCTGGTCAGATTCACGTCCAGGACCTTCCTCCATGTGGCGAGCGAAGTATGGTCGATCTGGCCGGAAATCCGGCCGGCGGCGGTCGCAAACCCCGGACCGGAGCTGATGCCGGCATTGGCGAAAACCGCGTCGAGCCGCCCGTGCCTTTTCACCACCGCGTCGATCCCTCCGCGCAGTGCGTCGGTGTCGGCGACGTCCAATACGGCCGCCTCCACCGCGGACCCGGCTTGCCGCATTGTCCGCACCAGCGCCTCCAGCGCATCGCCGTCGATATCCGCCATGGTCACGCAGGCGCCATTTTCGGCGAGGACTTCGGCCATCGCGCGACCGAGTCCGCTGGCGGCTCCGGTGACGAATGCAACCTGGCCGGTTACGTTGTAAAGCTTCTCGGCTTTCATCGCATTACAGGTTCGGATGCAGGAATGGCCAGGGCGAGGCTTCCGAGCCGGGCTCGCTCGGCACTTCGATAAGCGCCGGGCCGGATAGTGCGAAAGCCTTCTCCAGCGCCGCTCTCAGTTCGGCGGGCGTTTTCGCCAAGTAACCCGTCGCGCCGAAATTCCCGGCAAGTTTGACGAAATCCGGATTGGTGAGCGACGAGCCGATTTCGTGTCCCCTATAGACATTGCGCTGGTCGCGCAGCACGTTGCCATAACTCGCGTTGTTGAAGACGACGGTGACGAGGTTGATGTTGTATTGAACCGCGGTCGCCAGTTCCTGAACGCCGAACATGAATCCGCCGTCGCCGGTGACCGAGACGACCGTCTTGCCCGGGTTGGCGATCTTGACGCCGAGCGCCGTCATGAAGCCGAAGCCGACGTTGTCCTGATAGCCGCCGGTGACGAAAGTGCGCGGCTCGTACACCGGAAAGCCGAATCGCGAGGCAAAACCGACCTGCGAGATTTCCTCGACGAAAAACCCGTCTCGCGGCAGCACATCGCGGATCACGTCCAGGTAAGCCATTTGCGGTTGTACTGTCTGGATGTCGCGCCTGAACTGCGCCTTGAGCGCCTTGAATTCCTCCGCTCTCGACGGCCGCTTCGCGAGCGTAGCGGACAGCGCGTCGACCAGGGCGCGCGCACCCGGTTTCGCGCCGGTCACGATACCGACGTCGGGTTTCAGGCGGAACATCTCGGTGGGATCGATGTCGATGCGTATCACCTTGACGCCCTCTGGGATCTTCATCCAGCGCAGGTATTGAAGCTCGAGCCGGCTGCCGATGCCGACCAGAACATCGGTCGCCAGCCAGGGCTTGTAACCGGCGCCGCAGGAAAATCCGTAAGCTGTGTCCTCGCCGACGATGCCGCGGCCGCTGCGGTGCGAAGTCACCGGCGCCTGCAGCAACTCGGCAAGTTCCAGCACTTCAGCGCCGGCGTCGATCGCGCCGCTGCCGACGGTGATCATCGGATTCTTCGCGCTCTTCAACAGGGCGACCGCGCGCGCAATCCCGTCCGGATCAGGCTCAGGCGGCGGCGGAACATCCATCGGCACGTCGAGATCGACCGGCGCCTTGACGCCGAACACGTCCCACGGCGTCTCGATCGCAACCGGACGAATTCGGCCGGTGGAGAGCTGCTTGAATGCTTCCCCGACGACGGCCGCGGCTTCGGTCGGATGGTTGATGCGCTCGGACCATTTCGTCAGTCCGCGCAGGATTGCGAGTTGGTCCGGCAACTCGTGCAGTATGCCGCGGCCGCGGCCGATGTGGTGCGACTGGACGTTGCCGGTGATGCAGAGCACCGGAGCATTGGCCCCGTAGGCGGTGCAAAGGGCGGCGCCGGCGTTGAGCACGCCCGGCCCCGGCACGCAGGTGAATGCGCCGACGCGGCCGGTGGACTTGGCGTATCCATAGGCCATGTAGCCGCTGCCCTGTTCGTGCCGGTTGACGATGAAGCGTATCCTGTCCCGGCATTCATACAGTGCGTCGATGAAATCGTAAGTATGCGCGCCGGGAATGCCGAAAATGGTGTCGACTCCATTGCGTATCAGGGATCTGGCGATCACCTGACCGGTGCTCAGTCTTTCGGCGTTGCTCATACGAGAATTCCCTACTGCGCGGAAGTGTCGCGCGGCCCGGATGCGGCTTTTGCATCCATGTAGCAGCATCGTAACCGGGTGGAGGCATTGAGCCAAGCTGATCGTGCCGGTGGCGGGAATGGCGGGTAGAACGCCGTAAACGGGTAATATCCGCGTTACCGGGGAAGCGGCGACAATTCCGCAGCCTCCGGTTTCTCGCCGCGGAAACGATGAAGCGCAGACCATACGATTACATCATAGTGGGCGCGGGGTCTGCCGGTTGCGTACTCGCCAATCGACTGACGGAAGACCCGCAGATTCGTGTCTTGTTGCTTGAGGCGGGCGGCGCCGACCGGGATCCGCTGATCCACATTCCCCTCGGCCTGGGAAAACTCTGGAAGGACCGGCGGCACGACTGGGGTTACAACACCGAGCCCCAGCCGCATTTGAACCAGCGCGCCATCGCGCTGCCGCGCGGCAAGGTCCTCGGCGGCTCCTCGTCGATCAACGCGATGCTTTACGTTCGCGGCCACCGCGGGGACTACGACCGCTGGGCGCAAAAGGGGCTCGCCGGCTGGTCCTACGCGCAGGTGCTGCCTTATTTCAAGCGCACCGAGTCCTGGTGCGGAGGGGGGAACGCCTACCGCGGCGGCAGCGGCCCGGTCGGAACCCGTTTCACGGATCTTTCCGATCCCCTCTACAGCGCGGCGGTCGATGCCGGGCAGGCTGCGGGATTCGCCGTGTCCGAGGACCTCAACGGCGAGATGCAGGAAGGATTCGCAATGGCCCAATCGACCATCGCCGGAGGACGGCGATGCAGCGCCGCGGGCGCCTACCTTCGACCGGCGATGCGGCGCGCGAACCTCACGCTGCGCACCGGTGCGCTTGCGACGCGCGTTCTGCTCGACGGGAAGAAGGCGATCGGTGTCGAGTATCTACACCGTGGCCGGACCGAGCGCGACCATGCCGCTTGCGAAGTGCTGCTCTCGGCCGGCGCCGTCAATACGCCGCAGTTGCTGATGCTCTCGGGGATAGGCGCGGCCGCACAGCTGCGCAGCCACGGGATAGCGCCGGCGGTGGATTTGCACCGGGTCGGCGCGGATTTCCAGGACCATGTCTTTGTCGCGGTCGGTAACTTGCGCAAAGGGACGAGCCCCTTGCGGCACGCGTTGCGACTGGACCGGATCGCTCTTGCGATGCTGCGCGCCTATTTCGCCGGCAGCGGTCCCGCGACCAACATGCCCGGAGGCGCCATGGCGCTGCTCAGGACCTGCGCCGATACCGCCGTGCCGGACATACAGCTGGGAGTCAGGGGAATTGCCCGGGAAGCGCGCCCTTGGTGGCCCGTGCTTGGGCCCGATTGGCGCGACGCTTTCTACCTGCTGGTGGTGTTGCTTCATCCGGAGAGCCGCGGAAGCATCGAGCTTGCTTCGGCCGACGCAAGGCAGCCGGCGCGCATCCGCGCGAACTACCTGTCGGCGCCCGGCGATGCGCAAGTGCTCGCGGCGGGGATGCGCATGGCGCGCGAGGTCATCCGCCAGAGTGCGCTCGATCCCTTTCGCGGTGACGAAATCGTTCCGGGCCCGCAGGTGGTAGCCGAAGCCGACATCCATGCCTACATCAGGGCGGTGGCCTCCACGCTGCATCACGCTGCCGGCACCTGCAGGATGGGCCGGGACGACATGGCGGTGGTCGATCCGGAACTCAGAGTCCGCGGGATCGACCGCCTGCGCGTGGTGGACGCATCGGTGATGCCGGACCTCGTCAGCGGCAACATCAACGCCTGCGTGTTGATGATCGCGGAGCGCGGGTCCGATCTGATCCGGGGGCACGTGCCGCTGGCAGCGGAAAACCCGGGTTAAGGTTCGCCTCCGAACTTCGCCGCCGCCGCACCTCCCTCGTCTTCCAGCCTGCGCAGCAGCGCCAGGGTCGCCGCGAGCAGCCGGCGCGCGCGCTCCGCTGCGCCTACCGTGCGCGCGAGCGCGGCCATCGGGACCTCCAGGGCGATCGGGATCTCGCGCGGCAGCGCACGCAGCAGCCCGGGGAGATCCAGTCCGCCCTCGCCCGGAATCATGCGGTCGAACCGGGCCTGGAACTGCAGCCCAGCGGCATCGGCCGGCCGTTCTGCGCTCGCGTCGCACAGCTGCATGTAGTGCAACCACTTGCGCGGGATGCGCACGGCGTCCGCGAGACGCTCGCCCGAGCGGTCGAAATGAATCGGGTCGATCAGAATGCCGCTGTTGGGCCGATCGGCGGCAGCCAGCACGCGCATCGCCTGCGCGAGCGTGCGCAACTCGAACAGCGGAATCGGCTCCAGGTTGGCGGTGAGGCCGAATGGCGCCGCGGCGTCGCAGAGTTCGGCGAAGCGCTCGGCGAGCCGCTGTTCGTGCGGATCGTCGCCGCCGGCCAGGACATGCTGCGCGCCGAGCCGCGCCCCCGTCTCCAGCATCGGCGCATAGTCGGCGACGCGCGACTCCGGCGTAAGCCGGATGAACTCGATGTCGAGCACCTTCAGACCGGTGTCACCGAGCCGGCCGAGCACCTCGCGCACCATCGGCGTGTCGCCGATGATCGGATGGTTGACGTCCATCTTCGGCAACACCGGGAGCAGCCGCAGGCCGAGGTGGCTGTATCCCGCCTGCGCCGCGCAGCTGACCATGTCCGGCGGCGCAAGCTCCAGGACGGTGAGGGGCGCAAGGGAGAGTGTTCGCGTCATGGCGGGGGGCAGATCCTCGGGCGAACGCGGCGACCGTCTACGGCCCGCGGTTTCCTTTCTGCTGCTGCACGCCCTTGAGGCCGAACAGGATGCTTTCCGGCGTCATGGGCAGGCGTGTCAACCGGACGCCCGTGGCGTCGTAGATGGCGTTTGCAAGCGCCGCGATGACGCCGGTTCCGGCGCCCTGACCGGCTTCCTTGGCGCCGAACGGGCCTTCGGGCTCCCAGGTGATGACGTTGGCGTGCTGGAAGTCGGCCAGCTTCGGCAGATCCGTCGCCTGCGGCATCTTGTAGTCACGAAACGACGGGTTCATGACCTTGCCGTCGACCCGGATCAGATTCTCGTAGAGCGCGTGCCCGATCGACATGACCGCTGCGCCGATGACCTGCCCCCTCACTGCCATCGGGTTCAAGGGCGTACCGCTGTCGTCCGCGCCCCACAGACCGACTACGTCCACGAAGCCGGTTTCCGGATCCACCTCCACCTCCACGGCACAGGCTGTCGGGTTGTATGCCGGCGAGAGATTGCCTTGGCCCGTCTGGAAATCGATTTTCTCTTCACTTGCACCGTAGGTGCCGCGCCCGGTGATGACGCGCCCTTGCTGAAACATTGCCCAGCGCACGATTTCCTTCAGCGAAACGCGCTGCCTCTCATCCTTGCGGTTGATGATTTCGCGCTTGCGAAATACCAGATCCTGCTGGTCCACACCCATCCGTTCGCCCGCGATCTCGGCCAGCTGCCGGCAGACTTCCTCCGCAGCCTGCTTGACGGCGTTTCCGGTGAAGAGCGTGACCCGCGAGCCAAAGGTACCCGGATCGAGAGGCGTCGCAGCGCTATCCACTTTCAGGTAGTTCACATCGTCCACTTCGACGCCGAGCACCTCGGCCGCGATCATGGACATCACCGTCTCCACCCCCTGGCCGACGTCGGTCGAGCCCGTGGTCAGGTGCACCGTGCCGTCTTCCAGCATCCGTATCTCGGCCGCCGACGCGGAATGGCCCATGAGCCTCGCGCCGGACAGATGCGCGCCGCAACCGAAGCCGATTCCCCGGTACTTAGGCAGCTTGCCCCGTTTGCTGTACCAGCCGGACATCTCCGCGACGCGCGTGATGCACTCGTCGAACGCGAATGTGTTGATCCGAAAACCGTTGGGAGTCACGTCGCCGTCATGCAGGGCATTGCGGCGCCGGATCTCCAGCGGATCGATGCCCAGGTCTTCGGCGATTCTTTCGAGCTGCGAATCGCGCGCAAAGCACATTTGCACCACCGTGTGCCCGCGCAGGGCGCCGCAAAATCCGTTGTTCGTGTAAACGCGATCGGACTCGAACTTCATGTTCGGCACGCGATAGGGCAGGTTGAGCATGGCTCCGGCAAGAAAGATGCTGAACCCGCCGATACTCGAATAGGCGCCGCCGTTCGCGAGCAACTTGCAGTGCTGGGCAAGTATCCGGCCATCCTTGGTCGTTCCGGTGCGCAACCATATCTTCATCGGATGGCGCATGTGCCCGATGGTCAGAACTTCTTCCATCGTATGCACAAACTTCACGGGCCGGCCGGTCTTCTTGGACAGCATCAGCGCGCAGAAATCCATCGGCATGGCTTCCTGCTTGCCCCCCGAAAATCCGCCGCCGACATAGGTCTGGACCACGCGTATGTCGCTGGGCTTGATATCGAGCCCCATCGCAAGCTGTCGCCACACGGTGTACGGACTCATCTTGCAGGACCAGAGCGTCGCCTTGCCGAACGAATCCCACACGCCGACGCAGGCGTGAGGCTCCAGCATTCCCTGCTTGACTGCATGGGTTTCGAACACGTCCTCGCGAACGTAGTCCGCCTCGGCAAAGGCCGCCGCCACGTCGCCAAACTGCGACTCGGTGTGCGCCGATATATTGCCCGGGGCCGGGGCGTGCAGCTGAGGCGCACCCGGCTTCATGGCCTCTTCGGGCTCGAAAACCGCCGGCAGCAATTCATACTCGACCTGCAGCAGGTCGAGCGCCTCCTCCGCGGTGTCCTCGTCGATCGCCGCCACGGCCGCCACCTCTTCGCCGATATAGCGGACCGTGTCGATGGCAAGCGGCAGGTAGTCGCGCGTCCGCGGCAGGTTGCCGTATCTGACGCCCGGAAAGTCCTTGCCGGTTATCACCGCGCGGACTCCGGGCAGCGCAGCGGCACGACTCGTGTCGATGCTCACGATGCGCGCGTGCGGATGCGGGCTGCGCAGCAGCTTGCCATGCAGCATTCCGGGCATGTTAATGTCGTCGGCAAACTCGGCACGACCGGCAGCCTTGAGCGGGGCATCCTTTTTCGGCGTCGGTTTGCCCAGGACCTGAAATTCACGTCTGATTTGCTCGTTCACCTCAGTCGCTCCCTTTGGGCGCCATCTGGCTGGCGGCGTCCTGCATGCCGCGGGCGGCATCCTGAATGGCTTCGACAATCTGCACATAGCCCGTGCATCGGCACAGATGTCCGACAAGGGCCTCGCGAATCTCGTCCTCGCTCGGCGCCGGGTTATCGGCCAGGAGCGCCTTTGTGGCAACGACCATTCCGGGCGTGCAGAAACCGCATTGCACCGCCCCCTTGCTCACAAATGAACGCTGAATCTGCTGGAGCGCAGGGTCGCCTGCGGGCGGACCCTCGATGGTCGCGATTTCCTTGCCCTGTGCCTCGACGGCGAGGTAAAGACAGGAGTTGACTGCCTTGCCGTCGATAAGAACGGTGCAGGTGCCGCATTGCCCTTCGCCGCAGGAGCGCTTGGTTCCCGTCATGCCCAGGGACTCGCGGAGCACCTCCAGGAGCGTGCGCCACGGCCGGATGTCAATATCGTATCGGACGCCATTGACGCGCAGCGAAACCGGTATGAGATCGATCATGGCTTTGTCCCCTTCCGCGAGGAAGCTTTTCCCCACGCGAGCCGGATGGCGCGCTTTGTCAAGGCCCTGATCAGCTCCAGGCGATACTCCCCGTTGGCCCGCCAGGAAGTCCTGGGACTGGACTCGGCGCAGGCGGTCTCGGCCACCGCTTCGAGCCCCTCGTCAGTCAACGCATGACCACGCAAAACGGTCTCCGCGCGCCTGGCACGGAATACGGTCGGCGCGCCGTTGGCATAAGCAAGCTTGAGGTCGCGAAACGTCCGGCCATCGTCATCCAGGACGACGAATGCGCTCACTCCGACGACCGTCATGTCCATGGAATGACGGTCGTGAAACTTGAGATAGGTACCGCCGCTATTGGATGCCGGCCGGGGCAGACTGATTTCCGCCACCAACTCGTCATCTTCAGCGACCGTCCGTCCGAACTCCGGAAAGAACTCGTCGAGAGGCAGCCAGCGATCCCCGCGCTGACTGCTGAGCCTGATCCGCGCCCCAAGGGTCATGAGGGCCGGGGGCAGGTCTGCGCATGGAAGCGCACCGGCGATGTTGCCGCCGATCGTCGCAACGTTGCGCAGTTCAGGTCCGCCGATCTGTGCGGTGGTTTCGCGCAGCAGGTCATAGCGCTGGCTGACTGCCGGAGCGGACAGAAGGGTATGCAGCGCGGTCATGGCGCCAATGGCAAGGCTGCCGTCGGCCCGCTCGCGCACGAATTCCAGTTCTGCAACGCCCTTGAGACCGATGACGCGGCGAGGCACCCGCTCGCGCCGGCGCATCTGCAAAATGGCGTCCGTACCGCCTGCGAGCAGCATCACCTCGTCATCGGAAGTGCCTGCGATCAAGCCGCAGACCTCGTCGAGCGATCGAGGGCTGACGTACTCGAACTTGGGCAATCGCTTCAGGTAGGTCATCGATCCTCCGGCTCTCTGAGCTGCACGGACGCGCGTTTCTGCGGAATTCGGGGCAGCCAGTCTCCGGCATTCGGGCAGATACACCGTACACGTTGTATAAAATGCAGCGTACACATTACAATGACAAAAGGCAACCGGGTACGGCTCCTGCCTCCAGGTCCATACGCCTTGGTGTCGTGCTCGGCGGCGTGTGGGCGCTGGCGAGAGCCGCCCTCCTGGAGATCCGCGTCGACCGGGTGACCGCAGCCATCAGGAGCAGCGCCGGACGTGAGGAGATATTCGAATGTTTTCCAGTTGCAGACCGAACGTCATGGCGATCGCGGGCGAACAGAGTGGCTTCTAAGCAGAACCTCGGCGACCTGGACCTTTCCGAGACTCCGGGCCATCTCCTACGAAGGTGCCAGCAGCGCTCCCAGGAGATCTTCAAAGAGGTCTTGGGTGAATTCGGCCTCACGCAGCAGCAGACCGCGCTGTTGCTCACGCTGGCCCGTTGTTCGACCGCCAGCATTCAGGATCTCTCCGACTCGACTGGAACGGATCGCAACACAATGGGCGACATCACTTCCCGGCTTATCCGCCGTGGCCTGGTCGTGCGGCGCCGCGCGCCGCGCGACGCTCGCGCCTACGAACTGCGGATAACGACCAAAGGTCTGCGTATGCTGGGCCGGATGGCACCGGGCCTGGCCAAGGTGCAGCAGCGCATTCTCGAGCCGCTGGGTGAGAGTGAACGCGACGTCTTCATCCGGATGGCGCGCAGCATCGCGCGTATCGATTCCGTTGAACCGTCCTCCTAGGTCACCGGCACGTCCATGCCCGTGGCGGCTGGGTGAGACGATAGCCGGGGTTGCGCGCGCGTCAGATGGAAGCCCGGCTACGGCAAGGCCGCCGCGAATTCCTCCCGCAGCCGGTACTTGAGGATCTTTCCGACGCTGTTTCTCGGCAGTTCGTGCACGAAGCGCACGTGCCTGGGCTTCTTGTAGCCGGCGATGCGGTCCCGGCAATGGAGAATGAGCTGTTCCTCGGTGAGCGCGGCGGCGCCCGGCTTCACCTCGACGAACGCGGCCACCGCTTCGCCGTACACTGCGTCGGGCACGCCCACCACCGCGACGTCCTGCACCGACGGATGGTCGAGGATCGCCAGTTCGACCTCCTTCGAAAAGATGTTGTAGCCGCCCGACAGGACCATGTCCTTCTTGCGGTCGACGATATACAGAAACCCGTCCGCGTCCATGCGCCCCATGTCGCCGGTGGCGAACCACCCGTCGCGCAGGGCGGCCGCGGTCTCCGCGGGCTTGCCCCAGTAGCCGCGCAGCGTGAGGAAGCGCCCGGGCTCGCCGCTGCGGATCCACAGCTCGCCCGGCTCGCCCGGCGCCGCGTCGCGCCCCGCGGCATCGACGAACCGCACTTCCACACCGGGCACCAGCCGGCCGATGGAGTCCGGATGCGAGAGCTGGTCGGCCGGACCCAGGCTGGTGAGCGCGCCGCACTCGGTCATCGCGAAGTAGGAGTAGATGCCGACCTGCGGCAGCGCGCGCACGATCCGTTCCTTGACCTGGCGAGGAAACGCCTCTCCGGTGGCGACCATCACGCGCACGCTGGCGAACGAATGCGGCGAGGCCTCGATCGCAGGCAGCAGCATGCGGCCCACGGTGGGCACCATGCCGAGCACCGTGATGCGCTCGGCGGCGCACAGGCGCGCGGTCTCGCGCGGATCGAACTTCGGCAGGATGACCAGCGTCGTGCCCAGGCACAGCGTGTTGATGACCCGACCGAACGCGGTGCGGTGAGTGAGCGGGGTGGTGATGAGCTGGCGGTCGGCCGCGGTGAGGCCCCACTCGATGGCGTTGATGTAGCCGTTGGGGATGAAGTAGTTCGCCTGCGTCAGGATCGCGCCCTTGGGCTGGCCCGTGGTGCCGGAGGTGTAGCAGATCATGCAGTCGTCGGCCTCGACCGGCGGGTCGAAGCGGCGCGGCGCATACGCGGCCACCAGTGCGTGCAGCGTGAGTTCCGTCCCGACGGCGGACGCGGCAGCGATCACGACCGGCGGCGTGTTGCCCGCGGCAACGAAGGTCGCGCGCGTGTCCGGATGGATGAATGCCGCGCGCGGCGCGCTGTCGGCGAGTTGGTAGGCGACTTCGGTCGCGGACAGGCGGGTGCCGATCGGCACCG
>MEQZ01000120.1:0-8949 GCA_001770425.1 Betaproteobacteria bacterium RIFCSPLOWO2_02_FULL_65_20 | reverse complement strand
GCCCAGCTTCACGATGGCCACGAAGGCGAGCACGAACTCGGCGCAGTTGGGCAGGTAGATTGCCACCCGGTCGCCTGCGCCCACCCCGTGCTGCGCGAGCGCCGCGGCGAGGCACGAACTGTGACGGTCCAGCTCGGCGAAGCTCAGGCGCAGATCCCCGCAGACCAGCGCCTCCCGGTCCGGCGTCGCCGCCGCACGCGCCGCGAGAAAGGCCGGCAGCTTCATGCGCTCGCGACGCAAAAGCGCCGCGGGGATCGGGTGACGCTCACCGCGGCGTCACGGGCTCGAACGCGGGATAGTTGATCTCATCGGAAAGCCGCTCCCAGCACAGCTGCACCGGCATGCCGATCTTCACGTCCTCGCCTTTCACGTTGAGCAGGTTCGCCAGCATGCGCACGCCTTCGTCCAGCTCCACCAGCGCGCAGATGTAGGGCACGCGGTCCTCGTGCCCGGGCCAGGCGCTGTACGTGACCGTCCAGGAGTAGACCTTGCCCCGGCCGCAGACTTCGCGCCATTCGAGGTTGCGCCGGCCGGTCGCAAGGCTCACCGGGCGCGGATACCACTGCGGCTTGCCGGACTCCTTGCAATACTGGATGAGCAGCTTGCCGTTGTTCGCCGCCTGCCAGAAGGGCCTGGTGTCCATGTAGGCATTGACGCGCGGCAGCGGCCGCGGAATTTTCTTCGCCTCGGGTTTGGACGCAGGCGTGGCTTCGCTCATGATTGCTCCAGAATGAGAACGGTCGAGACGCCCCAGTTGCGGCCGTAGGGAATGACGCCGATGCCGGTGACCATCGCGTTCCTCGGGTCGGACACCTGGCGCTCGCCCGCTTCGCCGAACATCTGGCGCACCGCCTCGACCAGGTTGAGGCCGCCGCCGGCCAGGCCGGGCTGCCCCGCGGAGATCTGGCCGCCGGAGGTATTCAGCGGCAGCGTTCCCTTGTAAGACAGATCGGTGTTCAGAATGAATTCGGAGCCTTCGCCCCTGCCGCAGAAGCCCACGTGCTCGAAGGTCAGCAGGATCGCGATCAGAAAATCGTCGTAGGGCATGATCATACGGATGTCCCGGGGCGTCATCCCGGCCTGCGCGAGCGCCTTCGGCCCAGCGACCGTGAATCCCGACTCGGTGATGTCGACGAGCATCTCGCTGCCCTTGAAGTTGGTGATTTCGCCGTAACCGATCGGATGGATCATTTTTTTCGCGCCGAGCTTTTTCGCGTTCGCAGTCGAGGTCACCAGCACGCCATTCGCCCCGTCGCACACCATCACCGAATCGAGCATGCGCAGCGGCTCGGAAACGTACTTGGAGTTGAGGTAATCGGCTTCGGTCAGCGGCACGCGCAGCTTGTCGCAGGCATTCGGATTCATTAGCGCGTGCCGGCGCTGGGTGACGGCGAGCTTGGCGAGCGCCTCGTCCTTCAGCCCGTACTGGTGGCGATAGCGCTGCGTCAGCAGGCCGAACGATCCGACCGGTCCGCGCAGGCCCGTCGGATACATGAACTCGTAACGGTGAGCGCCCTGGTCGGTGGGCCGGGCCGAGGACTGCGCGTCCGAGGCGAGCACCAGCACGGTCTCGCACAGTCCGTCCCGGATCGCGGCCGCGGCGCGCGCGATGCCGCCGGTGCCGGAGGCGCCGCCCAGGCCGTTGACCTGCATCCAGGTGGGCGACAGCCCCAGTTGTTCGCACATGAACACGCCCCAGAACGGGTTGGCGGTCTCGCTCATGGTCTCGGCGATCGACAGGCCGTCGATCTGCCTGGGATCGATGCCGGTCTGGTTGACGATCTGCTCGAGCACCTCCCCGGCGAGATCGTAGGAACTGCGCCCGCCGCGCAGCGTTATCTTGGTTTCGCCGTAGCCGATTACTGCGATGTCTTTGCGCTTTGTCATCCGGATGCCCGCCTTATTTGGTTTCGGCGCTTGAATTGCTGCGCGCAGCCGCTCTCCGCCACCGTCCTTGGACGGTCCCCCGTTCAATCCTCCACCAGCAGCGACAGGCCGAGCAGCGCGCGGCGCCGCAGCCAGATGCTCGGCCGGTAGCGCGGATCGCCGTAGGTCGCATACAGGTTCTCCAGGATCGTGAGGATGCGTTTGGGTCCCAGTGCGTCGCCCATGCCCAGCGGGCCCTTCGGGTAGCCCAGCCCCAGGCGCACCGCGGAATCGATGTCCCCGGGGGAGGCGATGCGCTGCTGCGCGATGTCGCAGCCGATGGAGACGATTTGCGCCACCACCCGCTGCGCGACGAAGCCGGGGGAATCCCGGATCACCGAGACCGGGACCCCGCCTGCGGCGAGCATCGCGTGCGCCGCATCGAGCGCGGCGCGATCGGTCGCGGGCGAGCGCATCAGCGTGATGCGCTTTTCCAGCGGGAACAGCGCGTCCACCGCGACGGTGCGCGTGGCATCCAGCCCCTGTTCGACTGCGCAGGTCGTCGTATCCTTGCCCAGCGGCGCGACCACGATCACCGCTGCCGATGAGGGCGCCGCGCCGCCCTCCACCGCCGCGCCGCCCTTGATGAAGGCGCCCCTGACCTTCTCCGCCAGATCGGTGTCGGCAGGGCTCACCCAGACCGGACGCTTCTGCGCAGCCGGCACCGGCGGCTCGGGATCGGGCACCGCCGCGGCACTGGCCGAATAATCGTAAAACCCCCGCTTGCTTTTCTTTCCGAACAGGCCTGCGGCAGTGCGCTGGGTCACCAGCGGTGTGACCCTGAAGCGTGGCTCTTGGTAGAACTGGTTGTAGATCGAATCCATCACCATCTGGCTGATGTCCAGGCCGACCAGGTCCTGCAGCTCGAACGGCCCCATGCGAAAGCCGGCCGCGTCCTTCATGATCCGGTCCAGGGTGTGGAAATCCGTCACGCCCTCGGAGATGATGCGCAGGCTCTCGGGAATGTAGGCGCGGCCGGCATGGTTGACGATAAACCCGGGCATGTCGTTCGCGAGCACCGCGGTATGGCCCATGCGGCGCGCCAGTTCCGCGAGCGCCTCGCTCACCCAGGGTTCGGTGAGCGCGCCGTTGACTACCTCGACGATCTTCATCAGCGGCACCGGGTTGAAGAAGTGGTAGCCCGCGACGCGCCCCGGACGCTTGCACGCCGCGGCCATCGCGGTGACCGACAGCGAGGAGGTGTTGGTGGCGAGAATCGCGTCTTCCCGCAGGATGGCTTCGAGGGCCTGGAACAGCTCGCGCTTGGGCTCGATCTTTTCGACGATCGCTTCGACGACCACGTCGCAGTCGGCCAGCTCCGAGAGCGCGGCGACGCATTTCAGGCGCGCCATCGTGGCCTCGAACGCGTCTTTGGCCAGCTTGCCCTTTTCCACCTGCTTGCCGAGCACCTCGGCGATGCTCGCTCGCGCCTGCTCCGCCGCGTCCGGGATTGCGTCGTACAGCTTGGCCTCGAATCCCGCCTGTGCCGCGATCTGGGCGATTCCCCGGCCCATGGTGCCGGTTCCGACTATTCCGATCCTGATGCCCGCCTTGCCCGCTTCCCATGCCATTGCCGGCCCGCCTTTCGCAATCCAGTGGTACCGCCCGGTTCGCGCCCGATGCGGCTTACTTCATACATCTATATCCGTCGGCAAGCGTAGTCACCGCCCCAAGCATTGTCAAAGCGTTTGATCAAATCGGCGTCTGCAATTTGTCGCGCCGCCGTTTCATTTCACCGCGGTCACTGCGATCTCGACCAGCATCTGCGGGTTGGCTAGTGCGGCCTGGACACAGGCGCGCGCCGGCAGGTTGTGGGGATCGACCCAGGCGAGCCAGGCTTCGTTCATTTCGTCGCGCAGGCGGATGTCGGCGACCCAGATCTGCGCCGAAACGATTTTCGACTTGCTGCTGCCCGCCGCGGCGAGCAGCGCGTCGATCTTGGCGAGAATCTCCTCGGTCTGCGCCCTGACCGTCGCCGGCAGCCTGTCGGCGACCGTGCCGGCGACATAGACCATGCCGTTGGCTTCGACGGCGCCGGATAGGATTTTCGAACCCGCGTGGCGGATGATGGTGGACATGGGGCTCCTTGGACGGACGAGGAATCTGCCCGCCATTATCGCCAAATTCAAGATTTCGTACGACGGGAAGTTGATTAAACTGCTGCTGTCGATGCAACCCCGGACGCCGATGCCCGAGCCAGCGAAGCCGGAATCAATCGTGTTGCGTCGTTTTAGGCTTTTATCAATCTCCCGATTTTGGGAAGTTGCGAAGCAACCTCCCAAAATCGGGAGATCTATGTAGACCCCGATTCTCCGCCAAGTCTGTGAATACTCGAGATGCAGGAGACTGACGCAATGCACGACCGTTCCGAACACGCCTCTCCCGCTCCGGTGGTCCCTTGATGGCCCCGCACGGCGAAGTCGAGTCCCCCTACGCATGGTGGCGTCTCACGGCCGCGCTGCTGCTGTCGACCCTAGGCGGCGTAGGCACGTGGTCGGTCGTCGTCGTCCTGCCGACGGTGCAGGCGGAGTTCGGCGTGGCGCGCGGCGATGCGTCGCTGCCCTACACGCTGACCATGATCCTGTTCGGCCTGGGAGGCATACTCATGGGCCGGCTGTCCGACCGCTTCGGCATCATGATTCCCGTGATCGCCGGTACGCTGGCGCTCGGGCTGGGCTATCTGGTGGCCGGCTCGTCCGTGGGCATAGGGCAATTCACGCTGGTGCAGGGATTGCTCATCGGTGTGGGCAGCTCGGCGACCTTCGCGCCCCTGCTCGCCGATACCTCGCACTGGTTCACGCGCCGGCGCGGCATCGCCGTGGCCATTTTCGCAAGCGGCTACTTTCTCGCCGGCGCCATCTGGCCGCCCATCGTGCAGCACTACATCGAGACGGTCGGATGGCGCGAGGCCTACTTCGGCATCGGCCTGTTCTGCCTGGCCACCATGCTGCCGATGGTGCTCGCGCTGTGGCGCAAACCGCCGACGCACGAGACCGTCGTCGCCGGCTCGATCGCCTCGGCGCGCGTCGAGCGGCCGCTTGGCCTGTCGCCCAATGCGCTTCTGGCGCTGCTGGCCGTCGCCGGCTTCGCCTGCTGCACGGCGATGGCGATGCCGCAGGTCCACCTGGTCGCCTACTGCGCGGATCTCGGTTACGGGCCGGCGCGCGGCGCGCAGATGCTGTCGCTGATGCTGGCCTGCGGCGTCGTCAGCCGCCTCACGTTCGGCTGGATCTGCGATCGCATCGGCGGGTTGCGCACGCTGCTGCTCGGTTCCGGCCTGCAGTGCGTCGCGCTGCTGCTGTTTCTCCCTTTCGACGGCCTGGTTTCCCTGTACCTGATTTCGGCGCTGTTCGGCCTGTTCCAGGGCGGCATCGTGCCCTCCTACGCCATCATCGTGCGCGAGTACTTTTCGCAGAAGGAGGCAGGCGCCCGGGTGGCCACGATCATCACCGCGACGCTGTTCGGCATGGCGTTCGGCGGCTGGATGTCGGGGGCGATTTTCGACCTGACGGGTTCCTACAAGGTGGCGTTCATGAACGGCATCCTGTGGAACCTGCTGAACCTGGCGATTGCAGGGTGGATGCTGTGGCGCTCCGGGCTCCGACGCGCCCGGGCGTAGCGGCGCGCGCCGTGATGCGCCGCAAGCCCCACATCCACAGCTTTCCGCCGATCGCCGCGCCGGATGCGAAGGTGCTGATACTGGGCAGTATGCCCGGCAAGGCATCGCTGCTGGCGAACCGGTATTACGCCCATCCACGCAATGCGTTCTGGCCGATCATGGGCGTGCTCCACGGAGCGGGCCCCGATGCGCCCTATGCGCAGCGGGTCCGGGTGCTCAAGCGGGCCGGCATCGCCGTGTGGGACGTGCTCGCCTCGTGCACGCGCGCAGGCAGCCTCGACTCGGAGATCGACGAGGATTCGATCGTCCCCAACGACTTCGCCTCGTTCTTCCGCGCCCATCCGCGCATCCAACGCGTGTACTTCAACGGCGCGAAGGCAGAGGCGGCGTTTCGCCGGCATGTGCTGCCGGGGATTGATGCGACCGCGCTGCGCTTCGCGCGCCTGCCTTCGACCAGTCCGGCCAATGCGTCCTGGTCGCACGCGCGCAAGCTGCGGGCGTGGCGCATCGTGGGCGCCGGTTCGCGCGGGGCCTGCGGATGAATTGTCCGTCCGTTGCTCCATAGCTTCGCTTGACCGACGGGCAGGGCAACCGTATTCCGTGATTGATCTTGGCCAGCATGTTGCAGGGCGCCACGATCATGGTGAAAAGCTGCCTCGGGAGAGGCGAGCCGAATGCCTCGATTCGGCCCCAAGCCGGTACTTCGTAGAGCCGTTTGTGACCCTGGTGCTGCGCCTTGCTACTTTGCGTACACGCCGAACTCCGCGGCCGCTTCCACCATGGCGCGCAAGTTCTCGATGCGGGTACCCTCGATGGAGTTTGTGCCCGCTGCCAGGATGAAGCCACCGCCCTCGCTGCAAAGCTCGATGAGCTTGCGGCAATAGTCCTTCACCTCCTTGGGCGATCCCGTGACCATGAGCGAAGCAGGAACGTTGCCGGAGATGCAGCACCGGTCGCCGAGCGCCTTTTTTGCCTTTCCCATGTCGGTCCGGTCGAACAGCCAGTTGACGGCCCCCTTGGGGAACTCGTTCACGAGTGCCAGTCGCGTTTCGAATCCGCCCTCCGCGAAAAGCGTCGGCATGATGCCCTCCTCGATGAGGCCGTCGACAACTCGCTTCAGCGTTGGCCAATAGAAGGTCTCGAACTGTTTCTCGGACATCCAGCCATCGGCTCCCTTGTGAAGCGGGAACAAGGCGATTTGCCCCTTGGAGGCATTGAGGGTGGCGACGGTGACGTCGATGGTGATCTGGGCGACCACGTCGAGCGCCTCCAGGAGCTTCTCCGGCCGCCGGCGCATGTCCAACATGATGCCCTTGGTGCCGCGCAGCGTGTCGCCTATGGTGTCGAAGGGCGCCTTTGCATAGCAGGATGCAAGCGCGGGAAATCCAAGTTCGCGACCCCGTCGGCCTACTGTCGATACGACCTGCGTCCAGCTCGCGAGCGTCTTCCCGATGTCGATGAGCTTCTGCAATGACGCCTGCACTTCAGGCCTCGTGTAGGGTAGGAAGTGGGGCGTAACCATCGGCAACTCGGTAACGGCCGTGAAGGACTGGAGCATCCGGAAGGGCTCGAAGGTGCCGAAGACACGCGGCAAGTAGGTACGCAGCCAAAAATCCGAGGGGTCGTGGATCAACGCGTCATATTCCTCGGCGGTCATGTACTCGGCTTCGACGAACTGGTAGCCCATTCCGTCCTTGGCCATTCCGTGCCCCGGCCAGCGGTAGAGCCGGTAATCGAGCAGGTCAAGCATCTTGCCGACCGGTACATTGGGGGCAGCGAAGGCGTCCAGGTCGGTCTCCAGATTGAACTTGAGCCAGGCCTGCGCGGCTTTCTCGGCGTCGTACATTGCAGTCCCGTAGTCAATGCCCGCGTATTCGACGGGCAGCGAGCCGGTGGGCAACGCCACGGGCACTCTGTCCGGCTCGCTAACGTTGTAGACGTCGATCATTCGTTTTGCCCGCACCCGATAGGCCCTTTCGGCTTCGGGGCTGTCGAAGCGAATCCCATCCGTCGAGCTGTACCACTCGAACCTACGCGCTCTCTTTGCCTCCCGGGATAAAGTCGTCCAATCCGAATCCATGCGAACTCTCTCTCAAGTGGTCGAAATGCAGCAGCCGGCAATTAACTGTGGAGATTTGCGGCAGCGAACGGCCGTCAAAGCATACCGGAATGGCGGGAGCCGAAAGTGAAGGCCATTCCGCCCCAACGCTCCAAGCGGAAAATCCAGCGGTCATGCATCCGGCAGACGGGTGACGGCAGCGACTCTTGGAGGGCCCGTATTTTCTCCGCGAACGTTCGCAACTGATGAAGGCTGGAAGGTCGGCTGCTGGCCGTTCTGAGACACCCAGGACGGCAGTCCAATTCTTTCAGGTAGCTGACAACCGGGTTTCGGGACGGTGGCCGCTAACGGGAAGCGCGAATTTCCGCAGTCGACCCGTTCCGGACGTCCACGACCCGAGCGGAATTCGAGCGGAATTGCTGGTAAACAAGGGGACGCCCAGGACGAGGGCACGGCGCCCGGCACTCACTGCTTCACGAACTTGAGCGTGAATCGGTCGCTTTCGCCGATTGCCTCGTATTTTGCGCGATCCCTGTCCTTGAGGCGATAAGCGGGCGGCAGCGTCCACACGCCTTCGGAGTGATCTTTCGTGTCCTTGGGATTTGCGTTGGCTTCGGAAATACCGCCAAGCTTGAACCCGACCTTTTCGATCAGCGCGATGGCAAAGTCCTGTCGCACGTAGCCGGTATTGAGCTGCGCTTCCTGCGTCAAATGGCTGCGGCCGCGGTGATCCACGACGCCGAGCACACCACCCGGCTTCAGCGCCCTGTGGAAGGCGCGAAGCGCCCCTTCGATCTCTTTGCGTTCGATCCAGTTGTGCAGATTGCGGAAAGTGAGCACGTAGTCGGCGGTGCCCGGCGGCGCAATCTCGTGCCGGTCGGAGTTGAATTTCGTGATCACGACCTTCTCGTAAAGGGCAGGTTCGGCAGCAAGCCGCGCCAGTAGTTTCTGATGGTCGGCAAGATACTGCGGCGGCGCAGTCTCATCGCGACTTGCCGCGATGTAACGACCCCGGTGCTTAAGGTAGGGCGCGAGAATCTCCATGTAATAGCCGGCGCTGCCGGGCAGGATCTCGACCACCGAGCTGTCGTCCCTGACGCCGAAGAACTTGAGCACCTCAAGGGGATGTCGGTAGCGGTCGCGCGCCACGTTGGAGGCGCGGCGATGGGGCGCTGCGATGAGCTGCGTAAGCGCGCTTTGGTCCTGCGCTTGCGCGTTCAAGCACGAAAGCGCAACAGCACACGCCAGCGCCGCAAGGAGCAGTCTATCTACTGCGGTTCCAGTTGTGCACGACTTCAAAATAGATTTCCTCCGGTTCTTGTCATCTGGACGGTGATTTCTGGCC
>MEQZ01000119.1 GCA_001770425.1 Betaproteobacteria bacterium RIFCSPLOWO2_02_FULL_65_20 | reverse complement strand
CATCGCCGAGGAGCTGAACCGCCTCGGCGCTCATCTGGAGGAAGTGCGGCGCGTCCTCGCCGCCGGCGGCGCGGTGGGCAAGCGGCTGGATTTTCTGATGCAGGAACTGAACCGCGAGGCGAACACCCTCGGATCCAAATCGGTATCGAAGGAACTCTCCGACGCGAGCCTGGAATTCAAGCTGCTGATCGAGCAGATGCGCGAGCAGATCCAGAATATCGAATGAGCTTAGCTTGAACGGTAATCTCATCGTCGTCTCCGCGCCCTCGGGCGCCGGCAAATCCTCGCTGGTGAACGCGGTGCTCGCCGATGACCCGATCCTCGCGCTGTCGATTTCCTACACCACGCGGGCGCCCCGGCCCGGCGAGAAGAACGGCCGCGAATACCATTTCGTCGATGCCGGCGTCTTCGAAGCGATGCTGGAGCGCGGCGAGTTCCTGGAATGCGCGGAAGTCCACGGCAACCGCTACGGCACCTCGCAGAAATGGATCGAAGAGACGCTCCGGTCCGGCGAGGACGTCCTGCTGGAAATCGACTGGCAGGGTGCGCAGCAGGTGCGGCGCCTTTACCCGGGCGCCATCATGGTCTTCATCCTGCCCCCCTCGATGGCCGAACTCGAGCACCGGCTGCGCAACCGCGCGCAGGACAGCGAGGCCGTGATCCGGCGCCGGCTGCAGAACGCCGCGGACGAGATCAGCCACGCGGTAGAGTTCGATTATGTTATTATTAACAACGTGTTCGAGGAGGCCCGCCGCGATCTCGCCGCGGTTGTGCGCGCCGCAAGACTGACCCCCACCCTCCAGATCGCGCGCAATCCGGAATTGTTGAACCTCACCGCAAAAACTTGAAGGAAAGTCATGGCACGCATCACCGTCGAAGATTGTCTGAAAAGGATTCCCAACCGCTTCCAGCTCACGCTGGCGGCGACTTACCGCGCGCGGCAGCTCGCTCAGGGCGGCTCGCCGATGCTCGAGGCCAATCGCGACAAGCCCACGGTGATCGCGCTGCGTGAAATGGCGTCGGGGAAATACGGCATCGAGTACCTGGCCCGCGTTAATGCAGGGTGAACGCGGACTGTGACCGACTGACTTTTCCCGTCCCGCGTCCCGCGCGGGGCGCCGCCGACCTGCGGCCCGCGCCCGCCCGAACCGACTGACCATGCCCGCGGTCGCCCTCGGCGAATTCAGGCAGCACCTCGCTTACCTCGAGCCGGGGGACATCGGCCGGATCGAAGAGGCGTACCAGTTCAGCGATGCCGCGCACCACGGCCAGTTCAGAAAGAGCGGCGAGGCCTACATCTTCCATCCGCTCGCGGTCGCCGGCATCCTCGCCGACTGGCAGCTCGATGCCCAGGCGGTGATCGCCGCGCTCCTGCACGACGTGATGGAAGACACCGCGGTCACCAAGGACGAGATTTCGCACCGTTTCGGACGCCCGGTCGCGGACCTCGTCGACAGCGTGTCCAAGCTCGATCGCCTGGAATTCCAGTCACAGCAGGACGCCCAGGCCGAAAACTTCCGCAAGATGCTGCTCGCCATGGCGCGCGACGTGCGCGTCATGCTGATCAAGCTGGCCGACCGGCTGCACAACATGCGCACGCTCGGTGCGGTCAGCCCGGAACAGCGGCGGCGGGTCGCGCGCGAGACGCTGGAAATCTACGCCCCGATCGCGAACCGGCTCGGACTGGACAGCCTTTACCGCGAGATGCAGGAGCTCGCATTCAACCACCTGTACCCGCTGCGCTACAAGGTGCTCGCCAAGGCTGTTCGCTCGGCGCGCGGCAACCGGCGCCAGGGAATGGACCACATACTCGAGGCGATTCGCGAGCGCCTGACCAAGGCCGGGGTAGAGGCCGCCGTCACCGGCCGGGAAAAGCACATCTACTCGATCTACAAGAAGATGATCGAGAAGCGCCTGTCTTTCTCGCAGGTGCTCGACATCTACGGCGTGCGGGTAACGGTCAGCGACACACCGGCCTGCTACCTCTCCCTCGGCGTGCTGCATGGCCTGTACAAGCCCGTACCGGGCAAGTTCAAGGACTACATCGCCATCCCCAAGATCAACGGCTACCAGTCGCTGCACACGACGCTGATCGGCCCCTACGGCATGCCGGTGGAAATCCAGATCCGCACACACGCCATGAACCGGGTCGCCGAAACCGGCGTCGCCTCGCACTGGCTCTACAAGAGCACCGAGGCGGAGATCAGCGAGGCGCAGCAGCGCACCCACACCTGGCTGCAATCGCTGCTGGGCATCCAGAGCACTCCGGGGGACGCGGCGGAGTTTCTGGACCACATCAAGGTCGATCTATTCCCCGACGAGGTCTACGTGTTCACCCCGAAGGGCAAGATCATGTCGATGCCGCGCGGGGCGACGCCGGTCGATTTCGCCTACGCGGTGCACACCGACATCGGCAACCGCTGCATCGCCGCCAAGATCAACCACGAGCTCGTGCCGCTGCGGGCCGAGCTGAATAACGGGGACCGCGTGGAGATCATCACCGCGCCGAATGCGGCTCCGAACCCGGCCTGGCTGTCGTATGCCAAGACCGCGAAGGCCCGTGCGCAGATCCGCCACTTCCTCAAGACCATGCAGGCCGAGGAATCGCGCGCACTGGGCGAACGGCTGCTGGTCCAGCAGCTGCGCGCGTTCGGCGCCAAGGTCACGGAGATCGCCTCCGAGCGGTGGGACAAGCTGGTGCGCGACTCGAGCGCAAAATCGCGCCACGAGATCCTCGCCGATATCGGGCTGGGCAAGCGGCTCGCCGCGATCGTTGCCCGCAAACTCCTGGCGCTGTCCGACCACCCGCAGCCCGAGGGCAAGCAGCCCGGAGCGATCGTCATCCGGGGCTCCGAAGGCATGGCGGTTCAGTTCGCGAAATGCTGCTGTCCCATTCCCGGGGATCCGATCCTCGGCTTCATCAAGAAGGGCCAGGGGCTGGTCGTGCACACCCACGACTGCCCGACGGCGCGCAGGTCGCGAGGCGACCCGGAGAAATGGATCGACGTCGAGTGGGATCCGGATACCGACCGCATGTTCGACGTCGCGATCCGCGTGGTGGTTCTCGACCAGCGCGGCGTGCTGGCGAAGATCGCCGCCGCGATCGCGGGGGCCGGCTGCAACATCGCCAACGTGTCGGTCGACAACGACCGCAGCATGTACGTCACGAACCTGTTCACCGTACAAGTGGCGAACCGCATGCATCTGGCCAAGATGATGCGCGCGCTGCGGCACGTCGAGGAAGTCGTGCGGATCGCGCGCGTAAGGGGTCTCAACAAGGACGATGGCCCGTAAACGGGAAAGCCGGATGAGCATCGAGACCTGGCTCGCGTTCTTCGTCACCGCCTGGGCGATCAGCCTGTCGCCCGGGGCGGGCGCGGTCGCTGCGATGTCCAGCGGATTGCGTCACGGCCTGCGGCGCGGCTACTGGACCACCATCGGGCTGCAGCTCGGCATCCTGCTGCAGCTGGCGGTGGTCGCGGCGGGCCTGGGCGCGCTGCTCGCCACATCGCAGATCGCGTTCGAATCCGTCCGCTGGGCCGGCGTGGCCTACCTGATGTGGCTCGGCATCCAGCAATGGCGCGCCGGCGCGGCCGGCGCACAGATCCTGCGCGACGATGCACGCGCCGCGACGCGCAGGGCGCTGGTGATGAGGGGCTTTCTGGTCAACACGAGCAACCCGAAGGCAGTCGTGTTCATGCTCGCGGTGGTACCGCAGTTCATCGATGTCACGCAGCCGCTGCCCGCTCAGTATCTCGTGATCGCCGCCACGCTGGTCGCGGTCGATCTGCTGGTGATGGGCGGCTACACGGGGCTTGCGGCAAAGGGGCTGCGCCTGTTGCGCGAGCCGCGCCAGGTCCGGCTGCTGAACCGGATTTTCGGCGGCCTGTTCGTAGTGGTGGCGCTCCTGCTCGCATCGGTCCGCCGAACAGACTGAAAAGATCTCGCGACGCCTCGCCGGCGGGCGGGCGGGCGGGCGGGCCGGAAGAACGGATCGTCTTTGCAGGGTAATATTTCAACTTTCTGACGTACGGGCACCGGCGCGAGCGCGCGGCAGCAACTTGAGAGGGAAACGATGAAAGTCAGCAGCAACGGCATCGAACTGAACTGCACGGTACAGGGCAGCGGGCCCTGGGTCGTGATGAGCCACTCGCTCGCCTGCGATCTGCACATGTGGGACGGGCAGGCGGCGCTGCTCGCCAACGACTACACGGTGTTGCGGTTTGACACCCGCGGCCACGGGGAAAGCGACGCGCCCGCGGGCGAATACACGCTGGAGATGCTCGCCGCCGATGCCAAGGGCCTGCTCGATGCCCTGGGCATCAAGTCCTGCCATTGGGTCGGACTGTCGATGGGCGGCATGATCGGCCAGGCCTTCGCGCTGCGCTATCCGGGCGTGTTCAAGACCCTGGTGCTCGCCGACACGACGAGCCGCTATCCCCCCGAGGCCCGCAGTGTGTGGGAAGACCGTATCGCGACCGTGCATGAGAAAGGCATGGAGCCGCTGGTTGAGGGCACGCTTGCACGCTGGTTCACCGAGGGGTTCCGGGCCACCCATCGCCAGGTCTGCGGCCGGGTGGCAAGGATGATCCGCGCCACGCCCGTGCCCGGATACGCCGGATGCTGCCACGCGATCCCGAAGATCGACTTCACGTCGAGGCTGAATGAGATCCGCTGCCCGACCCTGGTCATCGTCGGCGAGCAGGACGCCGGCACACCGGTCGAAATGGCGCGCGAGATCCATGCCGCGATTCCCGGGTCGGAACTCGTGGTCATCCCCTGCGCAGCGCACCTGTCGAACCTTGAGCAGCCCGAGGCGTTCAACCGGGCGCTCACCGGCTTCCTGGCAAAGCACGCGAACTGAGCGATCGCGGGGGGCGCCGCGCCTGAATTCGAGCACAACCAACGAAGGAGCAACCATGAAGTTCGACAAGCAAGTCGCCGTCGTCACCGGCGGTGCCTCCGGAATCTGCCAAGCCGCCGCCGAGCAATTCGCCGCCGCCGGCGCCACGGTCTGCGTGGGCGACGTCGCCCGCGAGAAGGGCGAAGCGGTCTGCGCCGCGATCCGAAAGAACGGACAGCAGGCGCAGTACCTTCCCGTCGACCTGACGAATCACGGTTCGATCAGGGATTTCGCCGCCGCGGTCCTGCAGCGCTTCGGCCGCGTCGACATCCTGATCAATGGCGCGGGGTGGAGCAAGAACACGCCGTTCGTGGACACCGACGACGCGTTCTGGGAAAAGGTCATCAACCTGAACTTCATCGGTCCGATGCGGCTCACCAAGCTGCTGCTGCCCCAGATGATGCAGCAGCAATTCGGGAAAATCGTCAACGTATCGAGCGATGCGGGCCGGGTCGGCAGCCTCGGGGAAACGGTGTACGCCGGCGCCAAGGCGGGGCTCATCGGCTTCACCAAGTCGCTCGCCCGCGAAGGCGCGCGTTACAACATTACGGTCAACTGCGTCTGCCCGGGCCCGACCGATACGCCTTTGATGGCGGAAGTCCCGGACAAGTACCGCGACCTGTTCATCAAGGCGATCCCGATGCGCCGTCTGGGCAAGCCCTCGGAAGTGGCCGATGCCATCGTGTTCTTCGCGGGCCCGCAATCCGCGTACGTCACGGGCCAGGTCCTGAGCGTCAGCGGCGGACTCACCATGGCCGGCTGACGGGCCGCGGGGCGGCTCTGAAAAATGGGTGTCTCCGATGGCACGAATGCCGTCAGCCGGCGTGTGCCAGTCCTCGCGCGTGCGCAATTTCGCCGCCGCGTATACCTCGAATCTGCCTATTCGCCAGTGTCAACACGGCGACGGTCTCGCCGTCCAGCGCCGTGAACTCGACTTCGTATCCGTTGCCGCCCTCGTGTACCAACACCACCGTCCCGACGTCGCCGCGCGCCAACCCGTGCTCCGGTAAGTCGCATTCGAGAACCACATCGTCCAGTTCGCGGATCATTGG
>MEQZ01000118.1 GCA_001770425.1 Betaproteobacteria bacterium RIFCSPLOWO2_02_FULL_65_20 | reverse complement strand
TACGACTGGCAGGCGGGCGACGTGGCGATCGTGCACATGAACTGCGTGCACCAGCACTTCAACGCCGATCCTGTTAAGCCCGCACGGGCGCTGGTCATGAAACCCAAGCCGATGGTCTTGTTCATGAACCTGATGTTCCAGCAGTCGGTGATCCCGCGACCGAAGGAGCCGACGCCGGGCGGCGTGGGCTTCGAGCCGCGGCACTACGAAGAGGATTACAACCACTGAGCTGGTCGTGGTGGCGAGGACCGGGACCGGCGCCGGCCGCGGGCAGCAGACCCGGCGCCGGTCTGGCGCACGCCACGGGGGAACCCCATGACCCTGCTGCTCGGAAATGACGACATCCGGCGCGTGTTGACGCCGCGCATGACGCGCAAGGCGCTGGAGACCGCGTACCGGGATTTGGCGCTGGGCGAGGCCGTGTGCCGGCCCCGGATCGACATCCGCATCCCAACGGACACGCCGGGCAGGTCCTATCAGTGGGGCACCATGGAGGGCGGATCGACGGCCGGCTATTTCGCGATCCGGATGAAATCCGATGTCGTCTACGAGCAGGAATACAACGGCGTGCGCACGCAGGAGAAGTTCGCCTCGCGCCCCGGGCTGTACTGCGGCCTGATCCTGCTCACCGACATCAACACCGGAGTGCCGCTCGCGCTGATCAACGACGGCTGCCTGCAGCATTTGAGGGTAGCCGCTGACAGCGCTATCGGCACCGACATCATGGCGCGCACCGGTCCTCTGGTTCTGGGCATGCTAGGTTCGGGCGGCATGGCGCGCGCGCACGTCGAGGCGCTGCTGCAGGTCCGCGACCTGCGGCGAATCCGCGTCTACAGCCCGACCCCGGAGAACCGGCGCCGCTACGCAGCCGAGATAGCGCAAGCGCACGGCGTGGAAGTCGAGGCGGTCGACGACCCGCGGGAGGTCTACCGCGGTGCCGACGTGCTGGCGGCCTGCACGGACTCGGCGGTGCCGGTCATCCGCGGCGAGTGGCTCGAACCGGGCATGCACGTGATTTCCGTGGGCGGACGGCCGGACGAGGCGGCGCGCGGGCGCTTCGACCGGACGCTGCGGCTGGGAACGTCGCCCGCGCCGGTGGGCCGGCCGGAACTGGGAACGGCCGACGAGTACCTGGGCTACCTCGCCCGGCCGGAGGATCCGGGATGGGACGGGCAGCGCGTCGGCAAACGGGCCCCGGCGGTAACCGGCGAGGGCAGGGATGTGATGTTCGCGGACATCGTGGCGGGGCGTGCCCAGGGGCGCACCTCGCAGGGACAGATAACCTACTCGGAGCGCGGTAACATACAGGGTGCGCAGTTCTATGCGGTCGCGTCGGCGGCGTACGAAGAGGCGCGGCGGCGTGGAATCGGGCGTGAAATCCCGACCGAGTGGTTCCTGCAGGATATTCGGGACTGAACTTTGAGGAGAAGAATGGTGAACGGTCAGCAAAACTTCATTCGGCGGGCGGGGCTCAAGGCGTCGGCGCTCGCTCTGCTGGGATCGATGTACGCCGGCGCGGCTCTGGCGCAGTCGAGCGGCGCTCCGGATTATTCCCTGCTCCAGTACCAGGGGCCGGACCGCGCCCAGCGCGTGCTGGCGGCGGCGAAGAAGGAAGGCTCGCTCACGTTCTACACCACGATCGCCGAGAAGGACCTGCCGATAATCGTCATGCCGTTCGAGAAAAAGTACGGCATCAAGCTCAACATCTGGCGCGCGGGCACCGACAAGGTGCTGCAGCGTACGCTCGCGGAGACGGCCGCACGCCGTTACGAGGTGGACGCGATCCACTTCGGCTCGCCCGAGATGGAGGCGCTGCACCGGGAGAAAGTCCTGCAGCCCGTCAACTCGCCCTATCTGAAGGAGCTGGTTCCGGATGCGCTGATGGCGCACCGCGAATGGGTCGCGACCATACTTTCCGTGTGGGTGCAGTCCTACAACACCAACCTGATCAAGAAGCAGGATCTGCCCAAGACCTACCAGGACCTGCTCGACCCGAAGTGGAAGGGCAAGCTCGGCATCGAAGCAAAGAACCAGGAGTGGTTCTCGACCGTGGCGGAAGAACTGGGCGGAGAGCCCGGTATCAAGTTCTTCCGCGACCTGGTGGCGAAGAACGGCATCTCGGTGCGGCAGGGCCATTCGCTGCTCAACAACATGGTGGTCTCCGGCGAAGTGCCGATGGCGCTCACGGTGTACAACTACCTGGCGGAAAACGCGAAACGCAAGGGCGCGCCCATCGACTGGTTCGCCATCGAGCCGGCGGTGGCCCGCACCAACGCCATCGGCATCGCCCGGCATGCGCCGCATCCCAATGCAGCACTGCTGTTTTACGATTACATGATCACCGATGCGCAGAAAGCCTTTGCGTCCCTTGGCTACGCGCCGACGAACACCCAGGTTCCGTCGCCGCTGAAGAACATCCGTTTCAAGGTGGTCGATCCCGTTTCGGTGCTGGACCAGATGGACAAGTGGACCGGGCTTTTCCAGGAAATCGTGCTGAAACGCGCCGGGCAGTGAGTATCGCGCCTGGGTTATGATCGAGGCGCCGGGCGCCCGACGAGGCGCCCTGCGGGGGGGCGCGAGCGCTCCCCGCAAGAACAAGAAAGCGGAGGACGTATGAGTGCAGTGGCAACCGCGCCGGGCTCGGCGCCGTCTAAGTCGTTCCGGGACGTGTGGCTGATAACCATCGGCCACAGCCTCACCCACTGGTACCCGGCGACCTTCTACCTGCTGCTGCCGCTGATCGGCAAGGAACTCGGGCTCAGTTACAGCGAGATCGGCTTCATCATGACCTGTCAGTACGTCGCCGGGGCAATCTCCAACATTCCCGGCGGCATGATCGTCGACACCGTCGGGAGGCAGGGCCTGCTGATGGCGGTGTCGCTGTTCTGGGTCGGATTTCCCTACTTTCTGATGAGCTTCACCCACAGCTACTGGGTGCTGCTGCTGTGCGTGATGCTGGTGGGAATAGGCAACAACCTGTGGCACCCGACCGCGATTCCCACGCTCGCGCAGCACTTCCCTGATCGAAAGGGACTGGCGCTGTCCTTCCACAGCATGGGCGGCAATGTCGGTGATGCGCTTGCGCCGCTGGCCATAGGCGCGCTGCTCGCCGTGCTGTCCTGGCGCAGCATCGTGATCGTGAACGTGGTTCCCGGCCTGGTCATGGCCAGCCTGATTCTTTTCTATCTCGGGGCCTTGCGGATGGGGCGCTCGAAAGCGAAGGACAGGAGCGACGTGCAAAAACAGGAAGGACAGAGTGTCAAGGAATACCTTCGCGGTTTTTCCGAACTGCTGAAGAACCGGGAACTGTTCCTGTTGGCCCTCGGCTCCGGTTTCCGGTCGATGACCCAGAACGGTCTGCTGACCTTCCTGCCGATCTTTCTTGCCTACGAGATGGGTTACTCCCTCTTCTGGGTCGGCGTGTGCATGTTCGTGCTGCAGGCTGCGGGTTTCGCGGCCTCGCCGGTCGCGGGATATCTGTCCGATCGGATGGGACGGCGCCGCATTCTCATGAGCAGCATGATGATGACGGCGGTGGTGCTCGCATTCATGGCGTTCGCCGGGCGCTCGCTTGCGTTCGTATTCCTGATCGCGGTGCTGGGCTTTTTCCTTTATGCGATCCGGCCGGTATTGCAGGCGTGGACGCTGGAGTGCACGCCGAAGAAGATGGGAGGCACCGGCATCGGCGTACTGTTCGGGGTGCAGGCAGTCGGATCTTCCATCGGGCCCGTGATCGGCGGCGCGCTCGCGGACCAGTACGGACTCATGTCCGTGTTCTTCTTTCTGGCGGTCACGATCGTCGTGGCCAACCTGTTCATCTTCTTCATGCCGTCGGCGCCCGGTGGATCTCAGGCCAGGATGGCTGCTGACTGAGAAGGGCTACTGCCGGTTGCGTGGCGCTTGTAGCGCATGATCGTGATTTCTCCCGGCTCAAGGGACTCAGAGTGATCACCGGGGGCGGAATAGCGAGCAGATCGGATTCAAGCAGCGGCGGATCCGACACACGCGCCGGGCGGCTTCTGTGATTGGCGGCACAGATGTCGCTGTGGAAGGAGATTGACGGTACAATCAATATAACATATTATTAGTTGATGAAAACATCAACAACACCTACGCCCGCCGAGCTGCTCGATCAGATGTCCGAGGCCGCGAAGGGAAGATTTATGACCGACTCGGGCTGGGCGCAGGCCAGCGGCCTGCCCAAGGAAACGCTTTCAAGGCTGAAACGCAATCCTTCATGCGATCTGCGAACACTTGGGGCGCTGGCTCAAACGGCGGGCTACAAGCTTGTTGCCGTGCCTGCGACCTTGGAAGGCGGCGAGCACCTGCCAAACGCATTCGGTCGGGAGTATGAGGACGACCTTCTCGATCTTTGTGCTTCGGGTAAAGTCGACCCGGACGTTTGGCGCGCACATGGGCCTGGCTTCTTTATGGGTGGGCTGGCCGTCGTACTCGCCAGTGCCCGGGGTTTTGAACGAGAGCGGTATCTGAGACTTGCCGAGACGCTGCATCCGGGTATCTCCACCCCGGAAGTCTTTGCAATGTGGCTGAAGCGATCGCCGCTGCGACCGGTTCGATTTGTTCCCATGGCAAGAAGGCGCAAGGGCCTCGCATGACCCCAAAGATCAAGGCTCAGGATGAATACCTGAGCGCCTTTGCCCAGATCGTGTCGCGAATCCAGCAGACGCTGAAGGGTTCGCGACCTGAGGTATTTCCCATACGGATGGTCGTCGCCGGAGGCGCTGCACTTCATCTGCTCACAGGAGCTCGTGTGTCAGCGGACGTGGATGCGGTTTTTTCGAAGCGCGTATTGCTCGATGAAGAGATCGAAGTTTCCTATCGGGATCCCGACGGCCGTGCACGCCTGCTGTACCTCGATCGAAATTACAACGACACTCTGGGCCTGCTGCATGAGGATGCGCACCAGGATTCGCGACCCATCGATATTCCGGGGATCGATAAAAAACTTATCGATGTGAGAGTGCTTTCGCCGCTTGACCTGGCTGTGTCGAAACTTTCCCGGTTTGCGGATCAGGATCGGGAAGACATTCTGCTGCTTGCCAAGGAGGGCCTCATCGACTCGGCGTCACTGCGCAAACGGGCAAAGGAAGCGCTCGGTGGCTATGTGGGTGATTTGAACCAGGTCCGCAACGCGATTGAAGTGGCTTGCCGGTTGATCGAATCCACGCAGCCGATCAAGCGACGCTGAGTACGATAGAGGTTTTCTGGAGCGACAAGGACGCGGGCTACATCGCCGCCGTACCCGACCGTTTCCTAAATGAAACAACTGGCGCGGAAATGGCTCAGTCTGGCGAGAAAATAAACAGAAATATGCCAATGCGAATAGCATAAGGAACTACAAGTGGCCTTGGGGCTACGCTGACCCGTCGGAGTATCTTCATCACTACCAATCGGTACAACGCAGAAATCTCTGCAGGGTCGCTGATGTTGTCGGAAAGCCGGCGCATCGCATCGTTGCTGCTGTCGGATCCGGATGAGGCCACTTGGCGGCAGGCCGTAGAAATTGAGAATATCTTGCAGAAGAAAGCGCCGGCAACTGCCCGCCGGCAAGCCAGGCTCATCCGGAGACGGTTGAGCTTGTCGGCATCGATCCGGTCAGTGCACAGGGTGGCGAGGTTGTCGATGTTGGGCTTGACGATGTCCGGGATGTAACGAATGAACTATGGCAAGTTTGGCGATTTGCTGGCCGAGGTGAAGGCGGTGACGGGAGGGGCTGGCGATGATTGACGGGGTGCGCTTGACATCCATCGACCAGCTCATGGCCCAACCCGAAGGCAAAACGCTGGAGTTCAAGCGCGATTTGTCGTCGCCCAAGCCATTGCTTAAAACGCTGGTGGCGTTTGCCAATACGGCGGGCGGGCGGCTGGTCGTTGGTGTGTATGACGAGCGCAAGGTCGTCGGTGTTGGGCATGCGCTTGACGATGAGGAGCGCCTGTGCAATCTGATTGCCGACAGCATCGCGCCGCGCCTGGTG
>MEQZ01000117.1 GCA_001770425.1 Betaproteobacteria bacterium RIFCSPLOWO2_02_FULL_65_20 | reverse complement strand
CCAGCAATCCGAACCCTTCTGGCAGGCGTGCAAGGAGGGACGACTCCTTATCATGAACTGCAGGCATTGCGGCAAGCCGTTCTTCTACCCGAGGCGCAGCTGTCCGTCCTGCTGGTCCGAAGAGGTGGAGTGGCTCCAGAGCAAGGGGCGCGGCACTATCTGGACACTTTCCGAGGTCGCGATTTCACTCTGGGGGGATGCCTGGGATGACGCGGTGCCGTACACGGTGGCGGTGATCGATCTGGATGAAGGGGTCCGCATGGCTACCCGCCTTGTCGGCGGGTCCGGCTGGAAGATCGGCGATCGGGTACAAGTGACCTTCCAACCCGGCGAGAAAGACGTGGTCATGCCGTACTTTACTGCTGCCGGGTGACAGGCTCGTGTTCAACGCCCGACTGCTCCGGCCGTTGCCGTCCCGGTAACCGGGCGGCCTCGGCGCCCCGGTTGACCCGGGCGCGGTTGGTGCCGCGCTTGACCATCGCGTTCGATGGTCTCGGTACGATGCATTGCGCCGCAAGCCCCCGGTGAAATGTCGTCGACGGTAAATCGCGCGCCGTCATTCGGAGGGGTACGATGAGTGCCGCCTGCACCCGAACCAAACTGCGAATCGGAACAAACCATGAGCTACCAGAATCCCCTGCTTGAAACGCCGACCCGCCCGCTGCCCGGGCGCGTGGCGATCATCGGTGCCGGCACCATCGGTCCTGACATCGGCTATTACCTGAAGAGCGCACTGCCCGATCTGGAACTGGTGCTCATCGACGTGGCGCAGCCGGCGATCGACCGCGCACTGCAACGGTTCCAGGAGTATGCCAAGAAGGCGCTGGCCCGCGGCAGGATGACCGAGGCCCAGGCGGCGGCGGTCACGCACGGCGTGACCGGATCGCTGGATTACGCCGCGATCCGCGGCTGCGACTGGGTGCTTGAGGCGGCGACCGAGAATCTGGCGCTCAAGCGGCGGATCTTTGCGCAGGTCGAGGACATCGTCGCCCCCGACGCGCTGATCACCTCGAACACTAGTTCCCTTCCCGCGGCGCGCATTTTTGCCGAACTGCGCCACAAGGCGCGGGCCACCGTGACGCATTTCTTCGCACCGGCCTGGCGCAATCCGGTGGTCGAGGTGATCCGGTGGAGCCAGACCGATCCCCAAGTCATCGACTACCTGCGCTGGATGTTTTGCACGACCGGCAAGGTGCCGCTTGAGACCGGCGACGTTCCCTGCTTCATGCTCGATCGCATTTTCGACAACTGGTGCAACGACGCCGCGCTGTGCCTGGATCGCGGCACGGCCGCCGAGATCGACAGCACGGCCGCGCAGTTCGTGCACGCCGGGCCTTTCTTCGTGCTCAACCTGGCGCACGGCAATCCGATCATCACCGAAACCAACACGCTGCAGGCCGACGAGGAGGGCGAGCACTACCGCCCAGCGCCGATTTTCCGCTCGGTCGAAACCTGGGTGACGGTACCGCCCGGCAAGCGCATCGAAGTGCCTCCGCAGGCTACCGCAGCCGTGCGCGACCGGCTGCTCGGCATCCTTTGCTCGCAGTCGGTGGACATCCTGGACCGCGGCATCGGCACCCCGGCTGATCTCGACCTCGGCTGCCGGCTCGCGCTGGCCTTCAAGAAGGGCCCGCTCGAACTGATGCGGGATCTGGGCGAAGCCGAGGTGCGCAGGGTGCTCGACCGATTCGCCGCGGAGCGGCCGGGCATGCCCATGCCCAGGCGCGAACTCGCCGATTACCAGCGTTTCGAGCGCCACGTGCTGGTCGACGACGTGGACGGCGTCAAGGTGATCACGCTGCGCCGTCCGGAGGCGCTCAACGCGCTGCACGACGAACTGACCGACGAAATCCTGGCGGTCATCCGCCGCCACGAGGGCGATCCGGCCGTTGCCGGTTTCGTGCTGACGGGATACGGCGCGCGCGCGTTCTGCGCCGGCGCGGACATCGGCCGCTTTCCGCGCATGCTCGGCGATGCGCAGGCGTCCGTGCAGTATTCGCGCGACTGCTCGCGGCTGCTCGTGCACCTGGATGCGATGCACAAGCCCGTGGTCGCGGCGGTCAACGGGATGGCGCTGGGCGGAGGTTTCGAACTGGTGATGCGCTGCCGCGGCATCGTCGCAGCGAGCGGCGCCTGGTTCCAGCTTCCGGAGATCACCCTGGGCATCGTGCCGGGCATCGGCGCGATGGTGGTGCCTTATCGCCGCTGGCCGTCTGCGGGGGCTGCTTTCCACGGCATGCTGCGGCGGGCGGAGCGGCTCAAGGCCGCGGATGCACACAAACTCGGCGTCGTGGACGAACTGGTGCCCGATGACGGGGACCTCGTGCGCCGCGCTGTGGCGCGGGTGCATGCGCTGGCGGGCAAGCCGCGCGCCGCGCTGGACGCGGCGGCCGCCATTGCGCCATTCGAGCCCATGGAACCCGCGGCCGCAAGCGGACAGGCGCTGAGCCGCGAAGTCATAGGCATACTCGAGCAGGCGGTGCGCGATGCGGCCTCGGCGCCGTCGTTTGCGGCAGCGCTGGACGTCGGTTACCGCGCATTCGGGCGGGTGGCCTGCACCGCCGCCGCGCGCGAGGGGATCAGCGCGTTCCTCGAGCGGCGCAAGCCCGATTTTGGCAAGACGGGTTGACTATTCCCCGGCGACGCAGCCGGATCGGCCCGACACCGGACCCGTCCCCGGCGGGGCGGAAGAGGTGTCCGCTTTGACAGCGTACGGGGAAGTCCCTTCAAGGACAATCGCGTATTCGGTTAGATTCTTACGCAATTTTTGTTGAACAGAACGTGTTTAACAATTTTCACCGGCCAGATGACAGATGGAATCAAAATTCCAAATATTTTTGGCTAGTGTTTTCCTTGGACGATCATTTAATTTCCTCGCCACTGCATTTAGCTTGGCCTGCGAGTAGGCCGAAAGGTCGGTTCCAGCTCGAGGATCATCTGCGGCGCCAGTGGGCGATCCTCGGAAGTTGCCTCGCTCCGATTCTGATCACCGTTCGCGAGGCGAAGCTCGTCGGACGCTTCCTCGAGGCACAGGTCGAGTCGCTGCAGGCCGTGGTGACCGTGCGCGATCTCTGGGCCGGGGAAGCCGCGCCCGGACAGACGGCGATCGAATCGGGAGATGTCGCCTTCATCCAGTACACCTCGGGCAGCACCGGAAATCCGAAGGAGGTGGTGCTCACGTATCGCGCACCATCAGCCAGGCGAGCTACGACCGCGGCATCGCCGCGCTGGGCCTGGACCTGATGATCAAATTCGTCACCGCAGCCGGTTTCTACACCGTGGTCGCAATTATGATCAATGCCTTCGACGCACCGGTTCCTGGCGGTGAGCGGGTGTTCGACTGAATATTGCCGGTGCTCAGGGCACCGGCACGAGCCTCACGTCCAGCAACGCGAACTTACCCTCTTTCACCGCCTTCAGGCCGCGCTGCAATGCGGCGCGCACCTGGCCGGGTTCATCCACTCTCTCGCCATAGCCGCCGAACAGCGGGGCGAGGCCCGCGTATTCCGGTGTCGGCTTGATCGAGGTGCCGGCATACTTCTGGGCCTTCACGGCAAACCCGCCCGGATAGTATTTCGGGATCTCCGCCTGCTGCGACAGATAGCCCTGATTGTCGAACAGCACAATCATGATCGGCATTCGGTACTCCTGCGCGAAGCCGAGCGAGGCGAGCACCGGGTTGTAGTTGAAGCTGCCGTCGCCGATGGTCGTGATCACCGTCTTGTCCGGGTGCGCCGCCTTGACCCCGAGCGCCGTGCCCAGGCCGGTGCCCAGTCCGCCGATGGAGCCGGCGAAAAACCCGCCCGGCCCCAGCCGGTCCAACTCGTTCAGGATGTCCATCCGGTGGGTAATGGTTTCATCCACCACGACCGCGTCGGCTGGCAGCAACGCATTCAATTCATGCGCGATCCAGCGAGTGGCCATTGGCTTGCTGTCTTTCAGGCTGAGCGTCTTCTCGGCCCAGGCTTTGCGCCGCGCGGCATTCTTCTCGCCCCAGCCCTCGGACCGCTTCAGCCGCACCGGATCAACGGCGCCGACGCGCTTTCTGACCTGCTCCAGCAGCGCCTGCAGCGACGCTTCGACTTCGCCCAACAGACACAGATCCGCCCGATAGCCCCATACCGGCAGCTCGATGCGCAGCGGATTTTCATCGAGCAGGGCGACTTTCGCATTGTTGAACGGCGCGGCCGACGCCGGGTGCCAGGGCGCGACCGTCGCCGGCATGAAGATCATGTCCGCATCCTTCAGAACCGGCAGCGGTTCGAATCCGGCGTGCAGCGGGTGATCATGCGGAAAGTTGAGATAGCCTGGGTTGCGCGTCTGAACTACCGGCGCGCCCAGTGTTTGCGCCAGCTCGACCAGGCAATTCACCGCGGCGCGGGTCTTGCCGGTGCGCTCGGACACGATCACCGGATGCTTGGCAGCGACCAGCATGTCGGCAAGTTGCGCGATGCCGGCCGGATCGGCGGTGGCGCGCACCGGAATCCCCGCCGCGGATGGCGCGCTGGTGGGCATCAGGTCGAACAGGTATTCCATCGGCACCGACACGAACACCGGACCGAAGGGCGGTGTCATGGCCAGTTGGCAGGCGCGCTGTATGGTGGAGGGCAGCGCCGACTTGGTGTTGATGCCGAAACTCCATTTGACACAGGGCGCAATCAGCCGCGCCGGACCGCCGATATCGGCCAGGCTGCGCAGCCACTGGGGACCGGGATCGGGCCCCTGGTCCTCGCCGAATCCGATCGATTCGCCGGCAAAGACGACCATCGGAATGTTGTCGTGCAGGGCGCCGCGCAGGGCCATCGCGCAATGGAGCGTGCCGACGGTGGTATGGATCATCACCGCGGGCAGTTTGCTGGTCGACTTGGCGTAACCGCTGGCCATGCCGACGGCGGTCTCCTCGTGGCGCGAGGACAGGTACGCAGGAATACTGCCCGGCGCCGGAGGCGGCTTGGCGAGGTACTCCCACACCGGTGACCACTCCGATCCGGACGAAGCGAATATCTTTTCCACGCCCATCGATCCGAGCAAGCGCAAAAACATTTCCGCACCGGTCATTGCCTTGGTATCCATCATTCCTCCTGGTCAGGCCGAATAAACGCCTACTTAGAGGCTATTTCAGAATTACCGAATTGGCCTCTAGTTTAGTCTGTTACGAGTTTGCCGTTGACGATCTTGGCGAAGAATGTGTCAATTGGCAAATGCCAATGCGGGCACGATATTGAATTGCGACGGGGAGCATGCGGCGGCGATGGCGGCGCGACCCAGTCGCGTGAGGTAGTAGCGATAGGTATGGGCGACGCGTTTGATCAAGCCAAGGAGCCGCATGCGATGCAACTGACGCGAAAACGCGCAGCCGTTGAGTTCAGCCACGTAGCGCTTCAAATCGGCGCCGCGCATGTCGTGGATGTGGAACTTGGGGCGCTGCAGCGCGGCGCAGAAGCGGCTGCTCGGTGCGTTGGAAGAAGTTCAGTCCCTTGATCGTTCGCTCGCCGTGTCGCTGCGGCTCGCTGAGTCGAACGAGATCGCGCTCCCCGCTGGGCGCGTTCTCGATGGCGGACAGAAACTCCAGGTAACGTCAGTTGCAACCGAGCAGAATCTCCCGCAGGTCGATCAAGCTGTAGATCGTCTCTTTTATTGGGGAAGCTCCCGGGTGGCGTGGCGATCCCGGTGTTCCACCTTGCGGTGGTGCTTGAAGAAGGAAACATCGTTGCTGGTCGTCTCCAGGCGCCGCACGCAGCCGAACTT
>MEQZ01000116.1:562-6245 GCA_001770425.1 Betaproteobacteria bacterium RIFCSPLOWO2_02_FULL_65_20 | reverse complement strand
CTCGTTCTTGAAGGTCCGCGCCAGATGTTCGAGCGACACCCCTAGCGCCAGGAATTCGCCGAGCGAATCCCAGCGCAGATAGCCTTCTTCCTGGAACTGCTGCACATGCTTGGGCGCCGAGCCGCCCGCACCGGTCTCGAACAGTCCGCCGCCGCTCATCAGCGGCACGATGGACAGCATCTTGGCGCTGGTGTTCAGTTCGAGTATCGGGAACAGGTCGGTGAGGTAGTCGCGCAGAATGTTGCCCGTGACGGAAATCGTGTCCTTGCCCGCGCGGATGCGCTCCAGCGAGAGGCGCGCCGCTTCCACCGGAGACATGATGCGAATGTCCAGTCCACTGGTGTCGTGATCCTTCAGGTAGCGCTCGGCTTTCTGGATGATCTGGGCATCGTGGGCGCGGTTCTTGTTCAGCCAGAAAATGGCCGGCGTGTTGGCAAGCCGCGCGCGGGTGACGGCCAGCTTCACCCAGTCCCGAATCGGCGCATCCTTGGTCTGGCACATGCGGAAGATGTCGCCCTGCTCCACCTTCTGTTCCAGCAGCACCTTGCCGGAAGCATCCACGACGCGCACCGTGCCGTTGCCTGCCATCTCGAAAGTCTTGTCGTGCGAGCCGTATTCCTCGGCCTTCTGCGCCATCAGGCCGACGTTGGGCACGCTGCCCATGGTCACCGGGTTCAGAGCGCCGTTCTTCTTGCAATCATCGATTGCCGCCTGGAATACACCCGCATAGGAGCGGTCCGGAACCATCGCCTTGGTGTCGTACGGCTTGCCGTCGGGACCCCACATCTTGCCGCCGTCACGGATCATGGGCGGCAGGGAGGCGTCGATGATCACGTCGCTGGGCACATGCAGGTTGGTGATTCCCCTGTCGGAATTGACCATCGCCAGTGCCGGCCGGGTCTTGTAGCAGGCCTGGATATCGGCTTCGATCTCGGCTCTCTTGGCTTGCGGCAGTGTCGCGATCTTTGCGTAGAGGTCGCCCAGGCCATTGTTGGCGTTGACGCTCAGTTCCCTGAATACCGCAGCATGTTTCTCGAACACATCCTTGAAATAGACGGAAACGGCATGACCGAATATGATGGGATCGGATATCTTCATCATGGTGGCCTTGAGGTGCAATGACAGCAGCACGTCCTTCTGCTTCGCATCCTCTATCTGCTGCTCGTAGAATTCACGCAGGGCGCGGCGGCTCATGACTGCCGCATCGATCACCTCGCCCGCCTTCAGCGCCAACCCTTCCTTCAACACCGTGGTCTTGCCGTCAGCACCGACAAACTCGATGCGCACGGGACCGGCTTCGGCGACGGTAGTGGATGTTTCGCTGCCGTAGAAATCCCCGGCGCTCATGTGCGATACATGGGTCTTCGAATCCGGGCTCCATGCGCCCATCTTGTGCGGATGCTTGCGCGCGTAGTTCTTGACAGAGAGCGCTGCGCGGCGGTCGGAATTGCCCTCGCGCAAGACGGGGTTGACGGCGCTGCCGAGCACCTTGCCGTAGCGCGCCTTGATTTCCTTCTCTGCGTCGTTTTGCGGGTTTTCCGGATAGTCCGGAACTCCGTAACCCTGGGACTGCAGTTCCTTGATCGCCGCCTTCAACTGCGGGACCGACGCGCTGACATTAGGCAGCTTGATGATATTGGCTTCCAGTCTCAGCGTAAGCTCTCCCAATTCGGTCAGATCATCGCCGATCTTCTGGCTCTCGGTCAGGTTCTCGGGGAAGTTCGCGATGATCCGTCCTGCAAGTGAAATATCCCTCGTTTCGACGCTAACACCGGCCGCCTTGGTAAATGTCTGGACGATGGGAAGCAGGGAGTAAGTTGCCAGTGCCGGCGCTTCATCGACCATCGTGTAAATAATCTTTGCTGTCGTCATAATTGTCTTCCAATCAATCAATAATTCCGCTCGAACTCCGCTCGGATCGTGGTTCGTTCCAGGTCAACGGGACCGAAGAATGAACATGAGACGGAATTATGCACCTCGCGGGACAAACTCGAACGCCTGAGGGCAGCACGCCAGCGGGCCGCGCCGGCTTCGGTCTGAGGCCGCGATGCTCTCACCGCGCCGAAGCGCTTGGCGGTGCCTGGCCGCCGCCTTCGACCTGCGTTTCAACATAATGACGGACCTGAGATGCAAGGTTGCCCGCGAGACAATCGAACAGCTTTATCGGTGCCGGCGTCGCGCGCAGCCAGGTGAGCTGGCGCTTGGCGAGTTGGCGCGTGGCGTAGACGCCCCGCTCGCGCAGTTCGGCCTCGGTGATTTCTCCGTCCAGGAACTGCCATACTTGCCGGTAGCCGACGCAGCGCATCGAAGCCAGGCCGGCGCGCAGCGCGTAGCGCTTGCGCAGTGACCGCAGTTCCTCGACCAGTCCTTTTTTCAGCATTGCGGCGAATCTCGCCTCGATGCGCCGGTGCAGTTGGGCGCGATCCGACGGTGCAAGTGCGACCTGCGCCAGGCGCAACGGCAGCGGTTCAGTATCGCGCCGTCCGAGCAGCGCCGACATCGGGCGTCCGGTGAGACGGAATACCTCGAGGGCGCGCTGGATGCGCTGCGAATCCGTCGCTTTCAACCGCATTGCAGTCTGCGGATCGATGCGCGCGAGCTCGGCGTGCAGCGACGGCCAGCCCCGCTCCAGCGCCTCCGATTCGATGGCCGCGCGGATCTGGTCATCGGCTTGCGGCAGCGCGGACAGGCCCTCGCGCAAGGCCTTGAAATAGAGCATGGTGCCGCCGACCAGCAGTGGAACGCGCCTGCGCGCCGCGATCTCGTGCATGAGGCGCAGAGTATCGGAGCGGAACTGCGCTGCAGAATAGCTCTCGATCGGGTCGACGATGTCGATCAGATGGTGGGGTACCGCAGCGCGGTCCGCCGCGGAGGGCTTGGCCGTCCCGATGTCCATGCCGCGGTATACCTGCGCCGAATCGACGCTGATGATCTCGACCGGGAACCGGCGCGCCAGTTCCAGCGCGACCGCGCTCTTGCCGCTCGCCGTCGGCCCCATCAGCAGGATCGCCGGGGGCCACTTCGTCAACGGTGTCATTGACCGCGCAGGAACAGCTTGTCCAGGTCGGCGAGGCTCATCTGGTACCAGGTCGGCCGCCCGTGATTGCACTGGCCGGCGCGCTCGGTATCCTCCATGTCGCGCAGCAGCGCGTTCATCTCGGCCACACCAAGCGCGCGGTTGGCGCGCACCGCGCCATGGCAGGCCATGGTGGCGAGCAGTTCGTCGCGCCGCTCGGTGAGCAGTCGGCTGGCGCCGTATTCGCGCAGGTCGGCGAGCACCGCGCGCGCAAGCTCTGCGATGTTCCCGGCCGCCAGTTCCACAGGCACCGCGCGCACCGCGAGCGCGGTGGGGGAGAGCGGGGCAAGCTCGAATCCGAGCGCGTGCAGTGCGCTCTGGTTTTCCTCGACAGTCGCGACGTCGAGCCGGTCGGCGTTGAATGTGACCGGAATCAGCAGCTTCTGCATCGCCAGCGTGCGCGCGTCGAGCGCCGACTTGAGCCGCTCATAGACGATGCGTTCGTGCGCCGCGTGCATGTCCACCAGCACCAGCCCCCGGACGTTCTGGGCGAGGATGTAGACGCCGTGCAGCTGCGCGAGGGCATAGCCCAACGGAGGCGATTCTGGGGGCGGTGATTCCGTGCCGGCGGACAGCGGCATTCGCCCGGTGCTTCGCGCTTCGCTGAACATTGCGTCGTAACTCGCCACCGGCTGGGCGATGCCCAGAGAGCCCTGCTTCATCCCGCCGCCCGGCTGCACGGCCGCCATGGGCGCGGCGTAGACGACCGGCGCATTGCCGGCGCTCGCCGCCAGTGCCTTGGACACGGCGTGATAGACGAACCGATGCACGGCGCGGGAGTCGCGAAACCGCACCTCGATCTTGGCCGGATGCACGTTCACATCGACCGCGGCCGGATCGATCGCGAGGAACAGCACGTAGGCGGGATAACGGTCGCCGTGCAGCACATCCCGGTAGGCATCGCTCAGCGCGTGCGCGAGCACCTTGTCGCGCACGAATCGGCCGTTGACGTACAGGTACTGCTCATCGCGCGAGCCGCGTGTGTAATTGGGCGAGGCGACGAAGCCGGAGAGCGCAAGGCCCGCGATCTGCTCCGCGACCGGGCGCGCCGCGGCGGCGAATTCGGCACCGAGAATCGCCCCGGTGCGCCGCGGAGCATCGGTTGCGGCCAGGTGCGAGATCACGCGGCCGTTGTGGCGCAGGCTGAACGCGACCTCGGACCGCGACAGCGCGGCGCGGCTGTACACCTGCTCGCAATGCGAGAACTCGGTCGCTTCGGTCCGCAGGAACTTGCGCCTCGCCGGCGTGTTGAAGTACAGGTCCTCGACTTCGATCGTGGTGCCGGTCGCGTGCGCCGCCGGCTGCAACGCGCCTGCCTGCCCGCCTTCGGCGCGCAGGGACGTTGCGTGCCGGGCGTCGCCCGCGCGGGAGGTGAGGCCGAGGCGGGCCACCGAGGCGATGCTCGCCAGGGCCTCGCCGCGAAAGCCCAGCGAGCGCACCTGTTCCAGATCGCCGAGGCTGGCGATCTTGCTGGTCGCGTGGCGCGCGAGCGCGAGCGGCAGATCGTCTGCGGCTATGCCCCCGCCGTCGTCGGTGACGCGGATCTGCTTCACCCCGCCCTGCACGAGGCTGACGTCGATCGAACTCGCGCCCGCATCCAGGCTGTTCTCCAGCAGTTCCTTCAGCACCGACGCCGGGCGCTCGACCACCTCGCCCGCAGCGATCTGGCTGATGAGCGTGTCGGAGAGGATGCGGATCGAAGCCATGAGGCGGGAATTATATAGGTGTCCCGGCAGGGTAAAATACGGCGATGGAATTCGTGCTCTTTCTGTGGGACGTTGCAGTCCATCTGGACCGCCATCTGGCGCCGCTGCTGCAGCAGTACGGCACCTGGGTCTACCTGCTGCTGTTCGTCATCATCTTCTGCGAGACCGGTCTGGTCGTCACGCCGTTTCTTCCCGGGGACTCGCTGCTGTTCGTGGCCGGCACGCTGTGGGCGGCCGCGGGCATGGATGCGGCGGTGCTGGCGGGGACGCTGATAGTCGCGGCGGTCAGCGGCGACAACCTGAACTACTGGACCGGGCGCTACCTCGGTCCGCGGGTGTTCCGCTGGGAGGATTCGCGCGTTTTCAACCGCCGCGCGCTCGACTATACGAATGCATTCTACGTAAGGCACGGCGGCAAGACGGTGGTGATTGCGCGCTGGTTGCCGCTGGTGCGCACCTTCGCGCCGTTCGTCGCGGGGGTCGGCAGGATGGCGTACCCGCGGTTCCTGCTGTTCAGCGTCGGCGGTGGAACGCTGTGGGTCGTGGCCCTGGTCTATCTCGGGGTATTCTTCGGCAACCTGCCGATCGTGAAGCAGAACCTGACGATTGCGATCTTCGCCGTCATTGCCCTGTCGCTCACCCCGCTTGCAATCGGGTTCCTGCGGCACCGGCTGAAAAGAGCCTGACACTGTCACTGTGCCCGAGGACCGTGCGGGAAGCCGCTCGGCGCAGCGCCCTCTGGCAACCAATCCTTGCCATGACTACTGCAGCGTCGCGAGCGTGGAGCGCGAAAGCGGCGGATTCCTGGCGAAATAGCGCTTGATGCCCCGCAACATCGCGTGCGCCATCTTGTCCTGGTAGGCGTCGTCGTTGAGCCGCTTTTCCTCTTCCGGATTGCTGA
>MEQZ01000116.1:250-330 GCA_001770425.1 Betaproteobacteria bacterium RIFCSPLOWO2_02_FULL_65_20 | reverse complement strand
AGGCGTCGGCATGGATGGAGACGAACAGGTCTGCCTTCACGCGGCGAGCCTTTTCGACCCGCGTGCGCAGCGCAAGGTAG
>MEQZ01000116.1:0-69 GCA_001770425.1 Betaproteobacteria bacterium RIFCSPLOWO2_02_FULL_65_20 | reverse complement strand
GCGGGTTCTTTTCCGAGGGTGGCGCTTTTGACACCTCGGTGGCCGGGGCCGAAGGCTCGGCTTTCGTCT
>MEQZ01000115.1:5769-9944 GCA_001770425.1 Betaproteobacteria bacterium RIFCSPLOWO2_02_FULL_65_20 | reverse complement strand
TCATGGTGCTATGTTCCCCTGATCCGCATCCGGCTGGTTCGCCGCGCGCAAGCGATGTGGCGCCGGAGGTGTCCGTGGCCGCTCAGCGCAATCCGCTCAACCCGTTGGCGTACGCGGTTTCGAGGTCGCCGCTGCCCTCGACCGACACCGAGAGATCCCGCAGCTTCCCGTCGCTCAGGCGGTAGATCCAGCCGTGGACGATAAGCTTGCGCCCGCGGCTCCAGGCGTCCTGCACGATGGTGGTCTCGGTCACGTGCCTGACCTGCTCGATGACGTTCAACTCGCACAGGCGCTCCCAGCGTGCCGTCACGTCCGTGCACGGAGCGAGCAGGCCCGAATGCTTGTCGCGCACGTCCTGGATATGCCGCAGCCAGTTGTCTATCAGGCCCAGGCGCTCCCCGGTCAGGGCGGCCTTCACCCCGCCGCAGCCGTAATGCCCGCAGACGATGATGTGCTCGACTTCCAGCGCATCGACGGCGAACTGCATGACCGACAGGCAGTTCAGGTCGGTGTGCACGACCGCGTTGGCCACGTTGCGATGCACGAATACCTCGCCGGGCTGCAGGCCGGTGATCTGGTTCGCCGGCACCCGGCTGTCGGAGCAGCCGATCCAGAGGTACTTCGGGGACTGGATGGCCGCCAGGCGGCGGAAGAATTCTGGGTCCTGTGCCGTCATTCTCTCCACCCAGGCGCAATTGTTTTCAAACAGTCGTGGAAGATATTTCATCGGTGCTCTCCTATTTCCGGGTATCGTTGTTGCGGTCCTTGCCCGCGCCAAACAGTTCCCGCCGCGCCGCCGAACTGATTGCGATCACCGCCGGATGCGTGAGGCGGCGCTCCACGGATATGGCGTAGTACTGCTCGGTCACCTCACGGGTACTGCCGATGGGCACCACGCCGTATTGGCGCTGCACTTCGCGGGATATCACCGCAGGTGCCGCAAAAATGCCGACCCCGACCCGCCCGAACGCCTTGAGCAATGCACTGTCGTCGAACTCGCCGACCGTCCGCGGACTGACCCGCAGCTTTTCGAACCACTGCATCATCCGCAGCCGGACCGCCGCATCCTCGCCCTGCAGGAGCATGGGTGCGCCGTCCAGGCAGCCTGGAAACGAGCCCTTGCACTGTCGCGCCAGTCGCGGCGTGGCGAAGAAGGTCATCTGCGATTCCCCCAGCAGGTGACTGAACCCCTTGATGCTGACGCTGGCCGGCATGGGGCTGTCGGCGATGACCAGGTCCAGTCCGTGGACCGCGAGCTCCGCGAGCAGGCTAGCGAGCTTTCCCTCGCGGCAGACGACGCAGGGCGGCTCGGGCAGCTTTATCGCGGGCGCCAGCAACCGGTAGGCAACGGATTTCGGAACTGCGTCGGACACCCCGACCCTGAAGTGCGGCATCCGCCCTTCCGTGGGGTGGCGCATGACGCCTTCCAGCTCCTCGCCCAGCGCAAAGATCGGTTCGGCGTAGCTCAGCACCACCCGCCCCGCATCGGAAACCTCGAGGCGGCGCCCGACCCGGGTGAACAGCTTGTACCCCAGCTTTTTCTCGAACAACGCCAACTGCCCGCTCACCGTTTGCGGAGTCAGATGCAGGCGTTCGCTCGCCCGCGCGATTCCGCCGGCCGTGGCCACCACCCAGAAGTAATGCAGGTGCTTGTAATTCATCGATCTCGCCGGCCGGCGTCCTCCGGGCCACTTCGGAATTTCCGAATGAATCGGCAATTATATTCGATTTGCTAAGGTGATTCGCCGGGGTTATCGTAACCGCCTCAACTTGGAGGAGGTTCAGCACCGTGCAGACCGATAGTCAGTTAGGCGCAATGAACGGCCGGACCGCGGCCGGATCAGCTTCGTCCGCGCTCGCCACCAACAAAGTCATCCGCAACACCTACCTGTTGCTGTCCATGACGCTCGCGTTCAGCGCGCTCACCGCCGCCGCGGCCATGTCCATGAACCTGCCGCACCCGGGCCTGATCATCACCCTGGCGGGCTACTTCGGCCTGCTGTTTCTGACCTCGAAGTTCCGCGACCGGGCCCTCGGCCTGGTCTTCGTGTTCGCGCTTACCGGCTTCATGGGCTACACGCTGGGGCCCATTCTGAATATCTATCTGGGCACGCCCAACGGGCCGCAGCTGGTCATGAACGCGCTGGGGACCACAGGCGCAGTATTCCTGGGGCTGTCGGCCTATGCGTTGACCAGCCGCAGGGATTTCAGCTTCATGGGCGGATTCCTGATGGTCGGTATCCTGGTGGCCTTTCTGGCCGGCCTGGGCGCAATCTTCCTCGACATGCCGGGACTGTCGCTGGCCGTATCCGCGATGTTCGTGCTGCTGATGTCCGGACTGATCCTCTACCAGACCAGCAACATCATCCATGGCGGAGAGACCAACTACATCATGGCCACCGTCACGCTCTACGTGGCTATTTTCAATCTGTTCACGAGCCTGATGCACCTGCTGGGGTTCGCGAGCCGGGAGTAGCCGCGGGGGCCCGCGCAACGCACAGGACCATGGGAATCTGAGGAGGCCGCCGCTTGGAATTGCTCAGCATGGAGTTTCTCTCGGCGCTGGCGGCGATCATCGTCATCGACCTGGTGCTCGCCGGCGACAACGCGATCGTCATCGCGCTCGCCGCCCGCAACGTACCCCGCCACCTGCAACGGCGCGCAGTCATCTGGGGCACGGTCGGGGCCATCGTGGTGCGCAGTTCGCTGACCCTGGTCGTCGTGTGGCTGCTGAAGATACCGGGCCTGTTGCTCGCCGGCGGGGTGTTGCTGGTATGGATCGCCTACAAGCTGCTGCTGCCCGAGAACGGAAACGGAGGCGACGCCAAGCTCAGCGCCGCAGGCACATTCTGGGGCGCCATCCGGACGATCATTTTCGCGGACCTGGTGATGGGGCTGGACAACGTGCTTGCGGTGGCCGGCGCCGCACATGGAAGCGTACTGCTGGTCGTGCTGGGGCTGCTGATCAGCATCCCGATCGTGGTGTGGGGCAGCACCATGCTGCTGCGGTTCCTGGATCGTTTCCCCGGCTTCGTGTACGTGGGCGCCGGAGTCCTCGCGGTGACGGCCGCCAAGATGATCTCCGCCGAACCCTACCTCAAGGACCTTCTGGCCGCCAACGCCTTGACGGTGCCCGCTTTGTACGCGGTGATCCTGTTCGGCGTGTTGTGGACAGGTTTCGTCCAGAACCATCGCATGCTGGATTCGAAAATCCGCGCGAGACTCGCCGGTTTTGCGGGGCACGAGGACGATCAGGCATCGGTCTCCCAGGTCATCCGGGGAGCAGGCGCCGTGCGCAGGATCCTTGTCCCGGTCGACAGCTCGCGCAATTCCCAGTTTGCCGTACCGCGCATCATAAGCCGGTTCACGAACAACCCCGCTCTGGAAATTCACCTGCTGAACGTCCAGCCGCCCTTCTCCTGGCACATTTCCAGATTCGTCAGCAAGAAAAACCGCGACGCCTACCACCGCGACCAGGCGGAGAAGGCCCTGCGGCCGGTGAAGCGGGCGCTGGATCGGGCCGGCGCGCCGTATTCGCTGCACATCGAGACCGGGGGCGACAAGGCAAGGTTCATCGCCGAGACCGCGCGCAAGCTTCAATGCGACCAGATCGTGATGAGCACCGCGCGCAAGAACTCGCTCACGCGCATGCTCGAGGACTCGACCACCAACAGGGTGCTCGAGCTGACGTCGGTTCCGGTCGAGGTGATTGCGGGCGACGCGGTGTCGAAATTCGAGCGCTACGGCATTCCGGCCGGAGTCGGTGCACTGCTGGTCCTGACAGTCTTCGGCGCCGCTGCCTGAAAGTCCGGGGACGTCCCCGCATACGCGCCCATCCCGGGCCGCGGTCATTGCGTTCGCGGCTTCGAATACCGCGTGCCGGGTGATGTAGTGCCGATGCCGATATCAGGCGGAATCCTTCACGGCGAACAACTGGTCGCGCGCCGCCTCGGTGATGGCCACCACGCAGGGATGCGTTACACGCCGCTCGACCGAGATGGCGAAGAACTCCTCGATCACCTCCTGCGTTCTCCCCAGCGTCTTCACCCCGTACTGCGCCTGGATTTCGGCCTCCAGCACGGTGGGTCCGATGAATACCCCGGCCCCGCCCTGCCCGAAAGCCTTCATCAGCGCGCTGTCGTCGAACTCTCCGATCACCCGGGGCCGGAGTTTGT
>MEQZ01000115.1:4028-5725 GCA_001770425.1 Betaproteobacteria bacterium RIFCSPLOWO2_02_FULL_65_20 | reverse complement strand
TGCCCGTACATCAGCATCGGAGCACCGTCCAGACAGCCAGGAAATTTTCCCCGGCAGCGCCGGAAGAGCCCGGCTGACGCGAAGAAGCTCACCCCCGATTCCCCGAGCCGGTGGTTGTAGGCCCGCACCCTCACCGAGGCAGGAATCGGCGCGCCGGCGATGACCAGGTCCAGCCGATGCGCGGCGATCTTTACGCGGCGATCGACCGTGCGGCGGAACGCGCCGGCCGCAATGTCGTCAAGGGACTGTACCGCATGCAGGACAAGGCTCCGCCGGCAAGGCCGCAGCCGGCGGCCCCGTCACTGGACCAGGGAGTTGACGGAGTCCGGATCTGAACGACCCCGGGCCAAATTCCTCCGCCGTTCCGAAGTTCGCACCGCCGGTGCCCGCCACGCCGCGGATGGGGGCGCCCGTCGCGAGGCGCGCCCTGTCGTTCGCTGTCGCTACACCGGCTGCGTCCCGGCCAAGGCGACGCGGTACGTCTCGACGTACAATCCGTTCACCCGTCCGCCACACCTGCTAAGCTTCGCCGATAGTAACGCGTGAGTAGCGGGAATCCGCGAACCGCCAGCCTGCCATGGAATCGCCATGAGACGCGCCGTCCCCATCACCCTCCTCGCAGACCGAAAGAGCACGACGTCACGGCGCATGATGATCCGGATCGGAAGCCTGTTCCTGGTCGTCTTCGCTTGTTTTGCGGCGCTCGCGCCCGCATTCGCGCAGGAAAAGCGGCCTGTTGTCGTGTATGTGGCGCCCATCGAGGGCATCATCGACCTCGGACTTGCGCCCTTCGTCCAGCGCGTCATCGACGAAGCGCAAGCGGCGGGCGCCGCAGCCGTCGTCCTGGACATCAACACGTTTGGCGGACGAGTCGACGCGGCGGTGCAGATTCGCGATTCGCTCCTGCGCGCCAAGGTGCGGACCGTCGCCTTCGTGAACAAGCGGGCCATCTCGGCCGGCGCGCTGATCAGTCTCGCCGCCGAAAATATCGTCATGGCCGAGGGGGGAACGATCGGGGCGGCAACGCCGGTGCAGATGGGGCAGTCCGGCGAGGCGGCACAGCCGGTCGGAGAAAAAACGGTTTCCTACGTCAGGAAGGAGTTCCGCGCCACCGCCGAGAGCCGCAAGCGGCCGCCGCTGTTTGCCGAGGCGATGGTGGACGCCGACGTGGAGATCCGCGGCGTCATCGGCAAAGGCAAGCTGCTCACGCTGACGACCGAGGAAGCCCTCAAGCACAAGCTCGCAGATTTCCGCGCCGACACCCTCGAGAGCGCGCTGGAGAAGCTGGGGCTGGGCGGAGCCGAAATCCGGCGCGCCTCGGCCAACTGGGCGGAGAATCTGGTTCGCTGGTTGACGCATCCGGTGGTCAGTTCCCTGCTCATCAGCCTCGGCATGCTCGGGATTTTTGTGGAACTCCGGACGCCCGGCTTCGGCGTCGCGGGCGGCCTGGGTATCGGGAGTCTTGCGCTGTTCTTCTGGGGCCACTGGCTGGTCCAACTGGTCGGCTGGGAGGAACTGCTGCTGGCGCTGGGCGGCGTCATACTCCTGGTGCTGGAGATTTTCGTCATTCCGGGTTTTGGCATTGCCGGGGTACTGGGGATCGTCGCGATCCTCGCCAGCCTCGTCCTGAGCCTGGTCGGTGCCGGGGACACATCGGAGGTCGTTCTCCTGGCCGCGGGGCGCGTCGTTATTTCCCT
>MEQZ01000115.1:0-4014 GCA_001770425.1 Betaproteobacteria bacterium RIFCSPLOWO2_02_FULL_65_20 | reverse complement strand
ACATGCACGGTTCGGCGCCGGATAGCGACCTGCGCTGGATGGCGAAGCAAGGGCGGGCATCGTCGCCGCTGCGACCGGCAGGCATCGCCGAGATCGACGGAGAACGCGTCGATGTCGTGTCTGACGGGGAACTGATCGATGCCGGCCAATTCGTCGAGGTGACGCGCGTGGACGGCAACCGAATCGTCGTGCGGCGAATACCGCACATCACAACCGAAAGGAATATCAGATGACTGGAATCGAGACTGGTTTGACCGGAGGCTTCGGATTGCTCATATTGGTGGTGGCCGGGCTGGTATTTCTTTTGTACCTGGTCCCCATTCCGCTCTGGATCGCTGCCTGGGCTTCCGGGGCCTACGTGGGACTGTTCACCCTGATCGGCATGCGCCTGCGCCGCGTTCCGCCCACCACGGTGGTGACCGCGCGGATCAGCGCGGTGAAGGCCGGCCTCGATATTTCCATCAACGACCTGGAAGCCCACTATCTTGCGGGCGGCAACGTCGTGAGGGTCGTCAACGCCATGATTTCGGCCGACAAGGCCAACATTGCCTTGCCCTTCAAGCGCGCCGCAGCCATCGATCTGGCCGGACGCAATGTGCTGGAAGCGGTGCAGATGTCGGTTATCCCCAAGGTGATCGAAACGCCGAAAATCGCGGCCGTGGCCAAGGACGGCATCCAGCTCATTGCGGTTTGCCGCGTGACGGTCCGAACCAACATCGACCGGCTGGTGGGAGGCGCCGGCGAGGAGACGATCATCGCGCGCGTCGGCGAAGGCATGGTGAGCACCATCGGTTCGGCCGTGAGCCACAAGAACGTGCTCGAGAATCCGGATCACATCTCAAAACATGTCCTCTCCAAGGGCCTGGACGCGGGTACGGCCTACGAGATCCTGTCCATCGACATCGCTGACGTCGATGTGGGCCAGAATATCGGCGCCAAGCTGCAAATCGATCAGGCCAACGCGGACAAGCAGATTGCCCAGGCGAAAGCCGAGGAGCGTCGCGCCATGGCCGTCGCGCTGGAGCAGGAGATGCGGGCGCGGGTGGTGGAGGCGGAAGCCGAAGTGCCGCGTGCCATGGCCGAGGCCTTCCGCCAGGGCAACATGGGCATCATGGACTATTACCGCATGAAGAACTTGCAGGCCGATACGGCCATGCGCGACGAGATCGCCAGCACCGGAGATGACGGCGCTGCAGCTCCGAGGACCTAAGGCAGACAACCATGAAGAATTTACCCCCGGAACTGATCTATGGCCTGATTTTTGCCGCCCTATTGCTGTTCCAATACATGGTGAAGCGATCCGGACGGCAAGCGCAGCAGGAATCCACGCCCGATGAGGATCTGCCGCAAGTTCCCGAGGAGGTGGAGGAAATCCGGCCGGCGGCTTCGGTATCCCGAGTGACGGTCGGCCATTTCGGTCGAACCGAGGCGCCGAGCGCGTCCTCTAGGCTTGCGAAACGTCGTTTTTCCCGGAAATCGTTGATGGGAACCAAGCGGGAGGCGCAGAACGCGGTTGTGATCGCGGCGATACTGGGGCCTTGCCGCGCTTATGAGCCGCATGACAGTCGGTAATCAGTGGTGACGGCGGACGCGCCTTATTCCGACGGTGACGCCTAGGATTGAACGACACTGTACGTCGAGTTGGGAAGCATGGCGCAGATCATGGCGATGGCGCGCGTCACGAGAACCGGCTCGTTACGCGCGTCAGCCACCGAAGCGGAACAGGACATAGGCGTTCAGCACGTAGACCCACAGCAGCAGGACACTGATCCATCCCACGGTCCTGAAAAGCCGGCCCGGCGGCCGGTACAGAAGGCCGACGATCACGGCACCGGTCATCGTCAGCGCCGACATCACGGAAATGGCGTGCGTCGCTGACACATGCGACAGCAGCGGGCCGCGCCAGTAGAACACGTCGTCGACGGCCAGGATCAACAGGTTGAACAGGTTGCTCCCCAGGAGGTTCCCGATCGCCATGTCCAGCGCGCCCAGACGCAGCGCCGATAGCGTGACCGCCAGTTCCGGGAGCGAGGTGGCCGCGGCAATGAACAATGCGCCGACAAACGACGTATTCCAATCGTAAAGTCCGGCAATGTCCTCGCCGACGAACGGCAGCCACGTCCCGGTGCCGACGACCACCAGGGCCGCCAGCAAAAAGCGGACGATTGCCTGCGTGAGCGTGAGGTGGGGATATCGCTCGGCTGCTTCTTCGACATACGCCGCCATCTGCTTTTTTTCGTAACTGAAGACAACGCGCATGAAAAGCAGGTACAGCACGACGATCGCGGGGGAATAGATGCCGACATGTCCCAGGGACAGGCCGTCTATCCTTTGGGCCAGCAACAGGCTGAAGCCGATAAAGCCGAGCAGCAGCACGCAAAAACCGGCGGAAAGAATGTGTCCCTGTCTGGCCTTGGTGTAGATCGATTGCTCGCGGTGAACCAGGTCCAACACCACAAGATAAGTCAGATTGAGCACGCAGGCGCCCAGGATGTTGCCTACAGCGATATTGGGCGCATCGGCGGCGGCAACCGCGCTCACCCCGGTCGCCAGTTCCGGCAGCGAAGTGACCGACGCCAGCAGCACGACGCCGATCCACGTCCCTCCCAGCCCGGTCTTCTCCGCGATCACATCGCCGTACAGCGAAAGACGCCAGCCGGCCAGCGTAATCAGGGCCGCGCAGGCGCCGAATTCAAGCCAGATGAGAAATGTCTGGGACACGCTCTTGTCATGCTCGCAGGAGAGCCGGGCGCGCGTCAATTAGAGCATGAATCAAGCGCCATCGGGCGCGTGCGCGAGCCGCCCGGCGCCGCAGGTGTTACCCGCGCACGACGACGATGTGCACCCGGTACGGGCCGTGTGCTCCAAGCACCAGTTGCTGCTCGATATCACCGGTCCGGGAGGGTCCGGAAATGAAATTGATGGCGCGCGGAAACTGTCCGTAGGCCTGGCGCGCAAGGTCCCAGGCCTCCTCCATGCGCGGAACGATGCGCCGCGCGTCGAGAATGGCGACGTGCGTTTCGGGCAGCAGGCTGGTAGACGCGGGCGTGTCCGGGCCCGAGACGACCATAAGGGTTCCCGTTTCCGCGATTCCGGCGAACGCGCCGGTGACCCCTACGAGGTCATCACCGCCGTTCTCGCGCCGGGGCGCCCGCGCGTCCAGCGCAAGGCCGGCACCGCGCCAGTCCAGGTGCGAGAGCGCCGGCCAGACGCAGCCGGCGACCGGCAGCTTGTGGGCCGTCAGGTAGCGCGCCACCGCCTCCGGCACGTCGGCCTCGGCTGCCACGTCCTCGGTCGTGCTCTGCATCGATTCGGCCCGGGCGCGGAAGCGCGCCACCAGATCACCGCTTACATCGGGCAGCGGTCCTCGGGGATGCGCCCTGAGATAGGTCCTGACGGCCTCCAGCTGTGCCTCCGATCCGTCGCCCGGGCCGTGAGCCTGCGCCTTGCGGATGCGCCCCATGATCTTCGCGCGTGCTTCCCTGGACTTGCCGATGGTCACCGGAGCTCTCCCCAAAATTCAATACACACGAACCCGTGCCGGCAAATTCTACACGCTGCTGCCCCCTGAAGCGGAAACGGCCGCGTCCTTAGGGACACGGCCGTCTTGTTGCGGTGTTCCGCCGTCGTTCAGGCTTTCAGCGCAACCAGCACTTCGTCCAGCATCTTCTTGGCATCGCCGAAAAGCATGCGATTGTTGTCCTTGTAGAACAGCGGATTGTCGACACCCGCGTAGCCCGAGGCCATGCTGCGCTTCATCACGATCGAGGTCTTGGCCTTCCAGACTTCCAGCACCGGCATCCCGGCGATCGGGCACGTCGGGTCGTCCTGTGCGGCCGGATTCACTATGTCGTTGGCGCCGATGATCATTGAGACATCGGTATTCGGGAAATCCTCGTTCAGCTCGTCCATCTCGAACACGATGTCGTAAGGCACTTTGGCCTCGGCCAGCAGCACGTTCATGTGACCGGGCATGCGCCCGGCAACCGGGTGGATGCCGAAGCGCACGTTGAC
>MEQZ01000114.1 GCA_001770425.1 Betaproteobacteria bacterium RIFCSPLOWO2_02_FULL_65_20 | reverse complement strand
TTCGCCGCGGACACCGCGCGGCGCCGTTCATTCGCATCGCCGCAGACAGCCTTCATCGCCGCGAGCATCGCGATCGAGCGGGACTGCTCGCAGTGAATGAACATGTCGGCCGCGCGGTGCTGCAGCACCTGGAACCGCCCGATCGGCTGGCCGAACTGCTGCCGCGTCTTCAGGTAATCGAGGGTCTGCGCGTTGAGGGTTTCCATCACGCCGACCGCCTCGGCGCACAGCGCCGCGGCGCCCGCATCGATCACCTGATCGATCGCCGGGAATGCCCCGCCTTCGGCCCCGAGCAGCGCCTCCGGACCCACGCGCACCTCGTCCAGTCCCACCTCGGCCGCACGCAGGCCATCGATGGTGCGGCAGTCGCGCACCCTCATTCCGGCCGCGCCGCGATCGACCACGAAAAGGCTGATCCCGGCCTCGTCGGCCGCCGCGCCACCGGTGCGTGCCGAAACGATCAGCCGGTCGGCCTGCGCCCCGTGCAGCACGACCGCCTTGCGTCCGGAGAGCTTCCAGCCTCGCCCGTCGCGCAGCGCGCGCGTCTCCACCTGCGCGAGCGCGTAGCGCGAGCGCGGCTCGCCATGGGCGAAAGCGAGTAGCAGCCTGCCTTCGGCGACCTGCGCGAGCATCCGCTTGTGCGCCTGGCCCTCGCCGAGCGCCTGCAGCAGCCCGCCCCCGAGCACCACCGTCGCCAGATAGGGCTCGACCAGCAGGCCGCTGCCGATCCCCTGCATCACGATCAGGGTCTCGGCGGCGCCGCCGCCGAAACCGCCGCATTCCTCCGGGAACGGCAAACCGAGCACGCCCATCTGCGCAAGCTGCGCCCAAACCTCGCGAGAAAAACCCTCGGCGGATTTCAGGATGCCGCGCCTCTTCTCCGACGTGTATTCCTTCTGCGCGAAGCGCTTGAGCGTGTCCCGCAGCAGGGTCTGTTCTTCGGAAAAGCTAAAGTCCATGTTCTGAGCCGGCGTAGGCGGAATCAAATGGTCTGTTTTTTTTGCCGTGTTACATCTCCCGTTTTCGGGAGAGATATGAAAATCCAAATTCTCCGCCCATGCTGGCTGCGCTCGAGCCGCAGGGCGGCATTCCCATGCCGACGTCGAACCTTCATAGTCCCAGCACCATCTGCGCGATAATGTTGCGCTGAATCTCGTTGGAGCCGCCGTAGATCGTGACCTTGCGGTAGCCGAAGTAATGCGCGGCCAGCGGGCCGGCGTAATCCGGGCCGACGCGCTCGCCTGCGCATTCGAGTTCCATCGCCTCCGGGTCGAACGGCAGCGCGTAGGGCCCCAGCGCCTCCATCATCAGTTCGGTCAGGGTCTGCTGTATCTCCGTGCCCCGGATCTTCAGTATCGATGCCTCCGGTCCGGGTGCCTCGCTCCGGGCCGAGAGCACGCGCATCACCGTCATCTCGAGCGCCATCAGTTCGATCTCGACTTGCGCGATGCGCGCGGCGAAGATCGGATCTTCGGCGAGCGGCCTGCCATCGCGAAACTCGCGCTGCGCGACTTCCTTGAGTGCGGCGAGCTCGCGCTTGGATGCGCCTACGCCGGCGATGTTGGTTCGCTCGTGGCCGAGCAGATACTTGGCGTAGGTCCAACCCTTGCCCTCCTCGCCGACCAGATTGCGGACCGGCACCTGCACGTCTTCCATGAACACCTCGTTGACGTTATGCTCTCCGTCCAGCGTGATGATCGGCCGCACCGTCACGCCCGGCGACCGCATGTCGATCAGCAGAAACGATATGCCCTCCTGCTTGCGCGCCTCCGTGGAGGTGCGCACCAGGCAGAAGATCATGTTGGCGTGCTGCGCGAGCGTGGTCCAGGCCTTCTGGCCGTTGACGACGTAATGGTCGCCCTGGCGGACTGCGCGCATCTTGAGCGAGGCAAGGTCCGACCCCGAGCCGGGCTCCGAATAGCCCTGACACCACCAGTCCTTGTTCTCCCGGATGCGCGCGAGGTAATGCTCCTTCTGCCAGGGGCTGCCAAAGGCCATGATCACCGGCGCGACCATCGCCAGACCGAAGGGAACCAGCCGCGGCGCGCCGAGCGCCGCGGTCTCCTCGTCGAAAATGTGCGCCTGCACGCTCGACCAGCCGCAGCCGCCGTATTCCCTGGGCCAGGGGCCCACCAGCCAGCCCTTCGCGGCCAGGATATCCTGCCAGCGGACCATGTCGTCCTTGTGCAGCCGCCGGTGATCGAGCACCTTGCGCGCAATGTCCTGCGGCAGGTTGTCGCGCACGAAGGCGCGCACTTCGTCTCGAAAACAGAGTTCTTCCGCCGAGTAGTTGAGATCCATGATGGCTCTCGACGTGGCGCGCGCGGCGATGCGTGCGCTCAGGCCGGGGCTTTGCGGCAGGCCGTAAAGGTCACTACGCCCTCTTCCTCGAGGGAAACCTGGTCGCCGTTCAGCAGCAGCGTGGTGCTGCCGTTGGTGTAGCGCGCCCCCGCGGCCGCTTGATCGAGCCGGAAATCGCGTTCCGGGAACATGATCATCACCGCGCCCGGCAGTCGCTGAACCACGAGGCGCTTGCCGCCATCGCAGGCGTACTCGGTGGCGTCGGCCGGCACCATCCTCCCCCGTTCGACCGGACCGCTCCACGGATTGAGGCTGCCGAGGCTGAAACCGCCGCAGCCGGCAAGCGATGCCGCCAGCACTGCGCCCAGACCTTTGTACCCGAGTGTTGTGAATTTCATGCGCTGGATTATAAGGCCTGCGAAGCCTCGCGGCCTGCCGGCGTTCAGCAATCCGGCTGTCCTTCGGGCGGCACCGGGCGTGGAACAAAACCAAAGCGCGCCGCGAGTTCCCCGGAGCGGATGGACGAGACGGTCAGGTCGGCGCCCATCAGCCGCGCCTCGACGCCCTGTCCGGCACGCGCCTGCTCGAGCAGCGTCTCCGGGGCCAGAGCGTGCCCCGCGCGGTCGGCGAACCGCTCGGCAATGACCGCGAGATCGCGGTCGAGCACCACGCCCACGCCCGGCTCGCAGGCAAGGACGAGCCCGCCCCGCTCGTCGAAATATGCCGCGTTCGGCGAACCGGCTGAAACGCCGGTATGCGCAACCAGCGCCCGCCCTGATCCGTCCAGACCGTAGATCCACGGCGTGTATTCCAGGGCCACGTACACGCGCTGCGGGCCATTCTGGAAGAAGTAGCGGCCCTCGGCGTCGTGCGAGTAATTGCGGCCGATGAACTCGATCATGGCCGGGTTGACGATGCGATCGAAGCGCGGCTCTGTGTCGCCTGCCCCCTGCGCCGGGGGCATGCGGATGGCCCAGCGTCCGCGCCGGTCCAGGCGCAACCACCCGTAGACCGAGGGCACATTCGGCCACTTCAGCATCGAGCGCAGCACGATTTCGTCCATTCACCTTGTCTTTGCTATGCTTTCATCCGCAGATCAATCCATCGGAGCAGGCATGAGACGAGACGATTTTACTTTCCTTCACCAGCTGCGGGTGCGCTGGGCGGAGGTCGACCGGCAGAACGTGGTGTTCAACGGCCACTATTTCCTCTATTTCGACGTTGCGGTCGCCGAATACTGGCGCGCCATCGGCATCCCCTACCCCGAAGGATACGTGGACGCCCACGGCACCGACGTCTACGCGGTCAAGGCGAGCGCCGAGTATCACGGCTCGGCGACCTACGACGACGTGCTGGACATCGGCTGCCGGGTCGGTCGCATCGGCCGATCCTCGCTGCAGTTCGTTCTGGGGGTCTGGCTCGGCGAAGCGCACATCACCAGCGGCGAACTCATCTACGTCAACGCCGACCCGAAGACGCGCAAATCGGCGCAGTGGCCCGAACCCTTCCGCAAGGCGGTCCTGGCATTCGAGCGCGTGACGCCTGAAACCGGCGGCGGCACGCCGCGCTAGCGCGGTCCCGCCGCCTGCTCCTCCGATTATAATGAAGACCTTTGCGAGCTTCGCCGCAGCGGCGAGCCTGGCGGGTCCGGCATCGAGTGCGCCTTCGCCATCGCTCCCGCCCCGCAGACTACCGGACCCCGACGATGACCACGATCAAGTACTACTGGGAAGACTTCACCCCAGGCTGGGAATACGAGTCGCCGCCACGACTGCTCACCGCGCAGCAGATCATGGCGTTCGGGCGCGAGTACGATCCGCAGTCCTACCACACCGACGAGGAAGCGGCGAAGTCCTCGCCCTTCGGCGGGCTGATCGCCAGCGGCTGGCAGACCTGCAGCGTGGCGATGCGGCTCATGTGCGACGGCTACCTGCTCCAGACCACGTGCATCGGCTCCCCGGGCCTGGAGGAGCTGCGCTGGCTCAAGCCCGTGCGGCCGGGCGACGCACTGCGGCTGCACACGACGGTGCTCGAACAGACGCCATCGCAGAAGGATCCGGCGCGCGGCACGGTGAAATTCCGCTGGGATGTGCTCAACCAGAAGGACCAGGTCGTGTGCTCCATGACCGGCAGGCAGCATTACCGGCGCCGCACGCCGGCGCAGTGAGAGCCCATGCCTCGCAAGTATTACTTCGAGGATTTCGCCCCCGGGGATGTCTGGGAGATGGAGGGTCCGGTCGTCACCAAGGAAGAGATCGTCGACTTTGCAACGCGCTTCGACCCGCAGTACTTCCACGTGGACGAGGCTGCCGCAAAGAACTCCCCTTACGGCGGCCTGATCGCCAGCGGCTGGCACACGGTGAGCCTGTGCATGCGGATGATGTGCGACCGGTATTTGCTGAACTGCGTCAGCCTGGGCTCGCCTGGCGTGGAGCACCTGCGCTGGCTGCACCCGGTGCGGCCCGGCGACCGCCTGCGCATGAAAATGACGGTGATCGAGGCCAAGATCTCGCGCACCAAGCCCGACCGCGGAAGCGTCCTGCACCACTGGGAAGTGGTCAACCAGGAGGGCCAGCTGGTCATGATCATGGACGGCCACGGCATACTCGGCCGCCGGCCGCCGGTTCGTGACCCATGATCCTCAACCACAAGATCCACGTCCTCACCAAGAAAGAGGAACTCGATACGGTCCGCCTGGCAGGCAAGGTGGCCGTCGTGCTCGACGTGCTGTTCGCGACCTCGACCATGGTCACGGCGCTGGCCCGCGGCGCGACCGCGGTGGTTCCGGTGCCCGACGAGGCCGCCGCGCGGGCCGTCGCGGCCGGATTGGCCCCGGGCTCGTTCGTGATGGCGGGCGAACTCTACGCGAAGACCATCGAGGGCTTCGCTCCGCCGACGCCGCTTGCGCTGGTCGAGCACGGCATCGCAGGACGCCGGCTTGTCTACTCGACCACCAACGGCACCGTCGCGATGAACGCCTGCGCCGCCGCAGCCGAAGTCTACTGCGGCGCGCTCCTGAACGGCCGCGCGCTGGTCGAGCGCCTGGTGACCGCACACCGGGACCAGACCGTGCTGCTCATCTGCGCCGGCTCGATGAACAATTTCAACTTCGAGGACTTCTACGGCGCAGGCTATCTGGTTGACCTGCTTGCCGCGCGCCTGGGCGAACACGCCGACTTCTCCGACGCCGCGCGTGCGGCGCGCGCCCTCTATCTGAACGGGGATCCGGAGCCGAGCCTGCTCGGATGCCGCGTCGGCAGGATGATGGCCGAGCGCGGGCTGGAGCACGAGGTGCGTTACGCCGCGCAGCTGTCCACGCTCGACGTGGTTCCGCGGCTGCAGGACCGCGAACTGCTCGCGGATTCGTACCTGCCCGCGTAGCCGAACACTCCGATCAGGAAACCGTCGACGGCGCAGGGGACCCGCGCCGATGCGCGCGGCGAGCAGAGGATCACCCGGTGAGCAATTGCTCGCGGCGGAGAGGCTGGCAGCGTACGATTCCCAGACGAACCGAACGTCCTCGCGCCCCGCACCGTGCCGCATCCGGCGTTATCCGCCTCGCGCGATCGCAGAACGGACGCAAGCCGGCCGATCCCAGCGCGCGCGAACCGGAAACTGGCGCGCTAGCCGCCCGCCCTCGGGCCGAATTTCAGCGTGACCCGCTACTTCTGCTTTGGCGGCATGTACTTCGCCGCGTTTTCCTTCGTTGCCAGGATGTGCTTGATGAACACATGCTGCTTGGGGCGCTCGCCCTTCATCCAGTTGGCCATCACGTCGACGCCCAGGCGCCCCCAGGCCATCGGGCTCAGCACGACGGTCAGGTCCATG
>MEQZ01000113.1 GCA_001770425.1 Betaproteobacteria bacterium RIFCSPLOWO2_02_FULL_65_20 | reverse complement strand
TGCGATGGCCAGCGTCGCCCGCAGACGGTCAGGACACAGCGTCTTCCCCATTCCCCAGACCGCTTGCGCGACCACGGCGACCGCCACGATCTTCAGACCGTGGATCCAGCCGGTATCGGCCGACAGTCCGAGGGCGGTGAACCCGTGGGCGAACAGCAGCAATGCCAAAGCGGAGGGCATGGTGAATCCCAGCCAGGCGGCGAAGCCCCCGGGAAGTCCCGCCTTGAGCGCGCCCAGCGCGATTCCGATCTGGCTGCTTGCCGGCCCCGGCAGAAAATTGCAGAGCGCCACGAGATCCGTGTACGCGTTATCGTCCAGCCACTTGCGCTTCTCCACGAATTCGTGGCGAAGATATCCGATGTGAGCGATCGGCCCTCCGAACGATGTGCATCCCAGCTTGAGAAAGACCCAGAAGATGGCTACTGGGTGAATTTTCCGGCTGTTCTGTTCAGTCGCATTTGCTTGCATGGTTTTGACATAACCTCGTGTTGCCACGGAGCGGGTCGGGTCTTTTCCGCAGGGCTCCGGTTCGCACCCTTGATTTGTGCCATCATTATATCGGATCCCGATAATGACGAACAACGTGAATACTTGAAATGTATTCCTGGCGTTCGTCCGCGTACACATCCTGCATCATGAAAACGTTATCGGGCGTGAAGGTGAAAATTCAGGAGCTTATTCGTGAGGTGCGCCACGACTGAACGGTCCGGATTGCCGCATTGAACGAGTCTGCTTCGAGGAGATATCGCATGAAATCGGGTCTGTTGGCGATTGCCAGCCTGAGCCTTCTGGCCGGCATCGGGGTGGTAAGCGTTGTTCACACCAAGAGTGCCCATGCCCAGGGAGGAAGTGCGGCGCAACCCGATATTGCGTCGCTGAGGGAAGAGGTGGAGACGCTCAAACGGCTGCTTCCCGACCAGGCGCATGCGGTGGCTGACGTGGACTACCACTTCGCGAACCTGTGGTTCGCGGCCCAGAACGCCAATTGGCCTCTTGCGGAGTTTTATCTCAACGAGACCCGGGCGCATCTGAACTGGGCTGTTCGAATGCGGCCGGTTCGCAAGCTTGCGTCAAGTGGGGAAATCGACCTGCGGCCCATTCTTCAAGGTGTCGAAAGCTCGGGTCTTTCCGACGCCAGAGCTTCGATCAACAAGCGGGACCTGAAGGCATTCGAGCTGGCCTATCGTGGAACCATGCTCCAGTGCTACGGTTGCCACATAGCCTCTGGGAAGCCTTACCTGCGCCTGCGGATCCCCGAGACTCCGGCGACCCGCATGATCGATCTGCGGGGGAAAGCGGATTAGTCTCGCCACCGGTCCTCGGCTGGTCTCTCTTCCATGCCAGCCATGACAGGCCACCTCCAATGCCATCGCGGCGATGGGTTTCTACGCCGCGCCGCTCTCGCAGTCGTGGAAATTCTGTTTGCCGTTTCAGCCGTTTCAGCCGCCGCCTTCGACCTGCAGGGCCATCGCGGCGCGAGAGGCCTCGCCCCGGAAAACACGCTGCCTGGATTCGCGCGCGCTGCGGATCGGCGTCTCGACGCTGGAGCTCGACGTGGGTGTGACACGCGACGGCATCGTCGTGGTTCACCACGACTTGCGCCTCAATCCGGACATCGCGCGCGGACCCGACGGCCGCTGGCTGCGGGCGCCGACGCCCGCGATTCATGAGCTCAGCTTCCACGATCTGCGGCGTTACGACGTGGGCCGGATTCGGCCGGGAAGCGACTACTCGCGGCGCTTTCCGCGACAACGCCCGATGGACGGCGTGCGGATCCCGGCACTGGACAGCCTGTTCGATCTCTCGCGCCACGCCGGCCACCCGGGCCTGCGCTTCAACATAGAGACCAAGATCTCGCCGCTCGCGCCCGCGGACACGCTGCCGCCCGAGGCATTCGCCCGAGCGCTGATCGGGGCCGTGCGCGCCGCCGGAATGCAGGAGCGTGTTACGGTACAATCGTTCGACTGGCGCACGCTTGCCACGGTGCAGCACGAGGCGCCCGAGATCGGCACGGCATACCTCTCCGCGCAACGCGATTCGCTCGACAACATCGGCGCCGGTCAGGCAGCCGGCTCACCCTGGACAGCGGGCGTGCAGTATTCCGATCACGGCTCGGTGCCGCGCATGGTCAAGGCGGCCGGGGGACGGGTCTGGTCGCCCTACTTCGGTGATCTCAGGCGCGATCTGCTCGCCGAGGCGAAGTCGCTCGGCCTCAAAATCGTCGCCTGGACGGTGAATGACCGCGCAGACATGGAACGGCTGATCGAGTGGAACGTGGACGGCATCATCACCGACTATCCCAACCTTCTGCGCGACGTACTTGGCGAGCGCGGCCTGCCATTGCCGCCCACGGCGTCGCGAGGTGTTTCCGGTCTGGACTCGGCAGGCAGTCCCGGCCGACGCCATGGCGCCGTGAACTAATCCGCGAGGTCGTCGAACCGGTGAACGGTCTGCGGCTCTGCGGCGAGCGCCTGCTCGATCCATGCGGCTGGTCTCGACCATCATCTCGATGGCCATTCGCTGCGGTTGAAGGTGGCCGCCGAGGGCATCGACGCGGGGAACCACGCGGAAGTATTGCCGCGGCTCGGCTGCGACCAGATGCAGGGATACCTCTTCGGCAGGCCGATCCGGGTGAGCCGGCCGTTTCCGGGCGTCTCGCGGTCCCCGTCATTTCGTAGCCTCGATGTGCCGGCGCAGCAGCGCGGCGAACTGGTCGCTGGCGACGGGCTTGCTGAAATAGTAGCCCTGAGTTTCATCGCAGCCGTGCTCGCCCAGGAACGTCTCCTGCTCCAGGGTCTCGACCCCTTCGGCGACGACGGTGAGGTTGAGGATCTTGCCCATGGCGATGATCGCTCGAGTTATCGCCTTATCCTCGGAATCCTGCGGGATGTCGCGGATGAAAGAGCGGTCCACCTTGAGGGTGTCGATCGGAAAGCGCTTGAGGATCGCAAGCGAGGAGTAGCCGACCCCGAAATCGTCGATGACCAGGCGCACGCCCAGCTGCTTGAGCGCGGCAAGCAACTTGCCTGCCCGTTCGGCGTTCTGCATCACCATGTTCTCGGTGAGTTCCATCTCCAGCAATTCCGCCTTCATTCCGCTCTCGTTCAACGCCTCGGCGATGTTCTTGAGGAGATCTTCATCGGCGAGCTGGCGTGCCGAAAGATTGACCGCCATGCGCAGGGGCGGCAAGCCCTCCCGCTGCCAGGCGACGTTCTGCGCGCAGGCTGTGTTCAGCACCCATTTCCCGAGCGGCGCGATGAGCCCGGTTTCCTCCGCGAGCGGGATGAACTGGTCGGGCGGGATCATGCCGAGGTCGGGATGCTGCCAGCGCACCAGCGCCTCCACGCCGGTGATCTGCCTTGTTTTGAGATCGAGCTTGGCCTGATAGTGGAGGAGGAATTCGTTGCGCTCCAGGCCGTGGCGCAGGCTCGTCTCCAGCGCCATCCGTTCGCGTGAGTGAACGTTCATTTCCCGGGAGTAGAACTGGTAGGTGTTCTTGCCCTCTTCCTTCGCGCGGTACATGGCGATGTCGGCGTTCTTCATCAGCGACTGCTGGTCCTCGGCGTCCGCCGGGAACATGCAGATGCCGATGCTTGCCGTCACCCCGCACTCCTGCCCCTGGATGAGCATCGGCTTGATGACGGCCGAGAGAATCTTGCGCGCGACGGTCGCAATGTATTTCGCATCGTTCACCTCCTGCACCAGCACCACGAACTCGTCGCCGCCCAGCCGGGCCACGACGTCGCTCGAGCGCAGGCTCTGAGTCAGGCGCGTCGCGATCTCTCGCAGCAGAGTGTCACCGGCCTCGTGACCGAGGGTATCGTTAATGACCTTGAAGCGGTCCAGGTCGATGAACAGCACCGCAAAGTTGCGCTTGTAGCGCCGCGCCTGCTGGATCTCGAGGTTCAGCATTTCGCCGAACATCGTCCGGTTGGGCAACGAGGTGAGCTCGTCGTGATGCGCGAGGTGCTGGACGCGCTCCTCGGCCAGCTTGCGCACGGTGATGTCCTTGCCCACGCCGCGATAGCCCTTGAAGGCGCCGGATTGGTCGAACACCGGCTGGCCGCTGACGCCGACCCAGACCTTCTCGCCGGATTCGTCCTGCCGGCACAGCTCCAGGTCATGGAACGGCTGGTGCGCCTCCAGAGTTGCGATATGCGCAGCCCAGTCCTCCGCGGTCATGTTGATGTAGTTCCGTTCCCAGCGCTTCTTGCCGACAAGCTGCTGGCCGGCGCCAAGGTTGAGCCTTTCCGAACCGGTTCCTTTTATCGAGGTGAAGCGGAACTGGTCGTCCTGCTCCCAGTACTGATCGGAGGAAAGCTCCGTGAGGCTGCGGAAGCGCGCCTCGCTTTCGCGCAGCGATTCCTCGGCGGCGACGCGCTCGGTGATATCGCGCACGATGGCTACGATAATCCAGCGTTCGCCCGAGCGCACCGCGCGGCGGTAGATTTCGACAGGAAATTGGGTGCCGTCTTTTCGGCGATGCGTGCTCTGCAGGCGGCTCGTCTGGCCGCTTGCGATTGATTCGTCGTAGGCGCGCTCCAATACCTCTTTGCTTACGGGGGAGACATCCTGTGGCCCCATCCGCAGCATTTCCTCGCGCGAATAGCCCTGCATCTCGCAGGCGGTGGCGTTGACGTCGATATAACGCATCGTCGCTCGATCGATCAGCATGATCATGTCCGCCGAGGTGTCCATGGCAGCGCGGAACCGAACCAGGCCCTCCTCGGCGGCAAGGCGCTCGCTCACGTCCCGCGCGATGGAGACAATGATGGTCCCTTCCGCAGAACGCACCGCGCGGGGGTAGGCCTCGACCGCAAGCTTCGATCCGTCCTTGCGGCGGTAATGGCCTTTTACCGTCGGCGCATTCAGTTCGCCCGCGATCATCCGTTCGTAGAGTTGCGTGAGCTCCTCGCGAGACGTCGAGAAGATGTCCGGAGGGCCCATCGTCAGCAGTTCTTCCCGGCTGTAGCCGAGCGCCCGGCATGCCGCATCGTTGACATCGACATAGCGGAGGCTGACGGGGTCGATGAGAAGCATCAGGTCTGCCGACGCATCCATCGCGGCGCGGAACCGGCGCTGTTCGTCCTCCGCGCGCTTGCGCTCGGTGATGTCCTTGGCGACGCCCCGATAACCCTTGAAGGCGCCGGATTCATCGAACGCCGGCAATCCGCTGGCGCTGATATGGTGAACCGAGCCATCCGGGCCCACGCGCCGGTATTCCAGATCGCGGAAAGGCTCGCGCGCATTCATCCTGGCCTGCACGGCGGCCTGCTCTGTGACGCCGACCTGGGCGCCCGGGATCTCCCAGCGCGTCTTGCCGATCAGGGCGGCCGACTCGAACCCGGCTTCGCCGAAATTCCTTCCGGAAAACCGGGTGAAGCGCAGATTCTCGTCCTGCTCCCAGTACCAGTCCGAAGAAAGCTCCAGAACACTCTTCAGGCGTTCCTCGCAACGCCGCAGCGCCTCGTTTGGATCCGCCGGTTTTTTCAGGTTTTTCCTGACTGCCATGGTCACCCCCCAAGACCGGCCGAGGGCAAGGCCGAACGGGTCTCCACCACCTGCCGTTTGCTCACGAACGCCGCGAGTTCCTCCCCGGGCAAGGGTCGGCTGTAGAAGTAGCCCTGCACCAGCTCGCAATCGAGATTGCGCAGGAAATCGACCTGCGCCTGCGTTTCGGCTCCTTCGGCAACCACTTCTTTGCCGAGCGCGTGGGCCATCACCGCGATCGTCGCCGCGATGGTACCCCCCTCGCCGTCGTCGCGGATTTTCCGGATGAACAATATGTCGATTTTCAGGGTGTCGAACGGCAGCCGCTCCAGGTAGGACATGGAGGAATAACCGGTCCCGAAATCGTCGATCGCGATCCGGACCCCGAGGCTTTTCAACCGGGCCAGCATATCGACGACGGTGTCGGCGCCGTCCACCAGAACGCCCTCGGTGATCTCCAGTTCGAGGCATTCCGCCGGCATGGCGTTTGTCCGCAGCGCGGCTTCCACGGTCTCGACGAAATTCGGCTGGCGGAACTGCCGGCTCGACACGTTGACCGCGACGTACTCCAGGTCGACTCCCTGGTCCCGCCAGGCGCGGAACTGGGCGCAGGCCTCGACGAGGACGATGTGGCCGATCGCTGCGATCAGCCCGGTCTCTTCGGCGACGGCGATGAACTGGCCGGGCGCGACGACGCCGCGCTCGGGATG
>MEQZ01000112.1:1194-7319 GCA_001770425.1 Betaproteobacteria bacterium RIFCSPLOWO2_02_FULL_65_20 | reverse complement strand
AATATGTTCCTGCCGCCGCACAGACGGATCACGTCGCTGATGATCTGCTGCCCGCTCACCGTGTACAGCGGCCGGTTCCAGATTTGATAGAACACCGTCACCGGCTCGCGTCCGGCATAGCGCTCGCGCAGATTGCGTACACGCTCGCGAAAACTGCGCGCCGCCTCGCCCGCCGCGCGGCCGGTGCCGGCCAGCGCCCCCAGGCGTTCCAGGCTGGAGCCGATGTCCTCCAGCGTGTGCGGCTGGCTGAAATACACCCTCAGGCCCACAGACAGCAGTTGCTCCAGTTGCCGGTCCGGGTTGCCCTGCGACCAGGCCACCACGAGGTCGGGTTTCAGCGACAGCAGCCGTTCGACGTCGATCGCCGAACTGTCCCCCACACGGGGAATGCGCCTCGCTTCCGGCGGGAAATCGCTGTATTCGACCGCGCCGACGAGGTACGCGCCGGCGCCGGCGGCGTACAGCTGCTCGGTGATATGCGGCGCGAGACTGACGATGCGCCGCGCCGGGTGATCCAGACGAATCGTGCGGCCGGTGTCATCCACTGCCGTGACTTGCGCCCGCGCCGCGCCGGCGCCGAGCGCGGCGAGCAGCAGCGCGCCGAGCAGAACTTTCAGCATGGAGAGCGCCGCGCTCATCGTGGGCAGGCAATCCCGCATGCGATAATCGCCGCATGATCACACGCTCGCTCATGGCCCTCATGGTCCAGGGAACCACCTCGGATGCGGGAAAAAGCACGCTGGTCGCCGGGCTCGGGCGCGTGCTCTACCGGCGCGGCGTGCGCGTGGCGCCGTTCAAGCCGCAGAACATGGCGCTCAACAGCGCGGTCACGGCCGACGGCGGCGAAATCGGCCGCGCGCAGGCGGTGCAGGCACAAGCCTGCGGCGTGGCGCCGCGCACGGACATGAATCCGGTCCTGCTCAAGCCCTCCAGCGATACCGGCGCCCAGGTGATCATCCACGGCAAGGCGCTCGCCGAGATGGATGCGCGGCGCTATCACGACTACAAGAGCATTGCGATGGCGGCCGTACTCGAATCCTATGCGCGCCTGCGCGCCGAGTTCGAGTGCGTGCTGGTCGAGGGCGCCGGCAGCCCTGCCGAAATCAATCTGCGCGACCGCGACATCGCGAACATGGGCTTTGCCGAGGCCGTGGACTGCCCGGTGATCCTGATCGCCGACATCGACCGCGGCGGCGTGTTCGCGCACCTGGTCGGCACGCTGGCGCTGCTCTCGCCCACCGAGCAGGCGCGCGTGCGGGGATTCGTCATCAACCGCTTCCGCGGCGACCTCGGCCTGCTGCAGCCGGGCCTGGACTGGCTCGAGCGCCGCACCGGCAAACCGGTGCTGGGCGTGCTGCCCTATCTGCACGGCCTGCACATCGAGGCCGAAGACGGCATTTCCAGGGAGAGCCCGGCAAAGGAGGCCGCCGGACTGCGCGTGATCGCGCCCGTTTTGCCGCGCATCAGCAACCACACCGATTTCGACCCACTGCGCCTGCATCCGCAGGTGGATTTTTCCTTCGTCGGTCCGGGAGCGCCCATACCGAGCGCCGATCTGGTCGTGCTGCCGGGAAGCAAGAACGTGCGCGCCGACCTCGAATGGCTGCGCGCCAACGGCTGGGAGGATGCGCTGCTGCGCCACCTGCGCTACGGCGGCAAACTGCTCGGCGTCTGCGGCGGCTTTCAGATGTTCGGCCGCGCCATCCATGATCCGCTGGGTCTCGAAGACGCGGCGGGCAGCGTGGCGGGCCTGGCGCTGCTCGACTTCGAAACCTCCATTGCAAAGGACAAGCAGTTGCGCCGCGTCGAAGGCGTGACCGCTTTCGGCGGCGCGCGCATCGCGGGTTACGAAATCCACATGGGCGTGAGCACCGGTCCCGCGCTTGCGCGTCCGTTCGCGCACTTGCAGGAAGGTGCCGACGGCGCGATCAGCGCCGACGGCCGCATAGCAGGCACTTACGTTCACGGCCTGTTCGACGTTCCCGAGGCCTGCGACGCGCTGCTGGCCTGGGCCGGACTCGCCGAACCGCAAAGCCCGGATTACATGGCGTTGCGCGAACATCAGATCGACCGTCTCGCCGATGCCATCGAGCAACATATCGGCTTTGAGAAAATCATGGAGATCATGGTTCCGGCTAGGGCGCTTTCAATGTAATCGGCCAGACGTTTCATAGCCCCGAACAGCGCCCGCCGCAGGAATGTAACGACGGACGCGGTCCCATCTAGCGCGGCTGGTAACGCAGCGCCACAAAGAAGTTGGCGCCGGGCACGCCGTAATCGCGCACCAGCTCATAGCTCTTGTTGAACAGATTGTTGAAGCGCGCCAGCACCGACCAGCTGGGTTCGATCGCGTAGTCCAGGTAAGCATTCACGATGCCGTAGCCGCCCAGCCGCAGGGTGTTGGCTGCGTTGTCGTAGCGCTCGCTCGAAGCGCTCAGCTCGGTCCCCACCGTCCAGCGCCCGAACGTGCGGGTGAGCGAAGCGCTCAAGTGCTGCTTCGCGCGCCGGGGCAGCAAGTTTCCGGTCGCGGCATCCTTCGGATCCTGCAGGTCCAGGTTGGCCCGCACCCGATAATTGCCGAGCTGTCCCTTGTAAGTGAGGCTGGTTCCGCTCAGGCTCGCCTCGCCGACGTTCGTGGGCGCGAACGACGGTCCGGTGTTGACGATGAGGTCCGTGACCCGGTTGCGGTAGGTCACGATTCCCGCCTGACTGCTCCCGTTGTCGAAATGCAGCGCAGCTTCGCGGTTGACCGCCTGTTCCGGGCGCAGCGTGGGCACGCCGTAACCCGGGAAATAAAGCTGGTTGAACGACGGCGCGTTGAAGCCGGTGCCCGTGTTCAAGCTCGCGCGCAGCGCGGGCGTGATCTGATATCCGTAGCCGGCCATGCCGGTGGTCCGGTTGCCGAACTGCGAGTTGTTGTCGTTGCGCAGGTTCAGTTGCAGCCGATGATCGCCGAAGCGGCCCTGAAAGCCGGCGAGCACGGACGTGATCACCCTTTCGTTGACGACATAACTGGTATCGCCGTCGACTTTCTGGTTTAACCGCTCGATTCCCGCGATCAGCACATGGTCGCCCAGCATGATGTCGTTCTGCCATGAAAGCTGCCCCTGCCGGGTCCTGAATACCGAGCGGCTCGCAGCGTCAGTGATGTTCGTCGATTCGTCCTCGCTGTCGCCGTAACGGAGCACCGATTGCCAGTTCGGCGCAAGGCGGTTGCGGCTGTACAACTGCTGCGAACTCAAGGTTTGAGCCAGGCGGAAATCGAAACCGCGCGCCGGAAAGGAACTGTCGTAGTGCGACAACCCGTCGCTGTAGAACACGCGGGCGCCGACTTCATGGTCGGAGCCGAAACGGCGCGCCACCTGGCCGGAGAAGTGGGTGTTGCGGTAGCCGTCGGCGTCGGGATTGAATGAGCTGCTGGCCGGATTCTTGATGGCGGTAAATCCCGCGGTTTCGTAGTGCCCTGCCTGCAGGCCGAACAGGATGCCGTTGGTCTCGCCGCTCCAGCCCGCGCCCGCCGTATAGGTCCCGTAGCTTCCCGCGCCGGCGTTGAGCGTGGGCCTGGCCGGCCCCTTGGGAGCCTTGGTGAAAATCTGGATCACGCCGCCGATCGCGTCGGCCCCGTAAAGGCTGGAAGCCGGGCCGCGCAAGACTTCGATCCGCTCGATCTGGCCGAGCGGGATGTGTTCCAGCGCGGTCGCTCCCACGGTCGCCGAATTGATGCGCATGCCGTCCACCAGCACCAGCGTATGCGCGGAGTTCGCCCCGCGCAGAAACACCGAGGTCGTTTTCCCGGGCCCGCCGTTATTGCCGACATCGACGCCGGGGATCGAACGCAGCAGATCCGCCAGGGTCGATTGGCCCGAACGCGCGATCTCCTCCTGGCTGACGACGCTGACGTCGTTCAGCAATTCTCCGACGATGCGCGGCGTGCGCGTGGCGGTGATGACTACGGTTTCTTCGGAATGGACAGGGAACGACGATACGAGCGCGACGCCGGCGGCGAGCGCGATGACGATGTTGCTTTTCACGGATTCTCCTTCTCTCGGCAGGCGTCCCCGCGAGCCGAATCGGTTTTAAAAGGAAATGCCGTGGGCAGACGCTGAGGTCTTCGAGTGAGTCGCCGCCGCCCGCGGTATTTCCATCAGAGTCCGCCCCGCGATACGAATCACGAAGCGAACAAGCAAACCCAGGGCCGGTCTCCGGGCTTGTGGGATCAGGCGCATCGCCTTCCCATGAACCTTTGGGGGTTCACAGTGGCTTGCCGGTTGAGGACCGGCGGTCAGATGCGCCCGCGCACACTTACCGTTGCGGGGGCAGCAGAGGAATTGGCCGCGGTCGAATCGACCAAGCCGCACCTCTTTCCCGTTTCACCCCGGCGCGAGGAAATCACGCCGGAGCACCTTGGGCTGGATGGCATTCTACAGAAAATCGGCACGCCGCACCTCACGTCGCCTTCACCCGGATCAACGGAGAAGCCGTGTGCCGACCATGAATCTACATTGAAAACCGACCGTTACACCTTGACGCAACAGAATTTTCCAATCTATAGTGTGCCGATGGACGCCGAACTCGCCGCGCTGGAGGAGAAAATCAGACAGGCCGCGGCCCTTTGCAGGCAGTTGCGCGAAGAGAATCGCGATCTTCGATCGCGGCTCGATGCGCTCACCAGCGACAAGAGCCGGCTCGCCGAAAAGGTCAACGGCGCGCGCGCGCGGCTGGAGACGCTGCTGAAGCAGATTCCGGAATGATGCCCGCGCCATGAGCACAAAACAGAAGACCCTCGATGCCAGCATCGCGGGCCGCACCTACAAAGTCGCCTGCGCGGACCATGAGCGCGATGCACTGCTCGCGGCCGTCGAGTATCTGGACCGCAAGATGGGCGAGATCAAGAGCGCGGGAAAGATCGCAAGCGCCGAGCGCATTGCCGTGATGGCGGCGCTCAACATCACGCACGAACTGCTGTCCTGCCGCAATGCCGAAGCCGGCTTTGACATCGAAGCGCTAAAGCGTAGAATGAATTCGATGATGGCGACGCTCGATGAGGCGCTCGCCGCGCAGGAGCGGTTGCTCTGACAGAAGTTCCGAGCCGCCTCGCGGCAAATGCCCCGTCTCAGGCAGTACGCGTCGCCGAGAGATGTCCCCTGCGGTGTACGCCAAGGCCCGGAGATTCTTGAACCAACAGCTTGAGTCCTGGTCGCGGACCACAGTGTCACTGTTGCGCGCGTCCCGAGTCGGACGTACCTGATGTGACCGGAATGCGACCGCCTTGAACCACCAGGTTCAGGATCAAGGTCTGACGGCATCGGCGGGGGGCGCCTGATGCCTTGTCCTGGGCGCCACCAACCGATCGCAGGCTCCGGAGCCTGCGATTGTTTTTTCGGACCCTGCAGATGCGCTACTGGCTGATGAAGCCGGTCAAGATGCGGCGATGCCCCAAACCCCGTGCCAGTACTGGAGTTTGGCGGTTTTCCAGTCTGAGAATTAGGCGCAAAATTGCCGCTTGGGTGGGGATCCGGGTGCGAATCCGGACCGTCTGCCGCCGATACCAACTGCGCGCACCGCGTTTGGCACTCGTGTCGCAATAATGGCGTTTCGGCGACACGTTGTCTTGACCTGTCGCCGCCGGCGACATAAGCTGCAAACATGGTGCGAAAAGCGACTTCCAGCGACACGGGCTCCGCTGCGAGCTGGCAGCCGGACCAACCCTACAACGATCTACCCCGTCTCCCTCCCATCACCGAACTGGAGACGAAGCCCGTCCTGAAGCAATGCGTTACGGCACGCGCGGCACTCGCGGAATTGAAGCAGGCGGCGGAGCTGATCCCGAACCCCGCGATGCTGATCAACACCCTCCCCCTTCTGGAAGCCCGGGCGAGTTCGGAGATCGAGAACATCGTCACCACCGCCGACCAGTTGTTCCGGCACCTGCAAGCCGACACGGGTGCCGACCCCGCTACCAAGGAGGCGTTACGCTATCGGCGCGCCCTGCTCGAAGGTGTCAAGGCGCTGAAGACACGGCCCTTGACGACACGGACCGCGGAGTCGATCTGCACCCAGATAAAGGGCGTCGAGATGAGTGTGCGCAAGGTGCCCGGCACCGCCCTTGCGAACGACGCCACCGG
>MEQZ01000112.1:0-1175 GCA_001770425.1 Betaproteobacteria bacterium RIFCSPLOWO2_02_FULL_65_20 | reverse complement strand
ACCCGCTCGTGCGGATGGCCGCGGCGCACTACCAGTTCGAGGCAATTCATCCGTTCACCGACGGCAATGGACGAACCGGGCGCGTAGTGAATAGCCTGTTCCTCGTCGAGCAGGGCCTGCTGCCGCTCCCGATTCTCTACCTCAGTCGTTTCATCATCGCCAACAAAGCGGACTACTACCGCCTGCTGCTCGCGGTCACGCGCGACGGCGCCTGGGAACCGTGGCTGATATACATGCTGCGCGCCGTGGAGGAAACGGCCGCGTGGACAACGATAAAGATCGGCGCAGTTCGCAAACTGGCTGGCGATACCACTGAGTACGTGCGCGTGAAACTCCCGAAGATCTACAGCCGCGAACTGGTGGATCTCATTTTCGAGCAGCCTTACTGCCGCATTGCAAACCTCGTCGAGGCCAAGATCGCCGGGCGTCAAGCGGCATCCCGCTATCTCAAGGCACTCGTTGCCATCGGCGTGCTGCACGAACAAACCTTCGGCAAGGAAAAACTTTTCGTGCATCCGAAGCTGATGACTTTGCTCACCCGTGACAGGAGCACCTTCGAGTCCTACCGGAAAGGGGAACGCACCGTCGGCTCAAGCACTCGGTGAAATCCGGCCAGGTCACGGTAAGGGAACAAAGCATGGCACGCGCCGCTATCCATCCCGGAGAACACCTCGCCGAGCAACTCAAGGAACTCGGCATGAGCGCCGCCGAGCTCGGCCGGCGGCTCAAGGTCCCGACCAACAGGATTACCGAAATCCTGAACGGCCAGCGGGCCATTAACGGCGACAGCGCCCTGCGGCTGGCGCATTTTTTCAGCACCAGTCCGGAAGTCTGGCTGAACCTACAGAAAATGTACGAACTGCGATTGGCGGAAGCGAAAGCGGGTGCGACGATTCGGCGGCTGCCGAGGCTCGGCGAGCGCAAAAAGGCAGAGGCTCTGTAAGTTTGGAAGCATCGCAGCTCCCGAGACCAATTGCCCAGACGTTAAAGGCCCGATAGTAGCGCTAAGTATTTGTCGGTATTTGATTCCGAGATTTCCAGATCGAGCCGATACCCACGAAGCCACTCGCATTACTCTCGGATGCTATTGGACGTTGTCGCATGCATCCCATGAGGGATAAGACAATCAATCCGGCAGAGAAGTCGGAGCGGCTTGCCGGTACGCCCCAATGCCG
>MEQZ01000111.1:4624-6228 GCA_001770425.1 Betaproteobacteria bacterium RIFCSPLOWO2_02_FULL_65_20 | reverse complement strand
TGGTTCCGGGATAGACGACGCGCAATTCATCCAGCTTCAGGTCGCTCAGGGCGATGCGCATCGAGGGCGTCAACGTGGGAGCATCCGCGCGTTTGCATTCCACGCCGATCCGTCGCCCGGCCTTGAACAGGAGCAGGTCGAGTTCGGCGCCGTTATGCGTGGCCCAGTAATAAGCATCGTCCGGCCGAAATGCTTTGAGAACTTCCTCGACGGCGTAGCCTTCCCAGGAGGCGCCCACTTTCGGGTGATGTTCCAGGTCGCGGCGGTTGGTGATTCCCAATAACGCATGCAGCAGTCCGGAGTCGCGCACATAGATTTTGGGGGCCTTGACCTGGCGCTTGCCCAGGTTCTCGAACCAGGGCGACAACTGCCGGACCATGAACACCCCGCTCATCAGGTCCAGATAGCGCCGTACGGTGGATTCTCCCACGCCCAGGGCGCGCGCCAGTTCCGCGCCGTTCCAGGTCTGGCCGTGGTAATGCGCCGCCATGTTCCAGAAACGGCGCAGCGCCGTGGAGGGGATCGTGATGCCCAGCTGCGGGATGTCCCGTTCGAGGAAGGTCTGGAGAAACTGCCGGCGCCACTGGACCGAATCGGTTTCGCTGCGCGCCGTGTAGGACAGCGGGAATCCGCCCCGCAGCCAGTGCCGATCCTGCCGCTCGGCCCCCAGGTCGCCGAGCCGGAAACCCTCCAGCGGGACGGTTTCCAACCGCCCGGCCAGCGTTTCGGAAGACTGGCGCAGCAGGGCCGGCGAGGCGCTGCCCAGAATCAGGAAACGCGCCGGCAGGGGCCGGCGATCCGCCAGAACGCGCAGCAGGGGAAACAGTTCGGGTCGGCGTTGGATTTCATCAATCACCACCAGGCCCTTGAGCGGGCGCAACGCGGTTTGCGGCTCGGAAAGCCGCGCCAGGCTGGCCGGGGCTTCCAGGTCGAAATAGTTCAGGGAATCGGCTCGGACGAATTCGCGCGCGAGGGTGGTCTTGCCGCACTGGCGGGGACCGAGGATGCCGACCACCCGGCTGCGCCTGAGCGCGGTACGGACGGCTTGGATATCGGTTTTTCGAGCTATCATGCGGTCCATACTACGCCATGAAAATCCACCATGCAACGACGGAATTGCATGGTTCTTCGCCGCGTGGAAGCCTGGGGTCAGGTCTTGCCTTGACGCATCGGCGCCGGGGCGTTGATCATCAGGAGGTCACCCATTGGGACGGTCCCGGTCAACGCTTGTCACGGCCAGACGACGGCAGGAGTCTGCAGGTCCTTGTGCTGGATGCCGAGGAAGATCGGCTTGCCAGCGCGCAGCCGGATGTTGATCTTGGCGTTGTAGGCGGGGTGAATCGCGCCGTGCTTGTCGCGGATCTCGTAGCGGTTGACCAGAAACCCCCCGCCAGGCGCGGTCTGGCCGGTCAGGCGGCACAGGGTGCCGTCGATTTCGTCGCCGGCGACGGCGAGTCCCTTGAGCGCGTCGATCCTTGGCCGCGGCCTGCAGCTGCGCGAATGCGGCGGCGAGATCGCGCGCCCAGCATCGAGACCGTACCCTTGAACCGATGCGCAGCAGCCGACACGGCCGCGAGGTCCCCCTCGGCGAGAATTTCTTCCAT